>JALWKP010000033.1 GCA_027081355.1 Campylobacteraceae bacterium
GTAAAAGGCGCTAAAGTAGAGTTGCTGGATAGTAACGGCAACCCTGCAAAAGATGGTTACGGCGATTTGGTTGCACCTCAGACAACAGGCGATAACGGAGAGTATAAATTCTGCAAACTGGATGCAGGTAAATATATAGTTAAGGTTACACCGCCAAGCGGTTATGTCATTTCGCCAAAAGATGCAGGTGTTAATGATGCTAAAGATAGCGATATAGACCCGAGAACAGGCAAAACAGCAGTAATTAACCTGCCGACTGCAGGAAACGATATGACTTGGGACGGCGGATTGTATAAGCCTGCTTGTTTAGGCGATACCGTATGGTTAGATTACGACGGTAACGGTATTCAAGACAATAACAGCAAAGAGCACGGAATTGAAGGCGTTGTAGTAACATTAATGGATGAAAACGGAAACAGTGTTACGGATGTAAACGGTAACGAAGTTGCGCCAATTACAACAAAAGCAGACGGCAAATATCAATTCTGTAATCTAAAACTGGGCAAATATAAAGTTAAAATGCTAAAAGACGACGATATGTATTATGTTACATATAAAGATAAAGGCAACGATGACTCTAAAGACAGCGATATTAACCCGGATACTTATACAACCGATCCGGTAGAGTTGCAAAGCGGCGATAATAATAAAGATTTAGACGGCGGTTACTTTAAGTGCGGTTCTCTAATTGGCGTTTATTCTGTAATAGATATGGGTATGGGTGCATACAGCGTAAACAGCGGAGTATTAGACGGATTAAAAGTTACTATTTACGATTTAGACGGCAATACGGTAGATGAATTAACAACCGATAAATACGGCAGATTCAGTGCAAGTAATTTATTGCCGGGTAAATATAAAGTGGTATTCCAAAAACCTGACGGTATGCAATTTGCAAAAGATGATACCGTATATGTAACTGTTAGAGCCGGAGAAGAAAATATTCAAGTCGAAAATACGGTAGCTCCAGAAAGCGTAAAAAAAGAAAAAGTAACACAAAAACTGCATTCAGAGGGTAAAAAAGCTCAATCTGTAACCCGCGCCGGCAACAAAGCAGAGCAAGGCGCAGAATCTGTTACAAAAGATTCTATGAGCGCTGCTGCTTCAATTTATATGCTGGCTATGCTTTTATCTTTTTTAGCAATTGCAAGAAGAGAATCTAAGTAATTTTGTGCGGCTTTGCCGTGCAAAAATTAATATAATCTTTTCTAATTATCGTAATAAAACTTTGCATTTTGTCATAAAAATTAACACAATTGGCTAAATATGGTATTATATGTTTATAAAAACAGATACGGTATATTATTTTGTGCCATGCCTTTTATGCCTCCTAATTAGTATGTTTTGCCGCATCTGTTTTTATATTTAGCCATTTTTATAAGCAGATACATTCGGCGGTCATACCCGGTGGAGGGTTAGTCATAATTCTTCATCCGGTCGAATGTATCTGCTTATGAAAATCTCTATGTTAAAGAAATAATGTTAAAATACTGCTGCTTAAATCCTCATAAAGAAATAGCTATGGTTTTAATGATAGACAATTACGACAGTTTTACTTACAATATTGTGCAGTATTGCAAAGAGTTAGGAGCAGATTTAAAGGTTATTCGCAATGACGAATTGACAATCGAAGAGATAAAAGCCCTAAATCCCGAAAAAATTATACTCTCTCCTGGTCCTTCTACTCCCGATGATGCGGGGGTTACGCTTGATGTTATAAAAGAGTTTAAAGATACAACTCCGCTTTTTGGGGTGTGTTTGGGGCATCAGTCGATTGCGCAGGCTTTTGGGGCTAAAGTTGTGCGCGCAAAAAATATGATGCACGGAAAAACTTCGCAAGTTCAAAAGGTAAAAGAGAGCCCGATTTTTAAAGATGTTACCGAAGAATTTACCGCAACAAGATACCACTCTTTGGTTGTTCAAAAAGATAGCGTGCCAGACAGCATTGAGATTACGGCTTACAGCACGGACGATGACGAAATTATGGCGCTTCAAATTAAAGGCAAGCCGATTTACGGCGTGCAGTTTCACCCTGAATCTATAAAAAGTGATTTTGGGCATAAAATGCTGGATAACTTTTTAAAATTGTAAATCATGGAGTGCGGTTTTTCTAAAAAAGGGTTTTACGGCTTTCTGTTTTTCTATATTATTACTCTTTTATGGCTGCTTTTTTCAACCCCTTTTACTGTTGCCGAAGCCAATTTGCTTTTTAATACTCATTTTAATCTAAGCACGGTATTGGCGCAGTTTTTTTATAAAACATTGGGCGATTCGGTTTTTATCCGCATACCTTTCTTTTTGCTCTCTTTTGGCTCTTTGTTTCTGTTTTTAGAAATTGCAAAGAGTTATTTTAGGGATTCAAATTATATATACTTTACCCTTTTTTTATATATCGTAACACCTGGTGTTTTTGTATCTTCGGTAATTGTAAATTATGCAACAATACCGATTTTTTTAAGCCTTCTTTTTATATATGCGCATAACCGTAATATCAAGAGTTTGCAGATACTCTCTTTTGTGTTACTTTTTTTCACAAATACGGCTGCTTTTGCTCTTTATTTTGCCGTTGCAATTTACTCTTACAGCAAAAAAGAGTGGTGGCTTACTATAATTTCCAGTGCACTTTTTTTACTAAGTTCCGTAAACGAAACATATCCTATTGACGGTATTCCAAAAGGGCATTTGCTCCAGCTTTTCGGGATATACGGCGCGGTTTTGTCGCCCCTATTTTTTATAGTCGCCCTCTATACCGTTTATAGAATTGCAATAAAAAAAGAGCGTGATTTGCTTTGGTATATTACGGCGGTAACGCTGGCAATTGCTACTGTTTTATCTATCCGCCAAAAGATAAAGATTACCGATTTTACTCCATATTTTGTTATTATTACACCGCTTATAGTGTCGGTGTATAAAGATACGGTAACAGTTAGATTAAAACGTTTTAGAAAAATTTACACAAAAGCTTGCGCTGCAGTAGTTGCGGTGTTGCTCTTGGAGACATCTGCAATTGTTTTGCACTACCCTATATATAAACTTATTAATAAGAAAATATGGCTGATTAATACGGCAATTTATACGACTGCCAAAAAGGTTAAAGCGTATAAAAAAGAAAAAATCAAATGCATTAAAAATATTAAAAGCAAAGAGAAAAATCTCTATAAATATTACGGCATAAAAAGTTGCTGATTTCTGTTTCTAAAATACACAAAAAAATTATTAGCTCAATAACTTTTTTAAATCTTTATTTCTTTAAATAATTGTAATGATAAAATGCTCTCATAATCTTAAGAAGGAGAGTTTTATGGCTCAAAAAGCGATAAGAGAGTATGATGCTAAGTCTATTTTAGCTAAGCATTGGGATAAATATTTCCCAAATTTCACATACCCTTACCAAACGGTTTTGGTTCAAAATGGTGATGAGTTAAAAGAGGCAGCTGACAAAAACAGTTGGCTAAAAGAGAAAGCTTTAGTTGCTAAGCCCGATATGCTATTTGGGAAAAGAGGCAAAAACGGTTTAGTTCTTTTTAAAGTGAATAAACCGGGTGATGTAACTTTAGAAGACGCTGCTAAATGGATTGACGAAAAAAGCAGCCAAAAGCAAGAGGTTTATTTCTCTTTTGACGGCGACACTCCAACAGGTAAACCGTCTGTTGATTATTTGACTCACTTTATTGTTGAGCCATTTACTCCTCATACTCAAGATGAAGAGTATTACATTTCTGCAACAGTAGTAGGCGATGAAGATGTTTTGTATATGTCTGCAGAAGGGGGAATGGAAGTAGAAGAAAATTGGGATAAAGTTGTAGAGGTTAGATTTTCTATTACCGAAAGCGAAGATGAAATTGCCGAAAAAATCAGAGCAAATGTTCCTGCCGATGTAAAGGAAGAAGATAAAGAAGCATTTGCGGAATTTGCTATCGGATTCTTTAAAGCATTTAGAGAGTTGCACTTTGCATATTTAGAAATCAATCCGTTTGTGTTGCAAGGGCATAATGTTGAGCTTCTTGATATGGTTGCAAAATTAGATGATACTGCAGGATTCTTAATGAAAGAAGAGTGGGGCGATATTGAATTCCCTACTTCATTTGGAATGGAAGAGAAATCTCCGGAAGTTTTAGCAATTGAAGAAGCAGACAGCAAATCGGGCGCATCTTTAAAACTGACTATTCTTAACCCTAAAGGGCGTATTTGGACAATGGTTGCCGGCGGCGGTGCTTCGGTAGTTTATGCAGATACAATTGCAGATATGGCAGGTATCGAAGATTTGGCAAATTACGGCGAGTATTCAGGCGGTCCAACAACAGGCGAAACCAAATTTTACGCTGAAACTCTATTTGATTTAATGACAAGAGAAAAAGATGCACAAGGCAGAGATAAAATTTTAATTATCGGTGGCGCAATTGCTAACTTTACCGATGTTGCCAAAACATTTACAGGTATTATCCAAGCGCTAGAGAATTATGCAGATAAATTAAAAGAAGTCGGTGTTAAAATTTATGTTCGCCGCGGTGGACCAAATTATGAAAAAGGTCTTAAAGATATTAAAGAAGCTGCACAGAGACTAGGTCTTGATATGGAAGTTTACGGACCTGAAACTCATGTAACAGATATCGTTCGTATGGCATTAGAAGAGAAGTAGGAGAAGCAGATGAATAGACTATTTACTAAAGATACTCAAGCAATTTTTTGGAATAACAATAAAACTGCAATCCAAAGAATGTTGGATTACGATTATGTAATCAAAAGAGAAACACCGTCGGTTGCTGCTATTGTTGCACCTACAAGCAGCAATAAATTTGAAAAATTCTTTTGGGGCGGCGATGAAATTATGGTGCCGGTTTACAGAAGCACCAAAGAAGCAAAAGAGGCTCAGCCTCAAGCAGATGTTTTGTTAAATTTCGGCTCTTTCAGAACAGCTTATAATGTAACTATGGATGCTCTTGACATCGGCGGTTTCAAAACTATTATGATTACTGCAGAAGGTATTCCTGAAAGACTTGCAAGAAAAATGAACACAAGAGCAAGAGAGCTTGGTGTTACGATTATCGGACCTGCAACAGTAGGCGCAATCAGCCCGGGTGCATTTAAAATTGCAAACATCGGCGGGACAATCGAAAATATTATCAACTCTAAACTTCACAGAGCAGGAAGCTGCGGTCTAGTTACCCGCTCAGGAGGGCTTTTTAACGAGCTTTCAAATATTATTGCAATTAATGCAGACGGTATTGCAGAGGGTGTTGCAATCGGGGGTGACAGATTCGTTGGTTCGGTATTTATAGACCACCTTCTTAGAATGGAGAAAAACCCGGATGTAAAATATATGATTTTACTAGGCGAAGTGGGCGGTGCAGAAGAGTATAAAATTATAGAAGCTGTAAAATCAGGCAAAATTACTAAACCTATTATTGCATGGTGTATCGGAACTATTGCTAAACATTACAGCAGCGGCGTTCAATTCGGTCACGCAGGCGCATCTGCAAATGCAGAAAGAGAAACTGCAGAAGCTAAAAACAATGCAATGAGAGAAGCAGGTATTTATGTTCCTGCAACATTCAACGATTTACCGGCAGAAATCAATGCAGTTTATACTAAATTAAAAGCAGAAGGCGTAATTCAAGATATTCCGGAGCCTGAAATCAATAAACTGCCAGCTTACAGAAGAGCAAGACAATTTATCTGCACCATTTCAGACGACAGAGGCGAAGAGGCAACATATGCAGGATTCCCAATCAGTTCAGTGGCGCTTCCAAGCACAGGTAAAACTATCGGCGATGTTGTTTCGCTTCTATGGTTTAAAAAAGTTTACCCAAGATGGGCAGTTGATTTTATCGAAACAGTTATTAAAACCGTTGCAGACCACGGTCCTGCAGTATCTGGAGCACATAATGCAAAAGTAACTGCAAGAGCGGGCAAATCTGTTGTAGAATCTTTAGTAACAGGCTTATTGACAATCGGACCAAGATTTGGCGGTGCAATTGACGGTGCAGCTAAATACTTTAAATATGCCAATGATAATGAAATGAGTCCGTCGGAATTTTTAAAATATATGAAAAAACAAGGTATTCCAATTCCGGGAATTGGGCATAGAATCAAATCTCTTAAAAACCCTGACTTAAGAGTAAAAGGTTTAATGGATTTTGCAGCAGAAAACTTCCCTGCAACTCCGCTTTTAGATTATGCAAGAACCGTTGAAGCTCTTACAACATCTAAAAAAGAGAACTTGATTTTAAATGTTGATGGAACAATCGGTATTTTAATGGTAGATATGTGGAGAGCATTAGGTTACAGCGAAGAAGAAATCGATGAATTTATTGCTTCCGGAACTCTAAATGCATTCTTTATTTTAGGTAGAACCATCGGATTCATTGGTCATGTGCTAGATGAGAAACGCTTAGCAATGCCAATGTATAGAACTCCATGGGATGATATTCTTTATGATGTTCAAAAAGCAGAAGAGATTTAATCTCTTCCTGCTTACTATAATAATATACTCTAATCTTAAACAGCTTATCAAATTTCCTTAAAAATACCATCGAATAATATAACTTATATTTAATGTTACTATATGTAGCAAATTCAAGCAATTCCCGACTGTAAAGCGTTTAAAAGTGGTAAAATAGTGTCTTTTATATGTATTTTAACTTTTTTCCAACTTTTTTACAAAAAACCCAAAAAAACCCTTGACAAATAAAAAAAAATTCCCTATAATACGCGTCCAATAACACGGATGAGGGTTAGTGTTTAGCCCAGGG
>JALWKP010000034.1 GCA_027081355.1 Campylobacteraceae bacterium
ATAGCCTTTTAAAGTAATTCTTGGTCTTCTTGGCATTTTAAATTCTTTGTAATTAGTTTTAGTAGAAGGTAGTTCAGCATAGAATTACTTAAAAATATACTATTACTATCACCTGACCCTTGTTTATGGGATTATCATTTAAAAATGATAATATTCTATTTGTAAATGGATATATTATAGAATTAAATAAATAAAATATTAAGAAAAATCTTCTTGTTTCACATCTTCTGATGTTGAACAAGAAGAAAGAGATTATTCTCTATATATCATCAACCGATTAACCGCAATTCGTTTTCTATTTTTTCAAATTTTTCTTTGGCTTCCTGCAGGGCTTTTTTGTTTTGTTCGATTACTGCTTGCGGGGCGTTTGCTACGAATTTTTCGTTGCTTAGCATAGCGCTTAGCTTATTAATCTCTTTTTCCAGTTTCTCTTTTTGCTTTTTAAGCTTATTGATAACCGGCGTCATATCTATATCGGAAGTTGAGATGTAACTCTCTAAATTGTCGCTAACATCAGTTACGGCATTTTGGGGTTTGGCAGTTACAAACTCTACTTCGGCAACTTTTGCCAACTTCTCTAAGAATGGTTTAAGCAGAGCTGTATCAACCTCTTTTGTAAACTTGACATAAGCTTTGTCAATCTTTTTATTAGCCATATCAACTAGAGTTTTGCACCGTCTTATCGATACAATTGCCTCTATTGCCAATTCAAAAGCTTCAACAGCTTCACTGTCAATCTCTTTGACAGCCGGATACTCTTGTATCATAATGGAGTTTCCGCTTCCAAGCTCGCTGCCGCTTAGTTTTTGATACAAATACTCTGTAATAAACGGCATAAATGGATGTAAAAGCTTCATTGACTCTTTAAAAATGCTTCCTAGCTCACCGACACTCTCTTTGCTCGCTTTGCTAAGCTCAATGCCCCAGTCGCAAAATTCGCCCCAAAGGTAGCGGTAAAGCGTAGTTGCCGCATCGTTAAAGCGATACTGCTCTATGTAATCTCTGGTTTCCGCAACCGCTTTGTTAAATCTGCTAAGCATATATTTTCCAAGCGCTGTTTTTACCTCTATATCGCTTAAATCCGCAAAACTGTCGCTATTTAAGAGCAAGAAATTGCTTGCATTGTAAAGTTTGTTGGTAAAGTTGCGGCTAAGTTCGAGCTTCTCTTCGCTTAGTTTAATATCGCGCCCCTGAACCGCCAAAATTGCCAAAGTAAAACGCAAAGCATCGGCGCTGTATTTCTCTACCATCACTAGAGGGTCGATTACATTGCCTTTTGATTTGCTCATCTTTTCGCCCTTTTCATCTTTTACAAGAGCGTGCAGATAGATATCCGGATACGGCAGTTCGCCCGTTAGTTTCTCGCCCATCATAAGCATTCTTGCAACCCAGAAAAACAGAATATCAAAGCCGGTAATCAAAAGCGAATTGGGGTAAAACTCTTCCATATCGCCCTCGAACCATTTTTCGTTTTTAAATGCATCGCCGTTGCCCCAGCCAAGTGTGCTAAATGGCCAAAGACCCGAACTGAACCAAGTATCTAAAACATCCGGGTCTTGCTCTATATTCGCACTTCCGCACTTTTCGCAAACAGTCGGCGTTTCACCCTCAAATGCCCACTGATGGGAGCACTCTTTACAATTCATAACAGGAATCTGATGCCCCCACCAAAGCTGGCGGCTAATGCACCAATCTCTTAAATCTCTCATCCAAGCATTGTAACTGTTTATCCAGTGAGAAGGGTAAAACTTCGCTTCACCCGCATTTACCCGCTCTATTGCGCCCTTTGCAAACTCTTTTTTAACAAACCACTGCTTAGAGATATACGGCTCAACCACATTTTTACAGCGGTAGCAGTGCCCCACTTGATGGATATGCTCTTCGGTTTTTTCCAAAAAGCCCTCTTTGTCCAGTTTATCAACAATTTTTTCGCGCGCTTCTAAGCGTTCTAAACCTTCAAATTCGCCGCAATAACTGTTTAAAATTCCGTTTTCGTCAAAAATCGTAATAAATTCCAAATTGTGTCTTTTGCCCACTTCGTAGTCGTTTGGGTCGTGCGCAGGAGTCACTTTTACCACGCCTGTTCCAAACTCCATATCCACATGCTCGTCGGCAATAATTTCAATTTCTCTATTTATCAAAGGCAGTTTTACGCTTTTGCCGATTAAGTGCTTGTATCTCTCATCGTTTGGATGCACCATTACCGCGGTATCGCCGAAGTATGTTTCGGGTCTTGTAGTAGCAACAACCAAAACGCCGCTGCCGTCGCTTAGAGGGTATCTTAAGTGGTAAAGCTTGCCTTTGTGCTCTTCGTATTCAACCTCTATATCGCTTAACGCACCATCATGCGTGCACCAGTTTATCATATAGTTGCCCTGAAAAATGTAGCCGTTGTCATACATAAATTTAAAAGCTTTTTTAACCGCGTTTGCAAGCCCCTCGTCCATCGTAAAGCGCTCTCTGCTCCACGCAGGGCTGACTCCCAGCTTTCTAAGCTGAGCCGTAATTGCATTTCGCGAATTATCTTTTTGCTGCCAGCAAAGTTTTAAAAACTCTTCGCGCCCTATCTCTTCTTTGGTTTTGCCCTCTAAAAGAAGTTTTTTCTCTACCACATTTTGCGTAGCAATCCCCGCATGGTCAACGCCCGGCTGCCAAAGTGTTTTGAAACCGTCCATTCTTTTGTAGCGCGTAATTATATCTTGAAGCGTAAATGTAAGCCCGTGCCCGATATGCAAATGCCCCGTAACATTTGGCGGCGGCATCATAATACAAAAGTTTTTGCCCTCTTTTTGGATATTTTTATTACCGTCAATTTCAAAAAATCCCTGCTCTTCCCAAAACTCATAATATTTTTGCTCAATCTCTTTAGGATTATAACGACTCTTTTCGCTCATTTCACAGCCTTGATAATTTTTTTGCAATTATAGCCAATTTATGCTTTTGCAAAATCGTTATATATTTCTAATATTTCTTAATTTTAATGTCTAATTTATGTAAAATAGGTTACAATTTTATTAGATATTTTTAAGAATTGTTAGTTTCTGGTTTAATTAACACCATTTTATTAAACCATTTGTATTCCTATTCCGTAATATAAAGTATGGAGAAAATATGTTACACATAATGAAAGACGCAGGTTATTTGCTTAGCCACAGTTTAGATAAATTAGAAAAAAATAAAAAATTAAATCCGATATATGTTGCAATAAAAAATGATAGAAGAAAAATTTATAAAGAGTTGGATGAACCTTTAGAAATCTCTATACCCAAAGCTATAAAGTTGCTAGAAGAGCAAAGCGAAGATAAAAAATGCGCTGCGGTTGTGTATCCGGCCGAATTAAAAGATGAAAACTGCCAGCGCTATTCTGTGCTGATAATACACATTTTAAAATACTCATCAGATGAATACATTTCTGTTGCCCAGCCTTACTCGTTTAAAGGCGACAAAATAATTCCGGGAACTTACGAATTGCTTGATTATAACGATTTTTTAGAAGACAAATTAGAACTTTTAGAAGAACTTTTTGTAGCAGGAATTTTTAGCCACGAAAATGCCGAAAATATATGGAAAGGGCGTTTTGTTACGGCTTAAAAAGGCTGCTTTGCTTCTTATATCGCAACGGCTTTAATCTTTTGTCAAATCCAAAATTATGCTACAATTTGGAGAAAAAAAGGAGCCGCAATGGTAAAAGGGATTATTTGTGATATAGGAGGCGTTTTATACGAAGGGAATATGCCAATAAAGGGTGCTATAGAAGCTATTGCCGAGTTAAAAAAGAGTTATAAAATCTGTTTTGCAACCAATACAACCCGCAGGGCACCTTGCACAATTATCAGCAAGCTCAATAAAATGGGATTTAATATAAACGAAAATGAATTGCTTACGACATTAGCAGTGGTTAAAGAGATGCTGCAAAAAAGAGATGCTAAAGCTTATGGTCTCTTAACCCAAGATGCCAGCGATTTTTTCGGAGAATTATTAAGCAGTGGCGAAAAAGTTGATTTTGTAGTAGTTGGCGATGCGGCAGAAAATTTTAATTACACACGCTTAAACAGGGCTTTTAGACATCTGCAAGACGGAGCCAAATTGATAGCAGCAGCAAAAAACCGCTATTTTAAAGACAGTGACGGCAAACTCTCTTTGGATGCAGGACCTTTTGTTAAAGCGCTAGAATATGCATCTTCTTTAAAAGCTGAAATTGTAGGCAAACCAAGTGCAGAATTTTTTAATTTAGCTTTAAAATCTATGAATTTAAAACCCCAAGAAGTTGTAATGGTTGGAGATGACATAGAAAGCGATATACAAGGTGCCCAAGATGCGGGAATAAGAGCAATATTAGTCAGAACCGGCAAATATAAACCAAGCGATTTAGATAAACCAATTTACCCAGATGAAGATATCGCTTCAATATCAAAGTTGCCTGAAATTTTGAAAAAATTTTAAACTAAATAAGTAAAAATAGCCGTATAATTATGACAAAGTGCCATTTTATCGTAATATATTAATATTCTTTTGTTATACTTTTAAAAAACCAAGGATGTAATAATGAGAAAAAGTTTTTTACTATTAATAGTGATTGGAGCGCAGTTTCTTGCAAGTTGTTCCAGTCAAACAGTTAAAAATCATATAAAAGAATATAAAATAAATTTTGTTCCAGAAGAAGATTTGCAAGCACAATGTCCAAAATTAAACGGAATTTTGATGATAAAAGATTCATTAGCCGTTGGTTCGCTGCATGATAAAACAGGAAATGGTTTTACTATAAGAGGCGCTTATAAAGATGAAAGCAGAGAAGTAGCTGTTGATATTTATGACAGCAAAGGCAAGGTGGTTATAAATGCCGGCGGCGATTTAGAAGCAAAAGGCGGAAATGGCGATTGGACAGGCACTTACTGTGAAGGAAAATGGAGTGCAATTCGTGATAAATAAATTCTCAGGCAGGGTAAAAGCCGAAAATTTACCTTGCTCTATTAACCTTTTTTCCTAAACCAAATTTTATCTCTCATACCGATATATTTTCGGCTAATATGAAAATACAAAGATGCAATATACTCAACAGTGACAACCGCTATGCCGGTAGCTACAACCACATTATAATCGAAAGTCGTCTCTAACGATAAAATAAGCGAAGTCAGCGGCAGGCGCATAATTACCCCCATAAATACAGATGCCCCCACAGATGCGAAATAGAAAGGTTCTGAAATTAAATGAAAATCTGCAAGTATAATTCCAAAACTGTAACCAACCAGCGCGCCAATTGTCATAAGCGGCAAAAACATACCCCCGACAGAATTTGCATATATAGAAACAGTAGTGCCGATAATTCTAAGTATTAAAGTTATAAATATGAACTTTAAACCTATTCCGCTTTGCTGGTTTATAAGGTAAATTACCATCTCTTTACCCGAAAATGCGGCGTGTGGTTCTATTAAAAGTATTGTTCCAACAACTCCGCCGCCTATTAAAGAGAAAATATAATTGCGATATTTGTATGCATTTCTAAAAATTTCTAAATCTATAAAACGCAAAACCCTCTTTTTTAAAAAAAGATAAAAGTAAACAAAAACAGTAACATATGGGATAAAAACCAAACTTGCAACAAAAAATTTATAATTAAAATTCCGCCCCACAGAATGGCTGAAATAAATCGGTTCCAAAAAGTTAATGCTTATAGAAAATGCAATTACTGAACCGACAATTAAATATGCGATATTCTTTTTTAAAAATTGATGTGCAATATACTCCACCGCAAATGCTATGCCTGTTAGCGGCGAAACAAAAATTGCAGCTATTGCACTGCTTGCCCCGACGCTTATCATCATTTTTACAAGCATTTTGGGCAGTTTAAAAAGTTTATGAATATGATACGCAATCATAGCCCCAACACCTGCGCTTGGACCTTCGGTTCCTACCATATAACCGCTTGCGAGTGAAAGGGTGGAACTTATTATTTTAAAAATAAGTGTTTTTATTCTTAGGGTCATTTTGTTTTGAATAATCGAATCTGCAATTTTATTTACAGTATATTCTTTAATGTTGGGTTCTTTTGCTACAAGAATATTTACAATAAAAATAGCAACAGTAGGAAGTGCATAGATATACCACACCGGCAGTTTTTTTATATTTTTAAACGGGTCGCCGAAGAAGAAAATATGCTTTGCAAAGACAATTAAAAGTTCATAAGCTGTAATTAAAAAACCGCTTAACACCCCTGTTAAAACTGTTGCTATAATTATCTTGATAATCAAAATTTAATTCCAAAAAATAGTTTTAAAAATTATCTCTAATTGGACTTTATAAATTGCTTAAAGCTAAAAATATCCACAGTTATTAAGTGAAGGGTAAAGAGTTTTGCTTTGTAATGCTTTTATGTGAAATTAAGGACGGCGACACTGCCATTGAGTTAAGGATTTTATATCTATAAAATAAAACTTAAAGCCGCTATTTTAGAGAAGAGAGATTAGAGAAATTTGTTATATTCTGCAATACGAATGTCAAAATGCCTTTCTCTATAGGCTTAAAGCTCAAAGCGGAAAGCAAAAAGTTGTTTGCCTCCCGTTATCCATTCGGAATACGGAATGCAAATTACAAATACTCTAATTTCTAATCTCTAATCTCTAATCTCTAATCTGCTTCGAGCATTTTGCATTTTATATCTATAAAATACAAAACATTTAATCAACTGCCAATAACCTTAATTCCTGACAACCTTAATCTTAGTTCCTGTTGCACTGTC
>JALWKP010000035.1 GCA_027081355.1 Campylobacteraceae bacterium
GCTTAAGTTCTGGTATAATAAACTACTTTAGAGGCGGTTCGTTTAGAGCAGGCTTCTTTAGTGGGCTTGGCAGTGCGTTTGATATTGGCACAAAAGGATATGGCACAATGGTAGGCAGAACCTCTATTATGGCAATAATAGGCGGAACCTTTGCAAAGCTTGGCGGAGGTAAGTTTGCTAATGGGGCTTTGAGTGCGGCGTTTACGCATTTGTTTAACCATGAGTATAAAGATGCTGTAAGAACAAAAAGAATATTAGAAGCTAAAGGTTATGGAAAAAGAGGTTTGTATATAAAGTATGGTGGTCATGGTAAAAATAGTTACTATGTTACAGATAAAAATGGATTTATATATGGTGGCTATTTGCCTGAAGAGTTAAAACAGGCTGAAGGTTTTGGAAGAGCCTTAGCAGGTCTTGGAACTTTTATTGCTGCATTTGCGGCTCCGGAAGTTTATTTATTTGCATTGAGAAATCCAGAATTAACTGTGGTTACCGCAGATTTGGCAGTTGGCTATTTGGACAGTCAGCCACCTACCAATAGTGTGCAATCTGTTGGATATTTATTTAGTAAAGGGGTGGATGAAATGGGGAAAATAAATAATGAATAATTTGTTAACATTTTTTACAATTGTATTAGTCTTTATATTAGGAATAAATATAATAGATACAAAATCTTTACCTGTTAAATATGGCAAAGATGTATATATAGGCAATTATGCTTATTTAGTTGGTTCCATATTCATATTATTTTGTATATGGGCATTATATAACCTTATAACAAGCGATTCAAAAGAGAGTGAAGAAGAGAAGCAAAACAATGAATAAGTATTTCACTAGTTCCGTATCTTCCGATATGGAACTTTCCCTCCCTCGTGCCCATTATTCTATTGGAACTAAAGGCTACGGCACAATAGTCGGCAGAACCTCTATTATGGCAATAATAGGGAAATTGGGGTCAGGTGATAGCAATAGTATTTCTAACCCTTTTTATAATTCCAAATACTGTTGGCTGAGACAAATTCAGCACCTTTGCTATCTGATGCTGAGAATAGCCATCTAACAAATTGGGGTCAGGTGATAGTAATAGCATTTATTTTACTGATAATATGGAATTAAAGACTACTATTACTATCACCTGACCCCTATTTTTTGGAATTTCACAAGCGACATTTGCTACTATGAAAAAAAGAGGCGCAATTCCTTATAAAGAGTTAATCGAGTTTTGCGCAAGACGAAAGATATGCCTCCCATCATCCATTTGGAATACGGAATGCAGATTACAAATATTCTAATCTCTAAACTGCTTTTAGCTTTGAGTTTTGTGCATTTAATGGATATAAAATTATTAATTTAATAGCAATACAGGGCATCTTTAAAAATTAAACCCTACACCAACCGAAATTATAGGATAAATTTTATACTTTCGCAACTTTTTGTTTAGATTTTTCTGTTCTGTTTGCGACTCTTTATCCAAAATAGGCTGCAACGCTTTAAAACCATTATTTGCTTGAGCTTGGATATTTGCTTTTGGGGTGTCTATATAAA
Source organism: Campylobacteraceae bacterium (assembly GCA_027081355.1). GTDB lineage: Bacteria > Campylobacterota > Campylobacteria > Campylobacterales > Sulfurovaceae > JAADEQ01. The sequence continues at coordinate 1,546 of JALWKP010000035.1, forward strand.
CAGCACCCACATCAACTGAAAAATGCCATTTTTTACTTCTATCTACAGAATTCAAACCAAGTCCAAAATATGGATTTATTCGTCTCTTTAAATTTATATTTGCTTTAACGGTGCCAACCTCCAAAGCAGAATATGAATGGTTGCCTACTTTTATTCTTCCAGATTTTGGTTTATTAATAAATGTTAAATGGCTTTTAGAGTAATAAGCACCCCAACTAAACAAAAAGGCATTTTGCCATGGGTGAATATCAAAAAGCAATCCGGTGCTATTTAATAACCCCTGCATTTGATACCGCTTTTTGTCTAAAGTCATATGCCTATAATCAGAATACCCATTAATATTTAATCTCGCAGCAAAAGTCTTGTTAAAAGAGTGAGACAAATCAGCCCCAAACCCAAGTGTGCCCACTTTATAAGTTATTGTATAAAATGAATCGTTATAACTGCTGTTTCCACCATTTAAAAAAGTAAAACTAAACATAAAAAGAAGTGGCAAAATACGCATAATAAGCCTTTTTAGCTTATTATAGCATATTTTTCAAACAGATATTTATTTTATTATCTCTTTTGCCCACTCTTGCATAGTTTCATTTAATTTTTCATTTGGCGCTTCCATAAATTCTATAACAAATTTATCGCCAAATTCACATACTGCAATACTTCTTGGACGAATAGCAGCAACTTTTGTTGTAGGAATCTCTTTTCCAAAACAGAAAATTATATTTTCTAAACCGGTTAATCCATCTACCATACTGTGTTCAGGAATAGATTTTGTATGTTCATAATGATTAAACACTGAAATATATACAGCAATAGGGTGAGCATCTATTCTCTCTTTAAAATGGTTAATAATTTCACTTATAGTTGCATATTTTGCTTCGTTTTTATCTAACTCTAAAGACCAAACCGGATATTTTTCTTTAAATTGTGTAAATTTCATCTAATCTCCTTTACTAATTGCTAAGCTAAAGCTTCGTTAATGTTAAAATTTAAAAAATCTTTGTCTTATTTTCTATTATTCCAAGTTTTACTTAAGTAAAATACCACAATAAAAACCTATTTAAAGAAACCTGCTCCAGTAATTTTAAATCCCCAATTATGGACATTTATATTATTTGAAACATCTTTGATATCTCTTGTTTTTAATGCATCATAATTATTTTTAAAATTATTAATATCACTATAATAGTTATCTGAAATAGATAATGTTTTATTTGCAGAATCAACATTAATATGCCCTAAATAAACAATATCTCCTTTATTTACCTTAAAAGTATTGCCGTTAGCTAATTTAGGAGATATTCCCCCAAAATCATGCCACTCTTTACAGATATTAGAATTGTTATAAGTTTCATAACATGAATCATAATTCCATTTTACTATTTTATATGTGCCTGGAGTTACTTTTTTTACAATATATGAATTATCATTATATGAAGCACTTATAGTAACTTCTTCGTTTGTATCTATATTTTTTAAAATCAAATCTCCTTTTCCTATCACTGAATCAGAATCGGTAGTATTAGCACTGGCAATAATTGCGGTAGTATCAGGTTTTATATTTACAGTTTTATTCCGTAATGTATGCAATAAATTGTTTCCTAAATTTGAAACAGTATTTACACATCCAGTTAATACAAATATTGTACTTATAGAAGTAATAATTATCGTTTTTTTCACATTAATCCTTAATCAATGGTTTTTGTTTAACTTTTAAAATGTTACTATACCTAGTTTCAGCTAAATACCAAGTAATATTATTAAATTTTACACTTTTAACATCAAAAATTGGAATAAACTATTCTATAATCAGACCTTTTCATTTAAATATATCCACATCTTACTGTTATCCAAATTTATTGCAGCACGCCCTTAATTATCTAATCTTTTTATTTTAAAACTTTTCCTATGAATCGGGCATATGCCGTGTTTTTTTATTGCGGCTATATGGGCTTTTGTTCCGTAGCCTTTATGTTTTTCAAATCCGTATTGCGGGTAAAGTTTTGCGTATTTGAGCATTTGTCTGTCTCGATACACTTTTGCAATTATACTGGCAGCGCTTACTGCCGGGACTTTGCTGTCTGCTTTGACCATTGTTTTAATACCGGTTACGCCAAATGAGCTGTTGCCGTCGAATAAAAACTCTTCGTCTCCAAAATATTTTTTTATAGTTTCAAGACCCTCTTTTAAAACTTTGCTTAAGCCGATTTTGTCGATTTTGGCAGAATCTGCTTCGTAAATGCAGTATTTTGAGGAATTTATTATTATGTCAAAAAAATATTCACGCTTTTTTTCACTCAGTTTTTTAGAATCGTTTAAGCCTTTTATCTCTCTCTTTAAAATTACGCCAGCCATAACCAAAGAGCCTGCAATAGGACCTCTGCCGGCTTCGTCTATGCCGCAGGTTTTGCTAAAATCCAAAGTTAAATCATCAAAAAGAGATGCATTTTTTTTATCCATTAATTATCCATTTACCGTTTGTTAGTTAGCAGTTAATTGTAGTAGTATATAATTTTAACATAAGAGGTTGATTAGAGCAGAGTCAATCTCTGAAACTCCTTGTTTTTTTTATGCAACTTGTAAAAGAGTTTTCCTTGTTCTCTTTTGCATTAAACTTCAGACCCTTTGCCCCTCTGGGGCGATACCCCTTTATTTTATAATTTTAACAAAAGAATCTTTAAAATATCTTCTAGTGTTTAAGGAGTATCAATTACACGGCATGGCAAAATATTTTTAACACTAGAAGAGTTATCCAAACTGAAGATTAAAAATCTAATCCCCGCACCTAAAAGGCGGAGGATATTGAATAAAAAATGGGAAAATTAGGAATTGTGCATGTGTAACTATTTTCAAGTTACAGTCAAATTATAATACATTTTTAAGCAATTATTTAAAAATATTTCAAATTGACCATAAAATCGCCGAATTTTTTTACAAAGTGTTTAAATACTTCTCAGCCCTGCCCTGCCCCAGCCTTTTTGCGTAATCTTTGGCACTCATTCCATATTTATCTTTTTCATTCACATCTGCACCGTTGGCTATTAAAAATTTCATCATCTCTACATCATTAAAACTCGCAGCTAACATCAATGGAGTCAAACCGCTTTTGCGGCTGCTTTTTACTAAACTAAGTCCATATTTTCTGCACAATTCAACAATATCTTTGCGGCGGTGCTTAATTGCGTAATCTAAAGCGCTCAACCCCTCTTTACTCGTGTAAGTTATATCCAAACCGGCATTTACAAGCAATTCCAACGCTTCTAAACTGATACCGCTTTGGATAAGATAAAAAATAAGCGGCAATTCATCTTCTTCATCTAAGCTGTAAATTTCGGTAATGTCAATTTTACTGTTTAAATCGTAACAGCCGTTAGAGAGCAGTTTTTTAATTTCTGCCAAAGAGTCATTTTCTATGGCTTTTAGCAGCTTTTGCATCAGCTTTTTCCAAACGGATTCAAGCCGCCAAACATATTTAAAGCTTGGCTTTTTTTGTTATCTTCTGCCATTTTTAGGGCATCATTAATTGTGCTAATAAGTAAAATCTGTAAAGACTCTTTATCTTCAAGCAAAGAGTCGTCTATTGTAACATCCACAAGCTCGCCGGCTCCGTTTACACTTGCGGCAATTAAACCGCCGCCGCCTTTTGCAGTTAAAGTTACCGCTTTTGAGCGCTCTTCAAATTCTTTTGCCTTATTTTGCATATCTTGCAGCATATCTTGCATTTTATTTAAATCGAATCCGTCAAACATTATTTTAACCCTTCAAATTGCTCTGCAATTTCATTATTGTCATCTAATATAACTATTTTTGGCTTAAAACTGTCTGCCTCTTTTGGGGTCAGCTGAGTGTAAGCAATTATAATAATTTTATCGCCCACAGCAACTTTTCTAGCTGCCGCGCCGTTTAGGCAAATCTCTTTTTTACCCCGCTCTCCTGGTATTATATAAGTGCTAAAGCGCTCGCCGTTATTTACATTTACAATATCGATTTTCTGCCCTACTCTCATACCCGAAGCTTCCAAAAGCTCCCTGTCTATCGTAATAGAGCCGACATAATTTAAATTCGCATCTGTTACAGTCGCACGATGGATTTTACTATGAAGCATAGTAATTGTCATTATTTTACCCTTATAAATTGTTTACTATAATTATACCAAAAATTGTGGAAGATTTGTATGCGATTAAGAAGAGGGCATAAGAGGCAAAGAGTTTCTCTTGCCCTTAGCTGGCTATGCTGCTTGGCGCTATTGGCTCGCCCCAAAACTCTTCGGGAATTACATACTCTTGCACAACATTTCCGCCAATTAAATGCTCATCGATAATTCTATCGATTTTTTCTTTAGTTAAGCCCACATACATAGTGTGCCCCGGTTCCACAAGCATTACCGGACCTTGCTGGCAGCGCCCTAAACAGCTTGTTTGAATCGGCTGAACCGTTCCCATAATTCCTTTTGTCATTAACTTTTGGGCTAAATATCCAAAAAGCTCCTGAGACTCTTGGTCACCCGGCTTAACACAGCTGGGTTTTGGCATCCCAGCAGGCGCGCTTTGCTGACACTTAAAAATATAAAAAGCCGGTTGCGGCATCCCTTGCATCATCATAAATAATACTCCTGTAATTTTAATTCGGATAAATTTTATCTTATATATGGGATTTTATCAAATTTTTCTAAAAGTTAGTTTAATCTTTTTATGTTTAATGGGTGTATATCAGCCCGGCAGAGGCTCGATTTTTGCCAAAATGACGCTTTAGCTTTAGGATATTAAAGCATTGCAGATGTCTTTTAGGCTCCTAAACAGAACCCTGGTCTATCATAGAATCGGCTACCTTTTTAAAGCCGGCTATATTGGCGCCTACTATCAAATTACCTTCGTTATCAAATTTTTTTGAAGTTTCGTAAGCTATTTTGAAAATATTTTTCATAATTTGGCGAAGCTTAATATCTACCTCTTCAAAATTCCATTGGGTCATCGAAGCGTTTTGGCTCATTTCGAGCTGAGAAGTTGCTACACCGCCTGCATTTGCCGCTTTGCCCGGTGAAAAAAGCACGCCGTTTTCTTGCAAATAGTCTATTGCATCCGGAGTTGTAGGCATATTCGCCCCTTCGTTTACCAAAATGCAGCCATTTTTAACAAGAGCTTTTGCATCATTTAAATTCAATTCATTTTGCGTAGCGCTTGG
>JALWKP010000036.1 GCA_027081355.1 Campylobacteraceae bacterium
TCTTTTTACTGTCTAATTTTTCTAACTTCTTAAGCAAATGTTTAACTCTGCCTTTTTCAGATAAAAAGCTCCACAAAAATCCAATTGCCAAAAGAATATAGCCAATATAAGTAGGCAGTGTTCCGGGATCATGATTTACACTCAAAATAGTTCCTTGCTCGTCAGGGTCAAAAGAGCTTTGAAAAAATCTAAACCCTTTGTAATCTAAAACGTGATTCATATAAATATGATATTTAAACCTGTTTTTCAACCCCGGATCGATAACTGTAACATAACTAGAATAAGAAGATGGGCTCATAGAACCGGGATAACGCTTTAATTCAAATCTGTCAAGCCTAACTTTAAACGGTATCGGTATAACTTTTGCCCCGTAAGATAATTCTAAATTCATACCGTTTAATTTTATCTCCTTAAACTCCCCAACCTCTGCATCTTTGCCAAAAAGATTGACTGTTTTGCTCTCTTTTCCGCTAGATATTTTTAAGGTAATCATTTGAGGATTTGCTCCTCCGGCTTTTAAAGAGTCGCTTACATACTCTTTTTTTGCACTCTTTTTATAATCTTTTAAAACAAATGAATCTCCATCAATTGTATATAGTATCCTTTTTTTCAATTCATAACTGCCGGAATCTAATTTTTCTCCTTTTAATGTATCCATAGATTTAGTATTTATTTCACTGGTGCTGTAAATTTTTAATTTGCCATCTTTAGAAGTAATTTTTATAACTTTTTTGCCGTAAGTTTTGTTTGAATCAAAAGCTAAAATTTCATTGCCAAAATCAAAAAAATCACCCTTTTTCAAAAAGATACTTTTAGATTGAGAACCTTTTGGCGCAACCATTAAAGAGATATATTCACTGCCGCCCTTAACCTCTTTTAAGGCAATTTTAGCGCTTGGCAGATAATTTAAAAGTCTAATATCTATTTTTTTATTGCCAACAGATACAGTATTGCGGATATGGTTTTTAGTCATAGAAGACAATATAAGTTCCCTGTCAAAAATATAACTTTTATTGCCATCATTTACTTTAAGGGTCAAAACCATATTACTGCTGACCATACTGTTTGCACTTTGCCCGTTTCTAATATGCATAATACCTTCATATCCTGCATATCTTGTTATTAAAGCACCGATTCCAATTAGCAAAAGCGCCAAATGCAGCACCAGCTGCCCCCATTTTGAGCGCTTATACATTTTAAAAACAAAAATATTATAAACAATTATCGAACTGAAGTAAAACAGCAGTATCTCAAACCATTTGGCGTTATAAATTAAAGCCCTTGCAGTTTGCGTTCCGTAATCGTTTTCTATAAACGTGGCATAACCTATAGAAAAAGCAAAAATAAGCATCACCAAAACGGCAGCTTTCATAGAAAACATTTTTTTTATCATAAATTACCTCTGTTTTTTAGCACATTATATTGTTTTATGTTTTTAATACAATAAATTCTAAAACTTCAAAGTTTACTTAAGATTTTATTAAGATTACTTGAACCCGCCTTTAAAACGGGTTAAGTTAGAAAAGTTGTAAAGAATTTTCCCTACTTGTTTAGTATTTCTTTGTAAATAGTGCAGTTCTTCATAATATTTGCTTTTAAGAGCCTTTTCAAGATATTTTTGGTGATTTTCTATTTTAGGTATCATTTCTATTAGTGAAAGTTTTAATTTAGGCAGATAATTTTGAATTATATCCCATACAATACTTTCGTCAGCACCTCGATAATCGTGCGAAATCTTATCTCTCATTGCAGATATATTTTTCCAATTTACCAAATTAGAAGTTTTTAATCCGCTATCTATTTTTTTATTCTCTTCCCCGCAGGCAATTAAAAGATTAACAGTTGCATTAAAGTTTAGCTGTTTATTAGCATAGTAAAACTCTTCTTCATCTTTAAAATCTTTAGAATAAATATTGATTTTTTCTATTGCTTCAAGCATTGTTAATATATGAAGCATATTTTTAGAACTAAATATATATAAAATCCTTCGAAACATCCATTTTAACTAACGGGTTTAGCTTTTTTTCATTAATTAAGTCAACTTTTGTTTTAAATATATTTTTTGAACTCTCTTCAAACTCTAAATATTTATCAAAACCCAATTTAACTCCGTCTTTAAGAGAATATACAATATCAACATCACTATCTTTTTTATTACTCCCGCGCGCAAAAGAACCAAACAAGGCAATTGTTTCTATTCCGTATTTTTGGGCAAATTCATTTTTATGAATTTTTAAATATGTCAATATTGCTTCTCTATCCATCTTTTACCTTAATTTTTTTATACAATTATACCATATTTCTCTACTTCAGTTTATCCCAACTATTCGCAATAGATACCGAGCATTTCAGTTTTACCTCTAAATCGTAAATATTCTCCATTATGTATGCAAAGCGTTGTGCGATTTCTTGAGCTCTTTCTTCTTTAACTTCAAAAATAAGCTCATCGTGGATTTGCAGCAGCATATTGGCATCTAAATTCTCCTCTTCTATAAGAGTGTCGATATCTAACATCGAAAGTTTTATTAAATCTGCTGCGCTGCCTTGGAATACAGTGTTTACCGCTTCGCGAAGTATCGCAGCTTTGCCCATTGCATTTGCACCCTCGTAATCAAAAACGCGGCGCCGTTTTAGCAGGGTTTCTACAAATCCCAAGCGCTTAACCTCATCTTGAATCTGCTCGAGATAATTTTTAACTGTCGGGAATGCCGCAAAGTAGTTATTAATTATCTCTTTTGCCTCTTTTGCGCTGATTCCAAGCTCTTGCGAAAGCTTTCTTGAACCCATTCCATAAAGCAAGCCGAAATTTATAGATTTTGCAAAGTTTCTCTTCTCTTGCGCCTGCTCTTTGCCAAAAAGTTTAATAGCGGTCTCGAGGTGAATATCTTTGCCCTCATTAAACGCTTCTCTTAAAGCCCTGTCGCCGCTAAAGTGCGCCAAAAGCCGCAGCTCAATTTGCGAATAATCTATCGAAACCAGGCTGTAACCCTCTTTTGCGACAAAAGCGCCTCTAACTTCGCGCCCAAGCTCGCTGCGCACAGGGATATTTTGCAAATTCGGGTCTTTAGACGACAAGCGCCCCGTAGCCGTTCCCGTCTGTAAAAATGTTGTATATATTCGGCTGTTTTTATCTTTTTTAGCCAGTTTCAAAAGCGGCTCTACATAAGTGCTTAGCATCTTTTGGCGCTCTCGGTAAGCTAAAATATCATCAATAATTTCATGTTCCCCTTTAAGCCCTTTTAAAACCGCTTCGTTTGTGCTGTAACCTGTTTTGGTTTTTTTACCGCCCTTTAACCCCAGTTTTTGGAATAAAATATTTCCAAGCTGCTGAGTAGAGCGGATATTAAATTCACTCCCCGCATGCGCATAAATAGATTTGCTAAGTTTGCTCAAACTCTCGCTAAGCCTTTTTTTAAGCATTTCCAGATGGACAATATCGACTTTAATTCCCAAAGATTCCATCTTAATCAACAGAGGAATAAACGGAAACTCTACATTCTCCGCCTCTTTTAGCAACTCATCAAGCGCAGCAGTTTTAAACATTTCTATTAATTTATTATAAAGCTTCAATGTCATCCATGCATCTTCGCTTGCATAATTTACCGCCTCTTCTATTGTAACGGCAGAGAAATCTTCACCCTTTTTAACCGTTTTAGAGTAAGCAATCATTTCATGACCAAAAAACTTTTTAGCCAGCGCATCAAGCCCTACCCTGCTTCCGGGTTCTAAAAGCCAGGCTAAAATCATACTGTCTCCGTAAGGGATTATCGGCTCAATGCCAAAATAGTGCTTTAAAACCCCAAAATCAAACTTCAAATTCTGCCCGATTATTCGTTTTTGCAAAAGAATCTCTATCGCTTTTTTGGCATCATCTTGCGAAATTTGTCTGCCAACCCCCAGATAGTTATGGTTTACCGGCACATAGAAAGCTTCGCTCTCGTTAAATGCAAAAGAGAACCCCACAAGCTTGGCTTCGCGCACATTTAAAGATGTTGTTTCGGTATCAAAAGCCACAACGGTTTCATCGCCAATACTGTTTATTACGGCAAACAGCTCTTTGCTGTCATCTATCAATACAGGTTTGTAAGTTAGCGCCTCTTTTTTAAGCTCTTTTGGCGCCTGCGCAGGAGCTAAACCATTTTTAGCCCATTTTAAGGCATTATTCATACCATACTTTTCAAACTCATCAACAAGGGCGCTTAAATAATTTTTATCTTCAAAAACAAACTCATCCAGTGCAAAATCTTCAAAAATATCATCTCTTAAGCGCACTAGCTCCCTTGAAATAAAGGCAAGCTCTTTATTCTCAAGCAAAAGCTTCCTAATTCTTGGCGTGCCGATTTTATCGATATTTTCGTAAATATCTTCAAGCGTATGATACTCATTAATAATTTTAGACGCCGTCTTTGGTCCGATACCCGGAACTCCCGGAACATTGTCACTGCTATCGCCTATTAGTGCTTGAAAATCCACAAAATATTTTGGCGGTACCCCAAATTTGGCAATACACTCATCTTCGCCGATTGTCTTTTTCTTAACCCAGTCATACAGCACTATTTTTTCATCATCCAAAAGTTGGTAAAGGTCTTTATCCGAAGAGACCATCTTGCCCACAATCCCCTGCTTTCGCGCCATATTCACAACGGTTGCAATCACATCATCGGCTTCGTAACCCCCTTTAGAGAGCGTCTTAAAGCCCATCTTTTCTATCCACTCAATAGCAACTCCAAGCTGAGCCACCAAATCCTCCGGCGGAGCAGGACGGTTAGCTTTATAAGACGGATAAACCTCTTTCCTAAACCCCTCTTCTTTACTGTCAAGTGCAAAAATAATATAATCGGTGCTGTGATTGCTCTGCAACTGATGCACAAAATTAACAAACCCCGTCAAAAGCCCAGTAGGAAACCCATCCTTAGACTTCAAAGGCGGCAAAGCAAAATAAGCCCTAAAGAAAAATGCAAATGTATCTATAACCGTAATCGTCTTCAAATCAAACCTCGCATAATATTTTGCCTAATTATAGCGAAAATAGATGAAGCGCTAAGAAATGACTTGTAATTGAAAAGATTTTCTATTTTTCATTATGATATAATTACAGCAAAATAATTCAAAGGTTAGGTATGAAAAAAATTTTAATACTTATTTTGCTTTTAATATCTCCAAATTTTGCCAAAATTAATGTGGCTGTGAGTATTGTGCCGCAAGAGTATATTTTAGAGCAGATTGCGCCGAATTTGGTAAATACAACCGTTATTGTCAAACCGGGCAGTTCGCCGCACACTTACGAGCCTAAACCTTCGCAAATGGCTGCTGTTAGCAAGGCGAAGCTTTATTTTGCTATCGGGGTGGAGTTTGAAAATGTTTGGCTGCCTAAATTTAAAGCGCAAAACAGCACTTTAGAAATTGTTCAAACCGATAAAAACATAACAAAAATGCCGATAACCCAAGGCGAAGAGGCGGGCGAACCCGATCCGCATATTTGGCTCTCAACAGATAATTTAAAAATTATCGCACTTAATACGGCTAACGCTTTAATTAAAGCCGATGCTAAAAACAAAAATATTTACCTGCAAAATTTGCAAAAGTTTTTAAGCAAACTTGAGAGTGAAAAAAAAGAGATTGCCTCTAAACTCTCCAAACTTAAAAATAGAAAATTTCTTATTTTCCACCCGTCATGGGGATATTTTGCAAAAGAGTTTAATTTAGAGCAAATTGCAATAGAAGCAGGAGGCAAAGAACCAAGCCCCAAAGAGTTAATTAAAATTATTAAAAAGGCTAAAAAAATTAAACCGAAAGCTATTTTTGCCCAGCCTGAATTTTCAGATAAGAGTGCAAAAATCATTGCAAAAGAGCTGGGGATTAAAGTTGTAAAAATCTCTCCCCTAAAAAAAGATATATTAAAAAATATAAAGCATTTTGCCGATGAATTGTCACAATAATCCAACAGAGAAAGTATTACTGAAAGTAAAAAACCTAAACTTTGCATATAAAAAGGATTATGTCTTAAAAGATATAAACTTTGAACTTTGCGAAAAAGAGTTTTTTGCAATTACAGGACCAAACGGCGGAGGCAAATCTACACTTATTAAACTTATTTTAGGCATTTTAAGACCAAACAGCGGAGAGATTATTTTAAATTACGAAATAAAAAACCCGCTCGAAATAGGCTATGTTCCGCAAAATACAAATATTAACTTAGATTTTCCTATTTCTGTGCTGGATATTGTCTTGATGGGGAATGGAGCCAAACACAATTCATCAAAAAAATTCTTTAATATAGGCTACTCTCAATTAGAAATTTCATGCGCTAAAAGCTCTTTGCAAAAGGTCGGTATGCAAGATTTTTTGCATAGCAAAATTTCCGAACTCTCAGGCGGTCAGCGCCAAAGGGTAATGATTGCAAGAGCAATCTCTTCGCATCCTAAACTTTTAATATTAGACGAACCGACCTCTAGCATAGATGTTAAAGGGCAAAAAGAGATTTACTCTCTCTTAAAAGAGTTAAACAAAGAGGTTACAATATTAGTTGTAACACACGATTTAACCGTAATTTCGCAATATGCAGATAAAGTTTTATATGTCAATCAAGAGGCTTTTTTGCACGATTTAAAGCACAGCAGCTTTAAAATCGAAAGCGACGGGCATTTTTGCGAAGTGGAGC
>JALWKP010000037.1 GCA_027081355.1 Campylobacteraceae bacterium
GTATCGAAGAGAAAAAATTATTAAAATTATATAAGGAATTAGAAAAATGAAAATCTTAACAATCCTAGGTGCAAGACCCCAATTTATAAAAGCAGGAAGTGTAAGCAGAGCTATAAAGCAATACAATTCTCAAATCACTAATGACAAATCACTAATTACTGAAATCATTGTCCACACCGGACAACACTATGATGCCAATATGAGCGATATCTTTTTTGAAGAGATGCAAATACCAAAACCTGATTACTTTTTAGGTGTAGGAGGTAAAAGCCACGGTGCAATGACTGGGCAGATGATAGAGAAAATTGAAGAGGTTGCCTTAAAAGAAAAACCTGACTGGATTATGGTTTACGGCGATACTAACTCTACTCTTGCAGGGGCAATGGTTGCAAGCAAACTTCATATAAAACTAGCCCATGTAGAAGCCGGTTTGAGATCATTTAATATGAAAATGCCCGAAGAGGTAAACAGAATATTAACCGATAGAGTTAGCGATATCCTGTTTTGCCCGACTGAAACAGCAGTAGAAAACTTAAAAAAAGAGGGTTTTCCTTTTAGCACTGCAAACGGAAAACAAAAAATAGCAAATGTCGGCGATGTAATGCAAGATGGAGCAATATTTTATAAAAATCTAGCACAAATAACTTCAAACTTGCAACTTGAAACTTCCAACTTTATCCTCTGCACAATCCATAGAGCCGAAAATACGGATAATCCGCAAAGATTAAAGTCTATATTTGAAGCTCTTAATGAAATAGCAAAAAAGCAGCAAATCATTTTACCGCTGCACCCAAGAACAAGGAAAGTAATCCAAGCTTCCAACTTAGAACTTGAAACTTCCAACTTAAAAATAATAGACCCCGTAGGTTACCTGGAAATGGTTTGGCTGATAGATAACTGCTCGCTGGTTATGACAGACAGCGGAGGGCTGCAAAAAGAGGCATACTTCTTTAGTAAGCCTTGTATTACATTAAGAGATGAAACAGAGTGGGTAGAGCTGGTAGAAATTGGAGTTAATACTATTGTAGGGGCTGATAAAGAGAAGATATTAGATGCATATAAAGCATCTTCAAACTTCAAACTTCAAACTTCAAACTTAAACCTATACGGTGGTGGAAAGGCTAGTGAAAATATAATAAAAGAGTTGTTGATATTTGACAAATAAATTATATTGTTGTATAATAAAATCTGACAAAGGATTAAATGTGACAACAAAATTGGGCATAAGAGATATAACTCGTAATTTTAGTATTTTGGATAATTACGATTATGTGAAGATAGAAGATAAAAAGGCACACAAAACAAAAGGGTTCTTTGTATCGCAAAAGTATGCTGATGAAGTAAAAAAGTTATTAGAAAAAAAGAAAAGAAAAGATAAAATAGAGAAATTTAACAAGCTTATGGAATATATATCAGATTTTGAAATTGAAGATAGATTTAAAGACCTCTCTGTAAAAGAGATAAGAGCAAAAATAACACAGAAAAAGTATGGCAAATAAGATATTTTTAGATATAAATATAGTTTTGGATTTGCTAGAGAGTTCACAAAAAAACATCAAAATGCATTGCAGCTTTTGCATTATTTAGATAATAGCTGGGAGATTTACATAAACGAAGATTTGCTCTCTACAATTTATTATGTTGCAAAAGATAAAAGAAAAGTGCTGCTCTTTATCGAAAAAGTAATTTTAGACGATTGGAGTGTAGTGCATTTTGGAAAGAGTGTTATAGCAGGTGCAACAAGATTTGCTCTAGAAAAAGATTGCGATTTAGAAGATGCCCTGCACTATTTTTGCGTCAAAGAGTGTGAATGTGGGATTTTTTGACATCAGATAAAAAATTTGCAGATTACAGTATAGAAATTTTAGATTACGATGGATTTTTAAATGGGTAAAACAATTTGGTTTATTAATGATTATGCAGGCAGTCGCTATCACGGAATGGAGTTTAGGAATTACTACTTTGCAAAAGAGTTGGTAAATAGGGGTCATAAGGTTATAATTATTACTGCTTCTTATATGCATCTTTTTAAAAAATTACCAAAGGTGGAGGGCAGTTATAGTTTTGAAGAGATAGACGGCATAACATATCTATGGCTAAAAGTGCCAAAATACGGTCGTTCTACCGATCCAAAAAGGATTTTAAAGTGGTTTGTGTTTACTAAAAAACTTTATAATTTGCCCTTAAATAAAATGCATAAACCAGATGTAATAGTGGCTTCGCCAATGGCTCCATTTTTAGTTTTCCCATCTTATAAGTTAGCAAAAAGATTTAAAGCAAAGTTTTTTTATGAAGTAAAAGATATCTGGCCATTATCCCTTCAAGAATTGGGTGGTTTTAGTGATTGGAATCCATTGATTGCCGCCATGAAATATAGTGAAAAATTTGCAATTAAAAGAGCTGATAAGATTATTTCTTCTTTGCAAAATTATGGTGAGCACTTAAAAAATAATTTAAATATTGATAAAGAGTTTAAATGGATTTGCAATGGTATAGATGAAGAAGAAATGCAAAACATTGAACCTTTATATAGTGAAATTGAAGAAAAAATACCTAAAGATAAATTTATTATAGGTTACACGGGAACAATTGGAATTGCTAATAGCTTAGATACTTTTTGTAAAGCAGCAAAACTTTTAAATAATAATAAAAATATAGCATTTGTTTTAGTCGGGGATGGGAAAGAGAAAAAAAAATTAGTTAAAATTTATGGAGAATTAGATAATATTTATTTTATAGATGCTATACCAAAACAACAAGTTCAAAGTATGTTAAAGTTATTTGACGTTTGTTATATTGGTCTAAAAAAAGAGAATCTTTTTAAATATGGCGTATCGCCAAATAAACTTTTTGATTATATGTATAGCGCTAAACCAATTTTATATTCTATAGAATCTGGTAAAAACAGTATCATAGAGTTGGCAAAATGTGGGATAACTATTAATGCGGAGGAATCTAGAGCCGTTGCAGATGCAGTTTTGGAACTATTTGATATGCCTTTAAATGATAGATACAAAATGGGTGAAAACGGTAGAAGGTATGTGTTAGAACATTTTACATACAAAAATTTAGCAAAAGAATTTGAAAAACTTTTAGAAGGTTAAAAATGAAGAAATATAAAAAATATGATGTAGTAATATATATAGTTCTTGCTTATATATTTAGTTTATTGCTTAGGATGACGTGGGTATATGAACATATTAACGATGCTTCTTATAAATGGGGCGGACAATTGATGATAAATACTAATGATGGATATTTTTTTGCTACTGCAATAAAACATCTTCTTTTTGGCACGAATATGGATAATCCTTTACTTCTGGTTGCAATAAATACATATACCGGCACTATTTATAGCATATATTTTTTAGCTAAAATTTTACCTTTTTCTTTGGATACAATAATTTTATATGCACCTATGTTTATATCATCCCTTGTCGTTATACCAATTATTTTAATAATGAGACTTTATAATAAAACATTTCTTGGTTTTTTGTCGGCTCTTTTAGCCTCTATTGCATGGAGTTACTATAACAGAACTATGGTAGGGTATTTTGATACTGATATGTTTGCTCTTGTATTTCCTGTTTTTATTTTATATTTTTTAATCAAATTTGTGCGCAATACATCAATTTTAGATATTTTTATAATGGTCATAATTGCTGTTATATATGAAGTATTTTATCCACAAGGCTATGCAGCATTAACTGCTATTTTTATAACTTTCGTAATTTATGGTTATATATTTTTAAGAGAGAATATAAACTTTTATAAAGCATTAATAGTTTTTGCATTTTCTCTATTTAAAGTAATTCTAGCCATAAAGCTTATTATCTTTGCAATACTCTATTTTATATTTATTAAAAAGGATTTTAAAGAGAAATATTATAAAAATACATCGATTTTTATGATTTTATTGGTATTAATATTTTCTGGTGGAATTGATTTAATTATTAATAAATTAGATTGGTATATAAGAAAAGGGACACTAGAAGATCAAGTGGGATTGCATTTTTATGATGTAGCCCAAACAATTAGTGAAGCTAGCAGGATACCTTTTACTATTTTTGCAGATAGAATTACAGGTTCAGTATTAGGTTTTTTTATTGCTGTTGTAGGCTATGTATTATTGGCTTGGAGAAAAAAAGAGATGTTGCTTTTTTTGCCACTTGTCGCAATAGGTTTTTTTGCTTACAAAGGTGGATTAAGATTTACAGTTTATGCAATACCTGCACTTTCTATGGGGGCGATTTATCTTTTTTGGGAAATATCAAAATTAATTAACCCAAATAATAAAAAAATTCAATACAGTATGATTTTTTTTGCATCACTAGCTTTAATTTATCCAAATATTAAACACATTCAAAATTACAATAAAATTATTGGACCTGTTTTTAGAAATGGAGAAGTTAAAGATTTAGAAAAACTTAATAAAATTTCTGATGATAAAGATTACACTTTAACTTGGTGGGATTATGGGTATCCAATTTGGTATTATAGCGAAACAAATACTTTAATAGACGGCGGTAAACACCATAATGATAACTACATAATATCAAAAATTTTACAAACAGATTCGCCTTTATTGGCAGCTAATTTAAGCAGATTGGCGATAGAACGTTATACAAATGCTATAAAATCTTATAAAAATTATATTAAACACGATAAAGATAATAAATATATTCCAAAAAAATTTTTGCTTTATAAAAAAGGTAAAGTCATTCATACTGTTGGGAATGGATATGGAGCGGTAGCTGAAAGTATTTTTGAAGGCGGTGCTAAAAAACTGCAAGATCCTCAAAAATTATTAGATAAATTAGGAAGCAGCGAATATAAGCCCCCTAAAAAAAGCAGAGATATTTATTTTTATATGCCTTTAAGGATGGTAAACATTTTTTCTACAGTAATGATTTTTGGAAATATAAATTTACTTAATGGTAAAAAACTTAGAGATTCAATGTTTTATCCAGCATATATTAGAGGTAAAAATGGCAGTAAATTATTTCTAACAAATAATTTGGTTTTTGATACCAAAGAAGGTTTGGTCTATTTTGGTAAAAATGCACTTAAGATAAGATATTTTGTAGAAACAAAAAGAGACAGTAATGGAGATATAAATCTCAAACCTATGCTTTATCATAAAGACGGAAATTTAGCCGTTGTTTATTTGAACGCAACAAACCAAATAATTGTAATGGATATGAAAACATTTAAATCTATGTATGTTCAAATGGGGCTTTTGGGGCAATATGATAAGGATTTATTTGAACTTGTTGTTAAGTCTCCATATAGCAGAATTTATAAGTTAAAGAGGTAAATATGCAAATACCATTTCATAAAACTCATACTACCAATGAAGAGATAGAGGCGGTCGTAGAAGCCATAAAAAGCGGGTGGCTTACTATGGGACCTAAAACTGTGGAGTTTGAGCAGCGCTTTAGCGAGTATGTCGGGGCGAAGCACACGGTAAGCGTAAACAGCGCTACGGCGGCTTTGCATTTGGCGCTTAAAGCTATTGGATTGCAAGAGGGCGATGAGGTTATAGTGCCGACAAACACTTTTGTGGCAACTGCCGAAGTGGTTACTTATTTTAATGCCAAGCCAGTGCTTTGCGATATAGAAGAAGATACCCACAATATCGATGTATCTAAAATAGAAGCGCTCATAACGCCAAAAACCAAAGCGATAATTCCGGTGCATTTTGCCGGGCAGCCGTGCGATATGGATGAAATTTATAGTAAGGTTGAAGGGCTAAGGGCGAAAGGCGAAGGGAAGATTTATATAATTGAAGATGCGGCGCATGCGATTCCTAGCGCCTATAAAGGGGTTAAAATCGGCGCACTGCCTAAAACCGATATAACCTGCTTTAGCTTTTATGCCACTAAAACACTCTCCACGGGCGAGGGCGGGATGGCTACTACTGCAAATGCAGATTTTGCAAAAAATATTAAAATAAACCGCCTGCATGGAATCAGCCGCGATGCGTGGGACAGATACACCGCAAAGGGCAGCTGGTATTACGAAGTTGTGGATAACGGCAATAAATACAACACCACCGATATAAACGCCGCGCTTGGCTTGGTGCAATTAAAAAAGCAAGATATGCTGCGCCAAAAAAGAGAAGCTATTGCAAAAAGATACATCGAAGCCTTTAAAGACAACCCAAACATAGCATTGCCTGTAATTAAAAAAGACAGAGAGACATCTTGGCACCTTTTTGTGGTTAAAGTGCCAAACCGAGATAAAGTTATCGAAGAGTTAAAAAGCCGCGGAGTCGGCTGCAGCGTGCATTTTATTCCTGTGCATAAGCACCCGTATTACAAAGAGAAATTCGGCTATAAAGATAGCGATTATCCTGTTGCAAACAAAGTTTACAAGCAGAGTCTTTCGCTTCCGATTTACCCCGATATGAGCGAAGAAGAGGTAAATTATGTTATAAAAAATCTTTTAGAGGTTATAGAGCGTGTATAGAAGCTTTGGCAAAAGGGTTTTTGATTTAACAGCTTCGGTTTTGGGGCTGGCGCTTTTATCTCCGCTTTTTGTGATTATTGCTCTTTTAATTAAATTTAGCTCAAAGGGTCCCGTATTTTTTGTGCAAAAAAGAATGGGCAGGGATTTTAAGGAGTTTAATCTCTATAAATTTCGCTCTATGGTAGCAG
>JALWKP010000038.1 GCA_027081355.1 Campylobacteraceae bacterium
AATACACTCTTAGAAAAGAAGATGTGGCAAAAGCGATTGAATTAGCCGGTGTTTCGGGCAATATCGAAAATAAAATGTTTATTCCTGTCGAAAACGGCGAAGAGATTAAGCAGGGCGATTCGATTGTAGATGTTATTAAAGAGAGCTGGTCGATTCCTATGCATATTCCGTTTGCAAGCGAATTGAAAGTTGAAGACGGAGCTCCTGTAACTCAAGTTGTTAAAGCAGGAGCAAAAGGAACAATCCGCTACTTCTTGCTAGAAGGCGACTTTTTAGAATCTAATGTTGAAATTAAAGACGGCGAAGAGGTGACTCAAAAAGGTCTTTTTGCCGTGATTGTCGATGATAATAACAGAGAAGCGGCGCGCCACTATATCGCAAGAGGCTCTATTATAGAAAAAGGCGCAGGCAGAGAAATTAATAAAGATGATGTTATTGCTAAGCCTAAACAGCAAACCCAAATTGTAATTGCAGAGTGGGATCCATACTCCGACCCAATCATTGCAACTACAAAAGGAACCGTGCACTTTGAAGATATTATTCCGGGCGTTACTGCAAGCGAGCAGTTTGACGAATTAACAGGCGAAACAAGACTTACGCTAAATGAGTATATCTCCAGTGCCTATAAGCCTACAATTATTGTTGCAACCGAAGACGGTGAAATTATTAAGTATCCGGTTGAAGCCAAAAGTGCAATTTTCGTTCACGACGGACAAGAGGTGCAAGAGGCTGATATTTTAGCTAAAAAAGCAAAAGCGGCAATTAAATCTAGCGATATTACCGGGGGTCTTCCTAGAGTTAGCGAACTTTTTGAAGCGCGCCGCCCTAAAGATATTGCCCTAATTGCAAAAATTGACGGAACTGTCAGATTTGGCAAAATGATTCGCGGTAAAGAGAGACTTTATATCGTTAATGGCGACAAAGAAGTTGAGTATATAGTAGATAAAGGCAAAGAGATTTTAGTTAGAGAGGGCGATTATGTTCACTCCGGCGAGCATTTAACAAATGGTCAGGTATCTAGCCACGACCTTTTAGAAGCTTTAGGCGAAAAAGCGCTTTATGAGCATATAGTTTCAGAAGTTCAATTGGTTTACCGCCGACAAGGGGTTAATATTTCCGATAAACACATCGAAATTATTATTTCTCAAATGTTAAGACAGGTTAAAATTGTTGATAGTGGCGATACTAAATTTATCGAAGGCGATTTAATTTCAAAAAGACGCTTTAACGAAGCAAATGAAAATATCATTAAAAGAGGCGGACGCCCGGCAATTGCCGAGCCTGTGCTTGTGGGTATTACAAGAGCCGCAGTAGGCGCAGACAGTATTATATCTGCCGCATCATTCCAAGATACTACAAAAGTATTAACTTCTGCTTCAATCGCAGGCGCAATAGATAGATTAGAAGACTTAAAAGAAAACGTAGTAATCGGCCGCTTAGTGCCTGTTGGAACTGGTATGATAAATTCTAAAAATATTAAAATCGAAGAGATAGAACAAGAAGAGGGCGAAAAAGATTAACCTCTTCTTTCTTCCCCTTATTTAAAATCTCTCGGGTCTTTTTTGTCAGTAAATTTTGGATTATTTTTTTCTGCATCTGCAATCATGCTTCTAAATTTATAACAGTAAAACTCTTTATCTTTTTTATTCTGTAAGTAGCATAAAGCATTACGGGAAAAGTTAATATCGCTAAAGGGATTGCAATTATAAAATTAACACTCCCCTTTTTTTATAATGTATTGAGATTTGGTATATGGTTTTAGTTTATCGGAAATTTCCGCAATAGAATTATATTCCGAAAGATAGAGTTTATTTAAACTTTTTTTAAGAGATTGATTTTTAATAGGTGTTTTTAACTATTTTATCAACAAAGAAATTGTGGCAAAATTGCTTTATATCAAGAAAATAGGAAAAATAGTAAAATTTTCTTAAGAGAAGTAAAAAATATTGTTTTATTGCGGATTAATATTACATTAAGTAATTTTTTTATGCAAGAACTCTTATTTAATATATAATATTATTAGACTTGTTGCGATATAAGGATACACATAAACTTTACATATTTGTTTATATACAAGGCAATACGACGCAGGACTAGCCAAAGTTAATTATCCTTGTTTTGCTGTGGTATTGTAGTCATTTTGCTGTAGGGTTGCACTAAGGAGTCTTAACGCAGAAGATGGGTAAATATATAAAGCCTATTTATGGTGTATCCTTATATCGCAACAAGTCTATTAAATTACATTCAAGGAATCTAGTCATATGTTGGTATTAGGTGAAAAATATAATTTTACGGAATATGAGCTAAACATATTTAGCAAAAATTTTAATAATATAATTAAAGCGTTTAAAGAGTAAGAAACAAAAAAGTTATTGAACAGATAGAAAACAGTATTCAAAACGAGACATTGGTGATTGATTTAGATATAAATACAAAAGTTGAAGATGAGATTATTAAATATTTTACCAAATTGAAGTTTCGATATAAAAAAGATATAGAGACTTATACCCATTGAGTGTTTTTAGAGAAGTATCTTGATTGTAATTAAAGGAAAGGGTATTTAAATGCTATTAAGATAAGTCCATTTATTGGAAATTATTTTAAAATAAATGCAAAAGTGCTTTAATACCTTTGCCTTATTTTCTTTTTTGCAATAATAGCAAAATAATAAATATAGGGAGTATAAAATTGGATAAGCAAAATAATACCTATGAAAAGTGTATCTATGAAGAAGATAAAATAGATTTAAAAGAGTTGTTTGCTACTCTTTTTAAATATAAATATTCGATTTTGCTGATAGCGGCTTTATTTACTTTAGCAGCAGGATTATATGCATATTATAAGCCTAATATATATAGAGTAACGGCAACGGTCGAAGTTAGTGCAAAAAAAAGCGTTATACCTAATAGCGATGACATTTTATCTGCTGCTTTGAATCAAGGAAATCAAGATATTGATACGGAAATTCAAATATTAAAATCACGTTTTGTAACAAGTTTGGCTTTAAAAAAAGTAGATTTTATAAAGCATTACTACGGGATAAAGTTTTTTAAAAGAGTAGAACTTTATAAAAACAGCCCTATTAGTGTTGATATTAAGCAAGGTTACGGTACGGAGTATAAAATAACTCCAAAAGGAAAAGATAAATTTCTTTTAGAAGTCGATGATGCAAAAGATGGAAACGGCACAAAATTGAGTTATAAAAAAGAGCATAAATTTGGCGAGCATATTAAGAGTAAATATTTTGATATTGTTGTAAATAAAGTCGGTGATTTTAAGTATGACAAATATATTTTTGAAGCTAAAGACCCAAGGTTTATTGCAGATAAAATAAGAAAAAAACTGCAAGTTTCACAAGCGGGTAAAAAAGCGGCTATTATTGATATCTCTTATGAAGACAATATTGCCGTTAGAGGGCAGCATTATGTAAATGCCGTTGCAGAAGCTTATTTAAAACAGAGTATTGAGCGCAAAACTAAAGAAGCGAGCAAAAAGCTGGAGTTTATAGATAAACAGTTAGCGTTTATTACAAAAAATTTGCAAAGTTCGGCTAAAAACTTAGAAGATTTTAAGAAACAGTCTAAAACCGTCAGTTTAAGCGCAAAAGCCGAAACGGTTGTTAAAAGATCGGCAGAATTAGAGGCGCAGTTGGCAGATATCTCTTTGAAAAAGGAGGTTATAGCTGCGCTTTATAATCAAGTAAAAAGCGGCAAGGGTTTGGAAAACATCTCTATTGTCGGAATGGGTGATGACGGCAAAACTTTTATGAGTATGGTTAAGGAGTTGCAAGATGCAATAATACAAAGGAAAAGTCTATTGCAAGATTTTACTCCCGCGCACCCTGATGTAATTAAATTAACTAATACAATTAAGCAATTGAAAAAATCTATAACTTTAAGTTTGAAAAATATATTAACAATTTTTAAAGAAAAAGAGAAATTGCTTAAAAATTCTATACGGCAAGAGAATGCTTTAATAGGAGAGCTGCCGGAAAATGAGCGAATTTTAACAAAATTAAAAAGAAAGTTTTTGGTTAATGAAAAAATTTACTCTTATCTTTTGGAAAAACACTCAGAAGTTGCTATTGCAAAAGCTTCGACAATTAATCAGAATAGAATAGTAGACAGTGCTATTATTCCGGAGAAACCGATAAAGCCAAAAAGAAAACTGATAGTAATTGTCGGGGGTATTGTAGGTTTGATAATGGGGATATTTATAGCGTTTTTAAGGGCATTTTTTAATGATAAAGTAGAATCTAAAGAGGATATAGAAAATGCCACTTCAGTCCCGATAGTTGCTTCTATTCCTCGCATTTCTAAAGATTCCAATGAGTTGGTTGTGCTAAAGTCTCCTAAATCAGTTGTATCGGAAAGTTTTAGGGCATTTAGGTCTAATTTGCAATTTATGGCAAAGAAGAAAAGCGGTTATGTTGTTGCTTTAACATCTACAGTATCTGCCGAAGGGAAAACAACAGTTACAGTTAATTTGGCTGCAATTATTAGTTTAACCGGCAAGAGAGTTGTTATTTTAAATTTAGATATGCGCAAGCCTACATTGCATGAAAAATTTAAGCTTCCAAACAGCAAGGGAATGAGCACATTGCTAACCAATAGCAGTTCTTTAGACGAGGTAATACAAAATAGCGGTTATGAAAATTTAGATGTTATCACATCAGGACCGATTCCTCCTAACCCTGGCGAGCTTATAGAGAGCGATGAATTTGAAGAGACAATCGAGCGTTTAAAAAGTATGTATGACATAGTTATATTAGATACTCCGCCAATTGGCTTGGTTGCAGATGCAAGAACCATATTGAATTATTGTGATGTTTCTCTTTATGTGCTTAGATATTCTTATTCTAAAAAAGAGTTTATCGATAATATTAATAGGCTTAAAAGTGAAGATATTAAGGGCTTAGGTATTGTTTTTAACGACATAAAAGCAAGTAAAAAAGGGTATGGATACGGTTACGGTAACGGATACGGTTATTACGGCTAGGAGGAAATTATGACATTTTGGTTTTTTAGGAAGAAGGAAAAAAGAGTTAGCGAATTTACGCTGACTGCCGATTTGCATTCGCATATTTTACCTGCAATAGATGACGGAGCTGCCTCTTTAGAAGAGTCTATTGCTATGCTTAAGACTATAAAAGAAGCCGGTTATAACAAAGTAATTACAACGCCTCATATTATGGCAGATATTTATAGAAATACGCCGAAAATTATTAGAGAGAAATTGACTCTTTTAAGAGATAAAATTGCTTTGCAGGGGCTAGATATAGAGATAAATGCTGCCGCAGAGTATTATTTAGACGACGGCTTTTTGGAACATTTAACTAGCGGTGATGTTTTGAGTTTTGGTGATAACTATCTGCTGTTTGAAACCTCTTATATGGAAAGACCGATTAATCTTGAAGAGATTATTTTTGAAATTCAAGCGGCAGGATTTAAGCCTGTATTGGCGCATCCCGAGAGATATAGATATATTAGTGACTTGGAAAAAGAGTATAGCAAATTAAAAGAATTTGGCGTGCTGTTTCAGCTTAATTTAAATTCGCTTATTGGCGGTTACGGCAAGAGTGCCAAACAGAAAGCCGAATTTTTAGTTAAGAAAGGCTGGGTTGACTTTTTAGGAAGCGACGCACATAGCGTAAAGCATATTGAGGGTATAAAAAAGATGAAAAATTTGGATATCTTTGATACTATTTTTAAAAATAATACCATTTTAAATGATAATCTTTAAGGGATAAAAGAACAGGTGATAGTAATATTAGTATTTATATCCATTTTATTATGTAATTAAATGCCATGGGAACTTTTATTAAAATATTAGAAGAGATTGTAAAAATAGACGGAGTTGTCAATAGAAATGATGATTTAGAAACTATAATAGCAACTCTTCGAAGCGTAACTAAGAATTTGCTTGGATTTTACCTCGCTCCATATCTCCTGATATAAAGCGTAAGGTATCATTCTGCATCAGAAAATGAGTAACGAAGGAAAAGAAGATGGAACATATAAGAGTTAGTTGTTTTTATTGTTCTTCTTTTAGATCAATTTATACTGATGTTGGGATATAAAATTAATATGAAATTTTTAAGTGTGATTTTAATTTTTTCTATATCTTTGAATTGCGAAAATATAAAATTCAATAAATTTTATTCGCAATTCGATAAAATAGGCTTGTCTCAACAAAAAGAATTTAATATTAGTGATTATAATTATCCTGTAGATAGTCAAACATATAGAAGGAAATCAGTAAAACGATATAATCAGATGTATAAACTATTTATGAATACTAAAGAGAAACAAAATTGTAAGTGGATATTTCATTATGAAGATAAATACGTATTTGAATTAAAATGCAAAAAAGAGTATAAAAGTTTTATTTTTGATGTAAATAATTTAAAAGTTAAAGGAATTGCTATCAAAAAAGACATTAATCATTATATAAATTTCAAGACAATGAATTTATGCAAACCAGTAGTTTATAGTAATGATTTTTTTATGGGAGTGTAAATAATTCTGTGTCAATTAGATAAAATACTAAACACAGAAGGATTTACAATGAAAATAGAGATAGATTTAGAAGAATTTGCAAAGCAAGTAAAGAGTGGTCAAAGTGTTACAGCTAA
>JALWKP010000039.1 GCA_027081355.1 Campylobacteraceae bacterium
ACATCATAACTTGCAGGGCAAACCAAATTACCGACATTTTCTACAAACAGCACATCGATATTTTCCAAATCAATATCGTGTAATCCTTTATGCACCATAAATGCATCTAAATGGCACGCACTTCCTGTTTGAATCTGCACCGCATCAATACCTTTACTCTTTAATCTATCGGCATCTCGGTTTGTCTCTAAATCTCCCTCTACCACTGCAAAATTAAAATCTGCAACATCGGCTAAATACTCCAAAAGCGTGGTTTTTCCGCTTCCCGGGCTGCTCATTAAATTTATGCCAAGCACTCCGGCTTTTTCTAAATGAGCCCTGTTATGCGCTGCTTCGTGATCATTTTTATCTAAAATCTTTTTAATAACCGAAATTGTCTTTTCATCATTAAGCTGCGGGTTGTGATACAAAGTCTCATGCGCCGCCTGGTGCTCGTGGCTATGGTCGTGATTATGAGTATGGCTATGCCCTGCTCCTTCTGCTCCGCCTACACTGCATCCGCATTCTGTGCACATATTTACTCCTTTTAAAAATGTTTATGATAGTGTGAATGTAAAAAACTCTTATGTTTATGCTTATGTTTATGAATTAAATTTGCTTTAATTAAAGTTTCTAAATCCTCAAAAAGCACCTCCATATCTCCATCGTAAATTACTTTATGCTTTTCATCCAGCACAATTGCTCGAGAGCAAACCTCATAAGCCAAAGCCAAATCATGCGTTGCCAATATTATAGTTTTATCAAGCTCTAAAAGCATATCGATAATCCATCCGCTTGTGCGCGGATCAACCGAAGCTGTCGGTTCATCAAGCAAAAGAAGCTGCGGCTCATATGCTAAAATAGAAGCAAGCATAATCTTTTGCTTTTCTCCACCGCTTAAATAAAGCGGATTTTTTGGCAGCAAATGCTCTATTTCAAAACTTTTTGCAATTTGAGCAACTCTCTTTTCTATATTGTCAAAATTAAATTCCCTTAAACTAAATGCAATTTCATCCTTTACACTCGGGTTAAAAATCATACTCTCCGGATTTTGAAAAAGTATCCCCACAGATTTTCTAAAATTTATATCGATACTTTTTCTTTTAACCTCTTTACCCAAAAAACTATAACTGCCCTCCTTTACAAAATATAGCCCTGCAATCACCCTTAAAAGTGTAGATTTGCCGCTTCCGTTACAGCCCAAAAGCGCAACCTTTTCGCCTTTTTGAACATTAACCCCTACTCCGTCAAGCACCTTTTGCTCATCGAAATAGTAAGAAACTTTGCTTAACTTAATCAAAAAATCCCCTCGCTCTCATTGCTAAGCTTCTTTCTTTTGCATCTTGCATAGCTTTATTAAAGAAAAATTCAAATCCCCTCACAACAAAGCCCTTTTCTCTTTCTCGCACCTTTTTTACAACTCTTGCTTTAAATGCCATTTTTAAATCGTTAAAACTCTTTTTATAAGAGACAATTTGAGATATGGTAATAGTTAAAAGATAGCTTAAATCCCTGCTAAAAGCAAAAAACTGCACCATATCAACTTTGCTAAAAAATAGTGCAACAAAATAGGTAATGGCATAAACTTTTAAATTAATATAGAGCAAATACCAAAGGCTTAAACCTTCTTTAAGAAGGAACATTACAATAAAAGCCAGCGTTACAGCCAAATTAAAAAGCAAAATCGAGCTCAAAACCTTTCTGTTTAACTTTTTTATACTTTTAAAATCTATTGCAAAAAAGAGCATAAGCATTGCAGCTAAAAAAAACATACTATTTACGCCAAGAAGCGCAAAAAGCACAATAATAAAAAGCACTCTAAGAATTTTTAGCATGCAAAACCTTTGTTAAAATGTAAAAAAATGCAAAAATTAAAACAGCTCCGACAATTGCGCTTAAATAATAGCCGCTTATATCGCTCAAAGAGCCAAAAGAGTAATCTTTCATTGGAGCATTAATCCCTTTTGCTTTAGCAATTCCATACGGAATATAGCCTAAAATTTTTTTATAATACTCTTTGCCCCACTCTCCCCAAGCCGGAGAATCGCTTAATAATCCCAATGGAATAATCACAATTAATGCAGCTAAAATAAAATAAATTCTTTTTTTCATTACTCAATTTCCATCTTTTTCTTGTGTATAAAACCGTATGCAAGTCCTGTAAAAACAGCTTCTGCTATCCCAAAAAACAGCATATGCGCTCCAACAAGAGCCGGAATTGTCTCTTTTAACCCAAATGGGAAATAGAGAGGAGTCCCATTTTTATTCCAAAAAATCGGCTCAATTCCTAAAAGTAAAGCAGCCAAAAAAGATGAGGCCACAATTCCGCTCCATCCGGCTAAATATGGCGCAAATTTATATTTTTTAAATATTCTAAAAACATAATACCCAACAAAAGCCCCGACAAAACCCATTGCCAAAGAGTTCGCTGCAAAGGTGCTTATTCCCCCGTCTCCAAAAATAACAGCCTGAATCAAAAGCACAACCGAAATTGCTATAAAAGCAACCCACGGATTAAACAAAATCGCAATCAAAACAGCCCCCACAGCGTGCCCGCTTGTGCCTCCGGGTATTGGGATATTTAGCATCATAATAATAAAACTCATCGCACTCAAAGCCCCAATTAACGGAAGCGTCTCTTCGTTTAGAGTCTCTTTTAACTTTTTAAACCCAAAAAACCAAAGAGGTAAAGCAACAGCATAAGTTGCTACTACAACCGTTGGAGATAAATAACCGTCTGGAATGTGCATTTTGTTCCCTTATTGAACGAATATTCATTATTGTATAAAAATTTAATTAATTTAAAATTAATTTTTCTGTTTCTACTCTAATTTAGGAACCAAACTGTATAATATTTTATGAAATGTCCATATTGTAACAATGTAAAAATTTACCGTCTTGCTAATACCCAAAATAAATGCGCCAGGTGCAGACGAAAGTTTTCTGCCAAAAAAATAGAAAGAAGAGCTAAACTCTTTGAATGCTTTAAAAAAGGATTTAATGCTACAAATTGTGCTAAAATGCATAAAATGCACATTGCTACGGTATTAAAATATTTTAAGGAATTTAGAAGAGAGCTTGCACTAAAAGCCGATATTGAATTTAACAAAAACAGCCACAAAGTAACAGGATACGACGAGTATTTATACCTGCCAAAAAGTTTAAAAATAGAAGAAAATATAGACAAACTGCAACACTTTTTAACTCTTTCTTACGATAATAAAGTTTACAATATTATGATGCCCTCAATCAAAAAATACGGACCAAACCCCGATAAACTGCTTTTAAAATACCTGCGCTTCAATACCATCTCCAAAATCTCCACCGCCCAAACCGCCATAACAAATTTTTGGAACTATTTCGAAGAGTTTATCTTACAATACAAAGGAGTCGATAGCGAAAACTTTATCTACTATCTAAAAGAGGCAGAGTGGAGGTTCAATGAATTAAGAGTTAAGAAGTAAGAGTTAAGAATTGTAGGTAATTGGGAGTATTACAAAGTATCCTGTTACGATTCTTGTGTATTGGTGTATTGGTTACTGGTATACTGGGAGAGGTATTAAATTTTTCCCAATATACCAATAACCAGTTAACCAATAACTCTTAACTCTTATTTCTTAACTCTTAATTCCCAAAGATCGTTTGCCCCAAAGCAATTCCACCATCATTTGGCGGGATTTGGCTTGGTAGATAGATATTTGGAAAGCGCTCAATCAGTAATTCCAACAAAACTCTGTTTTGAAACACCCCTCCGCTTGCGACTAACGGTAAATTGGAGTGCTTTTTGTAAATTGTGACAATTATTTCAATTAGGGTATTAAAGAATTTTGATACCGCTTTACTTTTATTATCTTCTTTAATAATTTCTAAAACTAACGGGCGAATATTTATAATGCCGTTTTTAAATTCAAACGAATATGTGCCTTTTTCGCCTTTATCATAAAGCTCTTCTAACATTAAACCGCTCTCGCCCTCATAACTTACAATTTGATTTACCCCAATTAAAGAGGCTACTGCATCAAATAGCCTGCCGGCAGATGAGCTAAACGGTGCGTTAAGCCCCTTTTGCCATGCAATATATAGGGCGTTTAATTCGGTTTGGCTAAAGGCTTTTATTGTTGGCACATTTAAATTTATTGCCTCTTTGCCAAAGCATTCAAAAAGAAGACTCAAAGCCACGCGTCTTGGCTCTTTTATTGCTTTTTCTCCACCTAACAGCTTAAAATACTCAAAATGTGCAACCCTCTCAAACCCTTTGTAATCACAAATTAAAAACTCTCCGCCCCAAAGATTGCCGTCACTCCCAAGCCCGGTGCCGTCAAACGCAACCCCAAACACTTTGCCATTTAATTTATGTTCAGCCATTACCCCTAAAATATGGGCAAAGTGGTGTTGTACAGGCTTTAATTTAACACTGCTGAAACTTTTTGCTACTTTGGTGCTTTCGTAATTTGGGTGCAAATCGTGGGCAATAACTTCGGGTTTAAAACCGTATATTCTAAAAAGTGTTTCGATATTCTTTTTATAATACTCAACCGAGCCAATACTGTCTAAATCGCCGATATGAGGCGAAAGTATGGCATTATTTCCAAAGCCGATTGCAACTGTGCTTTTTTGATTTGCCCCGACTGCTAATGTGTTTTGCTTTAATTTAAATGGAAGCTTAATGCTCACAGGTGTATAACCTCTTGCCCGGCGCATCATTAAAACCCTATCTTTAACCGCCATTACCACCGAATCATCGCACCCATTTACAATTTTGCGATTATGCTCTAAGATAGCATCATAAACATTTTTAAGTTTTTGCAAACTCTTGATATCAGTGCAAATCGGCTCGTCGCTTAAATTTGCACTTGTAGCAACAATTGGGCGGTTTAACTTTTTTAAAATTAAAAGATGCAAAGGGGTATAAGGTAAAAATAGCCCGATTTTACTAATATTTGGCGCAATAGCTGAATTATGAGTTAAGAGTGAAGAGTTAAGAATGACAATGGGTCGCTCTTTTGAAGTTAAAAGCTCCTCCTCTTTTTTAGAAATATTGGCAAACTCTTTAGCCATTTCTATATCTTTAACCATAACAGCAAAGGGTTTTGTCGGGCGCTTTTTACGCTCTCTTAGCTTTGCAATCGCTTCAAAATTTGTAGCATCACAAACCAAATGATACCCACCAACCCCCTTCAACGCCAAAATCGCTCCCTCCCTCAAAAGCCTAATAGCCCCATCAACAGCATCCACCCCCTCAACTCTTAACTCTTCACTCTTAATTCTTAATTCAATTGTTGGTCCGCACTCCCAACATCCAATTGGCTGAGCGTGATACCTTCTATCAAGCGGATTGTTATATTCTGCTTCGCACTTTTTGCACATCTTAAAAAAACGCATAGAGGTGTTTACTCTGTCATAAGGCAGTTTTTCTATAATAGAATACCTAACCCCGCAATTTGTGCAGGTAATAAATGGGTAGAGGTATCGGCGGTTATTTTTATCAAAAAGCTCTTTTTCACACTCTTTGCATATACTAATATCAGGCGGCAGCAATGCAGTTTTAAGCTCACTCTCTTTAGTTTGCACAATTTTAAAACTGTTAAACTCTCTAAATTCAATCTCTTTAACTTCAATTAAATCAATTTTAGCCAAAGGCGGAAGATTTGTTTTTAATTCATTTAAAAAAAGCCCAAGCTCCTCTTTAGCAGCATTTAAAACAATCTCAACCCCCAAAGAGCTGTTTAACACCTCTCCAAAAAGTCCAAACTTTTGAGCCGTCTGATACACAAAAGGTCGAAACCCAACCCCCTGCACAGTGCCTTTTATTAAGATTTTGTATGTTTGCATTTACAGATACAAAGCTCCAAACACAGCGTTTTCTTTGCCTATTGGCAGGTTTTTGTTCATAATCGGCTTGTAAAGTCCAATATTTTTTTGCACTCTTGCGTAAAGTGCCTGGTTGGCAAAGCTCTCTCCGCTTAGGGTTACGGTGCGGGTTTTTAGGGCTTTGGTTATTTGCGGGATAATTTCGCCTATGTAGTCGCCAAACGACTCATAGATGCTGTAACACAGCAGAGGCGCTTTAGTGCCGGCTATTTTGTAGCTTATGATGCTTGCCAAAAATGCGTAATTATCAAAGCGCTCATCTTTTATTTTTGTATCTATCAAAATACCGCCTTTGCCGTAAAAGTTTAGCGCCTCTTTAGATATTGCATCTATCCCCTCACCTTTTAAGCCGATTATTTTAGAAGCGATTTTAAAAATATCAATTTCACCCTCTATATTTTGCAGTTCTTCGTAAATTTCGGGGAATTTCTTTTTAAAATTTACTACCAGCCTGTCTGAGCCTTCACGCAAATTTGAAATCTCTTCCCATAAATTGCTGTTATTAAACTCTATCGGTTTAATTACATCTACAACTTTTGCTCCATTATAGTATAAAAAGTATAAATTGCTGTCAAAATGCACACCTGCCGCTTTTTCTCCCAATAAACCGTGCTCTTTTAAAACCGAAAGCATCGAAGCTTCTCTCTGTTTAAACCTGCGCTCTCTTTTGTGCCCTGTTTGAATCGGCTCGCTCTC
>JALWKP010000040.1 GCA_027081355.1 Campylobacteraceae bacterium
ATGATTAGAACAATCTGGGGCGATGATGAGCGCTATGTAAACTCATATTTTGGAACGGCTAAAAAGAATGGCAAACCGGTTTACTTTAGCGGCGACGGCGCAATTGTAGATGAAGACGGTTACATTACAATTACAGGCCGTGTGGATGATGTAATTAATGTAAGCGGTCACAGAATGGGAACGGCAGAAATCGAAGCGGCGGTTAAAAAAGATAAATCTGTTGCCGAAGTTGCGGTTGTGGGAACTCCGCACGAAATTAAGGGTGAATCGATATTTATCTATGTTGTATTAAAAGAAGGGCAAGCAAGCGGCGATATTAAAGAGAGGGTAAATGAAATTTTAGCCGCAGAAATCGGAAATATCGCAAAAGCGGACAATGTAGTTGCAGTTCCAGGCTTGCCAAAAACCAGAAGCGGCAAAATTATGCGAAGAATCCTGCGCTCAATTGCCAAAGGCGAAGCAATTACCCAAGACACTTCAACTTTAGAAGACCCGGCAGTTGTAGAGGCGATTCAAAAAGCGGTAAACGAAGCTTAAATAGAAGCAGATAGAGGGCAAAATGCCCTGTTATGCTTTTCTTGCATTGCTATTTTCTAAAACTATAAAAAAACTTAATATTTAGTTACACTTTCTAATACAATATTTTAAACTAACTATTGTGCAGTGGTATCATAGTGGTATTTTTTACAAATTTTTATTTCTCTAACGGAATAAACTTGCCGCAGCCTTTTTCTTTGGTGCCTCCAAAAACCTTTACTTCAACGGCGCTGCCGTCTCTGTGGATTGCTTGTCTTTTGCACTCGTCTTTTTTTATGCATTCACTATTTTTACATCCTACATTTTCAGGAACTTTTGCCATATTTTCTCCTATTTCAATAAATTTTTTGCAATATTAGCATATTTTGCTAAATCTTCCTCTTTATCTTTGCCCTCTTTGAATTTTTTATGCAATTTGTTTAAATTTTGCAAGGTTCTTAGTTTGGTTTCATCGCTGTTTAACTCTATCACCACCCCCTTTTTATTTGCGTGTGTGGTGTTTAGCAGCGCTTTTGCGTAAGTTACGGCGCGGTTTAGCAAAATAAAGCCGAAATTTGGGTCTTCTACGGGTCCGATTTGGACGGTATCGGTGCCAATAAATTTAATTTTGCTAATTTCGTCATACCCATACATCGCACCCGCAAAGCCGATTCCAGCACCTATTAACGAGCCTAAAAAAAAGCTGTGTCCGCCTACGGCAAAATCTATCGCCCCGCCCACTGCTGCGCTTGAGAGGGTGCTAATTAAAACCAGCTTTTCTTTATTTAAGCCGAAAATCTCTTTTGATTCTTGGCTGAAAATATCGTAATTTAATTCGTTTGACTTAATTGTAAACCTGTCGATTTTGAAATTGAGCTGCTTTTTAATATTGTCAAAAAGTTTACGCTCAAGATTGACAATCTCTTTTTTAAACTCCTTTTTTAAGGCTTCTGGATTAGATTTAAAAAAATGGGATTTTTTGACAATTTTAAAACTTAGCGCCTCTTTTATATATTTTGCAATTGTCAAAGAGATTGACTCTATTAACTGAGAGTTAAACTCTTTTAAAACCTCTATCGCCTCTTTGATTTTGGCTCCGTTTTGGTTATCAACATGGCTTAGCGCCTCTAGCAAATCGATATGTTCTGCGATATTTGCATTTAGCGGGTCGAAACTTTTTACAATTCTAAAATACTGTCCCAAAACCGCATCCCACTCTTTTGTGTAATCACCCTGCCCGATATAATTTAAAATCGCCAAAGAGGGTTTTGCGGTGTAGCGCAATATCTCCATTTCATCTTCGTATTCAGGGCTGTAAGGCTTACTGGCATCCACTACGTAAATTATTGCGCCGCCCTCCGTAATCGGACGCAGCAGTTCGCACTCATCGTGAAACTCGCCGCTCTCGCACTGCTCTTTTAAAAATTTCTCTATAAGTTTTGGGCGCTTTGTTGCGCTTACATCGCCAAAGCTTTTTAGCCACTTTAAAAGCTTTCTTGGGCGCTGAAAACCCGGGGTATCGACCAATTCATAATAAACTTTGCCGTCTTTTTTAAGGTAAAAACTGCGCGCCTCTTTTGTGGTGCCGGGCGTGTCGCTTATAGCAATTGTGTCATTAAGCGTCAATGTTGCCACAATCGAGCTTTTGCCCTTGTTTGGGTGCCCTACGACTACAAATTTCGGGTAATTCATCTATATACCTTGTAATTTAAATTCAACTCTTTGAGTTTTCTAAGCCAGATATTAACATCGCTCTCTTTTGGCGCGCCCTCTAAGCCTGCTAGCAAAATAGAGATTTTTGCGCCGGGATTTTCCTCTTTTAACTCTTGCAGATAATCAAAAACATCCAGAATCGGCACTTCCCACGATTTTACAGCAACTACAATCTCTTTTGCATCATCGCTGCTTTGCAGGTTTAAAGAAGAGGTGTCGAAGTAGTAGCCAAGCAGTTTAATCTCTTTGCCCTCTAACTCTTTGGTATCGGCGATATTTTTGTAACTGCCTTGTGTCTGTTTGAAATCTTCGGCTTCTTTATTTGAGCTAAACTCAATTTTTGCCTCTTTTCTAAAAAGAAACGAAAGCCCGTAAAGCAGCGCTCTTAAGCCAACCCCGTAAACAAAAATAGATACAGCCAAAAACTTCCACCACTGCCCAAGCAGCAGGGCGTTTTGAATCTGCTCTTTGTTTACCGCACCGCCTAAACGGCTGTATCGGCTTAATTTTATCAATTTTTCACTAACGGTGCAATCGGGGCAAAAGCCGTGCCAAAAAGCGATTTTGTCAATTAGCGATTTTAAGCTTTTTGCATCGATATTTAAAGTTGTTGCCCAGCCAAACGATATATCTTGAGTCGAAATAGTAACAAGCAAACTTGCAAGCGCCCCGAGAGAAAAAGCCACGCCTCCTAATAAAGAGAGCCTAAGCCCCAAAAGTTTTGCAGAATCTTTTTTTAGGAAGATAAACGAAATAAATCCAAAAATCGAGAGTAAAGCAGGAAACAAAACAACAAAAGCAAAGTAAACAAAAACATTTACCAACTCTTTCCCGCTGTAAAAAAGTAGCCCGCCGCTAAGCGAAGCCCCTAAAAAGAAGCCGCCTATAATAAAAAGTATCGATTTGTATCTGTTAAATAGTTTAATAAGCATTGTTTAAGTAAATATTTAAAAATAGAGTTAATACCCAAGCGGCAATACCTAAATAGAACCTTAAATTGCTGATATTTTCAAAACTTACATTGCTATTTACAGCTTCATCCCACGAAGTTTCCCCATTTTGGGTATAATTGTTAAAAGCTATAATTAAAGCAATAAGCGAAACTATTGGAATGCCCAAAGCCATCCCCTTAATCCAGAGAATAAAATTTCTTTTTATAGAATTTTCTGCCGATAAATTCTGATTATCACCATTTGCTATTTTGATGCCAAAAATCTTTTTTCCTATTGTTGTTTTGAATTTGGCAATTATTATCGCTTCTATAAAAAGATAAATCATAAGAGAAGCAATGGGAAAAAATATCGAAAAAAAACTTTCATCGATATTTAAAGGCATTCCGCTGTAATAAAATGCCGAACCAATCATAAATCCCAATACAATTGCTACAATGTTGGCACCTATAAAAATATCGATATTTCTTGCAAAATACCTCATCCACGCTTTTTTTGTTAAAGACATCAGATTCCTTTTTTTTAAAATCATTGCCGGGAACTCATACTTTGACCTATTATAGTTAAAGTATGCATTCTAATCGAGGATAAATCTTCACCCTTTTTCCTTCACTCTTAAATCAATACTCAACCCTCCACAAAACGGCAATCTCTTCAATGTCGATTGCGCTCTTTTTAGGCTTAATGAAAATTGTCTCTATTTCATAATTATCGATACTGTATTTTTCATCCAATTCGTCGATTTTTTCATCAAGTTCGTTTTTTAAATCTTCTAATTTTTCTTGCAAATCTTCCAATTTTGCTTCGGCGCGGCTAACATCGCCCCGCTCTTTTAGCACGCGGCTGCCTCTGCTTACTGCCGTGCCGATTTTGCTTACGCTGCTTCTGCCAAAAAGTGCGCCTATTATTGACATTCCGGCAGTTATTAAAGAGCTGGTTTGGTCGGATTTTTCTTTTTTTACCTGCGCAGCCGCACGCTCGATTTGCGCTTGAACTCTGTCGAATTTAGATTTGTATCTATCTTTTAATTTATCTAACTCTTCTTCAAATTTATCTTTTAAAACATCTTCTACCCTCACGGTAAAATCGTCGTAACTCTCATCTATTTTAGATTCCATTCTTAAACGCTTGCAACGATACAGCTCGATTTTTTGGGTAGAGTAAATATGCTCTTTTAACTCCCTTGCGCACTGTTTTAAATCTTTATCTTCGCTGACAAAAGACGGCAGAGGTTTGAATTTGGCATCTTTTGGCGCAGTTGACGGGTAGCTTGCAAGCGGTTCGTCCAGTGCTTGGGCTTCATCCCAATTGCAACTGTTCAATTCGCTTAAATCGATATAAAGATTAAACTCTTTTGTTTCATCGATAGAACGCCTTGTGTCGATATATTGAACTTCTACATTTGAGGCGATTGTCGGAATATACCGCTTTTTGCCCGTAATATCGGCTTCGTAACGCTGAATGACATTTCCGTTTAATACTACGGAGTTTACATATTCACTGTCGCTGCTCTCTTGCGAAACGGCGCTTAACGGCTCAATTTGAGCTTTTTTAGCTTGCATTAAATGCGAAATTTCATCTTTTTTCAACGGACCTTTTAAGTAACTTAAAACCCATCTTGTCTCAAACAGCCTAATATCTTCCAGATGCGCAGATTTTAAGAAAAATGTCCGTTTTTTCAAATTGGCAAGCAGATTTTCGATTTCGTCTTTGTTAAAGCTAGAATCTATTTTGCCCCCAAGCCCGTCGATTACGCGCTCTATATCTTGGGTTGTCTGCAAACGCCCGATACACCAGGTTCCTATGTTGCTTAAGCCTTTGTAATCCAAATCGACCGGGTTTTGGGTGCTAAGCACAACGCCCAAGCCGTAAGCTCTTGCCTGTTTTAAAAGCGTAATCATCGGCTCTTTAGAGGGCGGATTTTTAATCGGCGGGAAGAAACCGTAAATCTCATCCATATAAAGCAGCGCTTTTAAGCGGTTGCTTCCGCTTTGGCGGCGCATCCATGCTACTATTTTATTTAAAAGCAGGGTAACAAAAAACATTCTTTGTGAATCGTTTAGGTGTGAAATAGAGAAAATCGCAATTTTTGCTTTGCCCCCTTTGCCGTAAAGCAGTTTTTGAATATCAAGGCTTTCGCCCTCCAGCCAGCCCATAAACGACGGCGAAGCGATTACCGAATTGAATTTGTTTGCAAGTTTAAATCTCTCTGCTTTTGGGTAAAAGCTCTCCAGCGGAAGCACTCCGATTTTTTTAAAGCTTGGCTGAAGCACAGCGCTTACAAGCGTATCTAAGCCGATTTTTTCGTTATTTTGCCACGCTTTGGCAATAATTTGAGAAAGCAGAATAAACTCTTTGCTCTCAAGAGGATTTGCCTCTATGCCAATGAGGGCTAAAAGCGAGCTTACCGTGCTAGAGAGATATGCGCTGAAATTATCGGCATCTTCCATAATTTCGCTGTTTGGTTTTTCCAGCGAGCTTAAAATATTTATACCCACGCCGGCACTCGAGCCGGGAGTGTAAATTGTTTTATCAACCTTTGCAAAGCGTTCTACACGGTCTGAATCCTGCCCCCAGCTCTCAATGCCTTCTTTCCATATATTTGCGATTTTTTCGGCATATTTTAGCGGGTCTTCGCCTTTGCTTTTAGCATCGTCTTCTACCCAAGGCTCAAAGTTTTTTGGGTTAAAAGTCGGGTCGGTTAAGAGCATATTGCCCATATCCCCTTTTGGGTCGATAACGATTGATGGAATATTATCAATCGCCGCCTCTTCTAAAATATCAATCCCAAGCCCCGTTTTACCGCTGCCCGTCATCCCGATAATCGCTGCGTGGGTTGTGAAGTTTTTATTTTTAAGCAGCGTCAAAACATCGGTTGGCTCAAAACTGTTTTTATCAACATCTTTCCCTAAATAAAAAAGCCCCGCCTTTTCGTAAATCTCTTTAGAAGCACCCATTTTACACCTTTAAAAGCTTTTTTATTAGTATATCGTAAAATGGTTTAATAAAAAGGGGAGGAGTTTTAATTATAAGCAGATTCCCCAAACTCGATATCCCAATAAATTTTTTCATTATCTTTATATGCAGCTATGCCGACATCGCTAAATCTTGGATTCATTAACAAAGCACAGTGTCTTGGGCTTCTTAAAAAGTTTTCCAATGCGTGGTCAAAATGGTCTAGCGGCTGGCGGTCGCCTACTATATTATATTTTGTGTAAGTTAGAATTTCTCCTGCCAACTCTCCTGGTTTTATCGGATATCCAAAATAAAGGATTCTTTCATAAAAGTTGCTGCCCCGTCCTAGCGCTTTTCTTGCTACATCTGTGCTGGTTCCTGAACCTAAGTGACCTAAAAAGTTATGCA
>JALWKP010000041.1 GCA_027081355.1 Campylobacteraceae bacterium
GCAGTTATCGCAGAAATTGATGAATCCCAGGAAGTTAAAGTTTTGGGGCACGGTTTTGCAAAATCTCATGGCGTCAAAAAGGGGATTATTACAAATATAGATTTGGCATCTAAATCTATAAGAAAAGCGGTAAATGATGCCAGAAGAATTGCAGGCAATAATGTTTCTTCAGCAATAGTTTCAATATCCAGCGCTTATGCAAAAAGCACTAATTCTATTGGAATTGTAAATATTTCTCAAAAAGATATTACAATAAGAGAGATAGAGCGGGTAATGGAAACAGCGCTTTATAATGCAAAAATTCCGCAGGATTACGAAGTGCTGCATGTTTTGCCTTATAACTTTAAAGTTGATGAGCAGTCAAATATTGAGGACCCATACAGTATGAATGCTACGCGTATGGAGGTGGAAACTCATATTATAATTGCTCAAAAAACGAGTTTAAGCAATGTTAAAAAAGCTATAAAGTCTGCTGGCTTAGATATTGAGTCTATTGTTTTGGACAGTTATGCAGCATCTATTGCTACGCTTTCAGAAGATGAAAAGCTGTTGGGCGTATCCGTTTTAAATCTTGGCGGACAGACAAGCACTGTAAGTGTATTTAAAGGAAATACACTTAGATATAACCGTTTTTTGCCTGTCGGTTCTAATCACATAACCAATGATATTTCTATAGCTCTTCATACTCCTTTAAATGTTGCGGAGCAGATTAAAAAAAGTCATGGAGATTTATTAGAAATAAATGATGATATTTTGGAATTGCCAATAATTGGGGATACGGATAATAGAAGTGAAATACCCCTTAAGGTAATTCAAAATGTTATTTATGACAGAGTAGAAGAGTCTTTATTAATTTTAGCCAAATATTTGGAGCAAAGCAGTTTAAAAAACAGTATCGGTGCTGGGATTGTTTTAACCGGCGGTATGACTAAGCTGAAAAATTTAAGAGAGTTTACTCAATCTGTTTTCCCGGGACTTTCAGTAAGGATCGGGGAACCAAAACATTTAAAAGGCTTATTTGAAGAACTAAGAGGTCCGGAGAATTCAACAGTAATAGGTTTATTATTGTATAAAGCCGGTAAAAATACTCAATATGAAATTGATAATAAAAAAAGATTATTGCATCAAAAAGAGGAGCATGGAGAGGTAGGTCTAGGCAATATTAAATTAACTAATACCGGCACTCCTGCTAAAAATTCTAAAGGCGAGGGATTGATTGTGGATAACAAAACAACTAAGCCCGAACCTTTTGTTTTTGGTGAACTTGAAGATACCGAGATAACAAAAGGCGACTTTATACAAAAAGTCAAAAATTGGATAAAACAGTTATTTTAAAAAACAAGGAGAAGAAAATGGAAAAATTTGAAGTTGAAGTTATTAATGACCCATCTATAGTTCCTAGCGAAGGGGCAGTAATTAAAGCAATAGGCGTCGGCGGCGGCGGAGGCAATATGATTAATCATATGGTGGAAGAAAATATTAAAGGCATAGATATGATTGTTGCAAATACAGATGCACAAGCCTTGGACAGTTCGCATGCGCCTTATAAAATTCAAATTGGTAAAAATGTTGCAAGGGGCAGAGGCTGCGGTATGGTTCCGGATAAAGGAAGAGAAGCTGCAACAGAGAGTTATGAAGAGATTAAAGAATCTCTTGGAGGTTCAGATTTGGTATTTATTGCCGCTGGATTAGGAGGCGGAACAGGAACGGGCGCTGCTCCAGTAGTTGCTCAAGCTGCTAAAGAGGTAGGAGCTTTAACTGTTGCTGTTGTTACTACTCCTTTTAAGTTTGAAGGCAGAAAAAGAACCAAATTAGCTGAGCAGGGTTTAGAAGAGTTAAAAAAAGAGAGTGATTCTATAATTGTAATTCCAAATGAAAAACTTTTAACAATTGTAGATAAAAATTTAGGTTTAAAAGAGAGTTTTAAACTTGTAGATGATGTTTTGTGTCAAGCGGTATCTGGAATTTCTAATGTTATTATTTCTCACTCTCCAAGTGATATTAACTTAGACTTTGCAGATGTTAAAACAGTAATGAGCCATAAAGGTTTAGCACTAATGGGTATTGGTCATGCAGAGGGGCAAAATGCTGCATTTGAAGCGGCTACTCAAGCTATCAGTTCACCGCTGTTGGGTGATATTTCGATTGACGGTGCCCAAGGTGTATTGGTTCACTTTAAAACACATCCTGATTACTCTATTATTCAAATTTCTGAAGCTATGAATACAATTGAAGAGTATGCAGATGATGATGCAAGTGTAATTTTTGGAACAACAACAGATGAATCAATTGGAGAAGACGAAGTGTATATTACTGTTGTAGCAACAGGCTTTGAGAAAGATATCGTATCTTCTGGCAATGGGAGTGAAGCAAAAGTTGCCAAACAGAATAAACCAGCAAATGTGAATACTCCTGAAAAACCTAGAAGAAGAGTAATTAATATCAATGTGGTAGGCGAAGAAAACGAAACATATTACGATGCTCCTACTTTCTTAAGAAAACAGAGAGATTAATTTAATTTAATCTTCTCCTTGTTTCTTCTATTTTATCCAATTACAATAACCCTTTTTAGGGTATTGTTTAGGAAAATTCTTCTTTGAATTAATTTTTTGTCATTTTATCCTTAATATTTAATTTTTTTTATTATAATTATATCTAGAGCTTAATGCTCACTATTCTATTTTTAAGGACAGAGTATGAAAAAGACACTGATTGCATTAGTTTTGGGTTTTGGTTTGCTTTTTGGTTTGAATCCTCAAAATGCTTCTAAAGAGGAGCTTATGAGTATTAAAGGTGTTGGCGAAGCTAAAGCTGATGCTATTGTTAAGTATAGAAAAACGCATAAATTAAAGACCAAAGAAGATTTAATGCAAGTAAAGGGTATCGGTGAAGTTATTGCCGAAAATATTTTAAAAGATGTTAAAAATGGCAAAAAATCTTCCAATAAAAAAACAGCAACTAAAAAAAGTTCAAAAAAAGTTTCTAAAGCTAAAGAAGAGGTAAAAGAGAATACTAAGAAAGAAGAAAAAGATTCTAAGGCTAAAAAAGATGAAGTTAAAAGTAAAGTAAAAGAGGATAAAAACAGCAAAACTAAAAAAGAGTCTAAATCTGAAAAAAGCAAAAGTAAAAAAGAGAAAAAAGCCGCTTAATTTAGCGGCTTATGCTACTTAGGTTCCAAAATATTTTTTGACAGTTAAGATATAATCCTTTTAAAAAAGGATATGCTTATGGGTAAATTTAACTTTATATGTCCTCATTGTAAAAAAATCAACAGATTACCATTAAAAGACAGTTATGCAAAAGCTAATTGCGGTTCGTGCGGCAAGTCTCTTTTAGACGGTAAAGTTATAGAGGCTAATACAAGTGATTTTAATTATATTATACAAAATTCAACAGCTCCGGTTATTGTTGATTTTTGGGCTCCGTGGTGCGGACCGTGCAGAATGATGGCTCCAAATTTCGAGCAGGCAAGCAGGCAATTGGCTCCTAAAGTTCAATTTGTAAAGGTAAATACCGAAGAGAATCCGCAAATTAGCGCTCAATACGGTATTCGTTCGATTCCTACAATGATTGTATTTAAAAATGGCGCAGAGGCAGAAAGAATATCGGGTGCATTACCGACAGAGCATATTGTTGCATTGGCAAGCAGGCATATTTGATTGACAATTGAGAATGTATAATGGATAATTGAATTTAATTATCCATTATCAATTATAAATTATCAATTTTTTTAGTATAATATGCTTAATTTAATATAGGAGCTTGTTTTGTCTGTAAAAATTTTTTTGTTAGAAGACGATCCGACTTTAAATGAAACTTTAGTTGATTTTCTGCATGATAGCGGTTATGAGGTAGAGGCGGTAATGGATGGCTATGAAGCGGAATCTTTGCTTTATGAGAATAGATACGATTTGATTTTATTAGATGTAAATGTGCCCAATTTAAACGGTTTTGAGCTTTTAAAAAGTGTGCGCTCTTTTGGGGTAACAACTCCAGTAATTTATATAACCGCAAGAGACGGTGTAGATGATGTGGAAAAAGGTTTTAATGCAGGAGCCGAAGATTATATTAAAAAGCCCTTTGCTTTAAAAGAGTTGCAAATTAGAATCGAAGCTGTTTTAAAAAGGCATAATAAAACAGGCGATGATATCGAGTTATGCAATGGTATTGTTTTTTCTCCTTCGAGCGGAGAGTTAATTACAAAAGACGGACCGCACAAATTAAGTCATAAAGAGACTAAGCTTTTGGAAATTTTTGTATCTAAAAAAGGTGAAGTTATCAGTCATGAATATATTTTTAACGAGCTTTGGGATTACGACGAAACCCCAAGCGACAGCTCTTTAAGAACTTATATTAAAAATTTGCGTAAAATTTTAGGAAAAGAGAGAATAGAGAGTATTAAAAAACGGGGATACAGATACGTTGCTAAGTAGTGAAAAAAAGACTTTAATCAGATTTTTAACAATTTATACGGTTTTAATATTAACTATAATTGCTGCGGTATCTACAATTTATTACAGAGCTAATGTAGAGAGGATAAATATAGAATACAAAACACTTATGCAAAAGTTTGCTATTTTACAGACAAGACGCATTAAGTGGCTGCATAACCACTTTCCAAAATACAGAAAATATCCAAGAGACAATAGATACAACAGTGCAATTTATGATTTGGAGTATAATGAGATTTTTTCTACAATGAAAAGCAAGGAGATAAAATTTGACAAGACACTCTATTTTAGCGGAGATAATGTTGTATATCTGTCGATTTTAAGCGATTATTATTTGGGGGCTAAATATCTTTTTATAGAGATACCTAAAAATCATGGGTTTATAAATACCGTTTATCAAAAAATTGCGCTTTATGCTTTGTTGGCACTGCTTGTATTATCGGTTTTAGGGTATTATTTGGCTAAACTTTTTGTTAAACCAATGCAGCAGTCAATAGAGCTTTTGGATAATTTTATAAAAGATACCACGCACGAAATAAATACTCCAATTAGTATAATCAATACAAATATTGAAATGGTAGATACATCTAAATTGGAGCCTAAAGCGATTAAAATTTTAAATAGGGTTAAAATAGCTT
Source organism: Campylobacteraceae bacterium (assembly GCA_027081355.1). Lineage (GTDB taxonomy): Bacteria > Campylobacterota > Campylobacteria > Campylobacterales > Sulfurovaceae > JAADEQ01. Next base: position 5,090 of record JALWKP010000041.1, read on the forward strand.
CGAGAACTTTAGAATCTATTTATAAAGATTTGAAATTTATAACATTAGAAAACAATAAAGAGCCAAATAACCGTAAATTTAATTTAAAAGATATAGTAATAGAGAGAGTTGAGTATTTTTCTCTTTTAATGGAATCTAAAAAAATTAAAATCTGTTTAAATTTGCAAGATTTTTATATAAATGCAGACAGCAAGCTTATTTCGAGATTGATAGATAATTTAATTTCTAATGCGATTAAGTACAATAAGGTTAATGGCACAATAGATATAACTTTAAAAGATAAAGAGTTAAGCATAAAAGACAGCGGCTTGGGTATAAAAAAAGAGAATTTAGACAAACTTTTTAAGCGATACAGCAGGTTTAACAGCAGCGAAGGCGGTTTTGGAATAGGTTTAAATATTGTTAAACAAATTATAGATATGTATAATTTAAAAATAGAAGTTAATTCAGAAGAAAATATAGGAACAGAGGTGAAAATAATATGGTAAAAAGAGTTTTTTTGGCAATAGTTTTAACGGTATTTGTTTATGGAGATTTTAAACAAGACTGCGTTGCCTGTCACAAAAAGAAAAATGTAAATTTGCGAAAAACATTTATGAATGCGCTTTTAGTTTACGGAGGAGAAGAAAATTTTAAAACAGCTCTTTTCTATTACTGTAAAAATCCAATTTCTTTAAATTCCGTGATGGATGAAGATTTTGTAAAAAAATATTTGCCGCTAAAACCTGTAAATTTAAGTGATGAGAAATTAAAAGAACTTTTAAAAGTTTATTGGGACAAATACAAAGTTATCGGTAATTTGAAATAGTTTAAATATTTCACTATAATTTCACTAAACGAGTGGTAAAATTAGATTGATAATCCTATTTTTAAGGAGTTGATATGAAATTTATTATATTTGGAACCGCATTGTTTTTCTCTTTGCTAAATGCAAATGGAACAGAAGTTTTACAAAATAGCAGTTCTAAAATAAATCCTGCTAAACTTTATGCTAAATGTATTAATTGCCATGGAAAAAAAGGTGAAAAAAGTGCTTTAGGCAAATCTAAAATCATTGCAAAAATGAGTAAAAAAGAAATAGAAGAGGCACTAAAAGGATATAAAGTAGGAATAAGAAATAAATACGGCATGGGCGGAGTTATGAAAGGACAGGCAGTTTCTTTGGGTGATGATGAAATTAAAGCGCTTGCCGAATATATTACAAAATTAAAATAATCTGCTCTTAAATTTTTGGCTATCTGTTTTATTAGGTAAACAGATAGTTCGGAATATGTGATAATCTCGTTTTTGTATAATTACACATTTAAATCTTTATTTCAAAATAGAAAACCTTGCCCTAAGGGCAAGGTCATGAATCAAAGGTTCCACCGTTTAACTTTTAGTATTATATCTGCTCAGGGTGGTTGTAACTAATTAAGGAGTTGCAATTGAGTAGA
>JALWKP010000042.1 GCA_027081355.1 Campylobacteraceae bacterium
TTCTGTTTATCGGACCTACCGGAGTTGGCAAAACCGCTCTTTCGCGCGAATTGGCAAATGAGCTTGGCATTCATTTTGAGCGCCTGGATATGAGCGAATATATGGAAAAACATGCAGTAAGCCGCCTTATCGGGGCGCCTCCGGGGTATGTGGGCTTTGAGCAGGGCGGGCTGCTTACTGAGATGATTAAAAAGCATCCGCACACCGTGCTGCTGCTAGATGAAGTTGAAAAAGCGCACCCTGATATTATGAATATTTTGCTGCAAATTATGGATGGGGCGAAGCTTACGGACAATAACGGCGCAGTTAGCGACTTTAAGCATGTAATTTTGATAATGACCTCAAATCTTGGAACTAAAGAAGCCAATGTTATGGGCTTTAACAAAGATGAGAGTTTAAAAAGCGATAAAGCGGTAAAAGAGTTCTTTAGCAGCGAATTTAGAAACCGCTTAAGCAAAATAGTCCACTTTAATGAGCTTGGATTAAGCGAGCTTGAGCAAATTGTAAAAATAGAAATTAGCAAACTAAACGAGCAGTTAAAAGATAAAAATGTAAGTATCAAACTGACTCCAAGCGCGGTTAAAGAGGTTGCAAAAATTGCCCAAAGCGGCTTTGGCGCCAGAGAAATCGCAAGAGTTATAGATGAAAAAATCAAAGAGCAGCTTAGCGATGCAATGCTATTTGGCGAATTAAAAGGCGGCGGTATTGCAAAAGCGGGCTTTAGCGGCGGCGAATTTAAAATTGAATTTGAGAAAAGCTGATGTCTTCGATATTTGACGACGATTACTTTATAACGCCTTTAAGCCAATTTAGCTACACTTTCCCCAACCCGCGCAATGCAAGCGACGAGGGGCTTTTGGCTTACGGCGGCGGGCTTGAGCCTAACCGTATTTTGTCTGCTTACAGGCACGGGATTTTTCCGTGGTTTAACGAGGGCGACCCGATACTTTGGTGGTCGCCAAACCCGCGCCTTCTGCTCTATCCAAAAGATATAATTGTGCGCAAATCATTTAAAAAAGTGTTACGAAAACGCAATTACGAGGTAAAATTTGATAATAATTTTGAACTTACAATTTCTAAATGCGCCGAAGTTAGAGAAAAAAGCGGAACTTGGCTTATAAAATCTATGCAAGAGGCTTATACACAGTTGCACGAAATGGGGTTTGCCCATAGTGTGGAAGTATATAGAAATAATGAGTTTATCGGCGGACTTTACGGAATAGCTCTTGGCAAAGCTTTTTTTGGCGAGAGTATGGTCTCTTTGCAAAAAGATGCCTCTAAAATTGCCCTAAAAGCACTGTGTGATACTTTAAGCGATAGAGGATATAATTTCATAGATTGTCAAGTTCCTACCGCACACCTCCAAAGAATGGGAGCAAAATTGGTTAATAGAGGGCAATTTTTGGATGAGCTTGAAGAGGCGCTTCAAAGCGGCGGCGACATAGGAAGCTGGCAAGATTTTAAATGGGAGTATAGCGATGGTTGATGAAACAAGCGGATTTTCACTCTGGGTCGATTTTATCGAAAGAGATTTTATTAAGACTAAACTTAAGAATATGATCGATTACGGCACAATAGACGGCGCAACAAGCAATCCTGCAATCTTTGCAAATGCAATTACAACTTCGCCGGCTTACAAAGAGCAGTTAAAAGAGTTAGAGGGCAAAAGCGCAAAAGAGAAATATGAAACGCTGGCAATTGCCGATATTAAAGCCGCTGCTCAGGTTTTAAGAGTCTGCTACGATGCCGGATACAGCGGATATGTAAGCATAGAGGTTGATCCGTATCTCTCTAACGATACCAAAGGGACAATTAATGAAGGTATTAAGCTTTTTAAAGAGATAGGCGAACCAAATGTTATGATTAAAATCCCCGCAACCGAAGCCGGATATGAAGCTATGCGCGAACTTACAAGCCGCGGAATCAGCGTAAATGCAACGCTTGTTTTCTCACCCGATCAGGCTAGAAAATCGTTTGAAGCCTTGAAAAAAGGTATAAAAGAGTTCCAGCAATTTGACGAAGGGCGTGTAGAGGGGGTTATTAGCATTTTTGTAAGCCGCTTTGATCGAATGCTAGATGGCAAATTAAGAGAGTTAGGAATCCCTACAGCCAAAACCGGTATAATGAATGCTGCTAAAATTTATAACGATATTATCAAAGAAAAAGAGCCCGCAATTAAACCTCTTTTTGCAAGCACAGGCGTAAAAGCCGGGCAGGATTTGCCAAAAGATTACTATATAACCTCACTTTGCGCCAAACATAGCATAAACACCGCCCCGATAGAAACAATAGAGGCTTACGAACACAACCCAAACTGCGGCAAACTGGCTCTGCCAATTGATACCAAAACTATTCTGGAGCACTTTAACGCTTTAGAAAAAGCCGGAATAGATATGCAAGAGGTTTACAAAACATTAATGCAAGAAGGTTTAAACTCTTTTGAAAAAGCATTTAGCGATATGCTCGCAGCCATAAAGTAAAAGTTGGGAAATAATCTTTCCCGACTTTATACTAAATTATTTAACGCTGACTACTTCTATAACAGCAGGAAAACCGGGACCCACAGGTTTTTTTAGCAGTTTTGCTTCTACTTTTACTATTTGATTTTGTTTATTAATAAGATTAAATTGGCTGCTGTTGGCTATTTTGTAATCTTTAAGTGTTTTTTGGTCTTCTAAAACTAAATAAGTGTGAGGCTGTGAACCTTTTAACGCAATTTTGCCTTCTAATTCTATATTTTGACTGTTTACACAGCCTGCAAAACCCAAAGCTGCTATTGCTAAAATTGTTTTTTTCATGTGAATTCCTATAAATTTCTTATTGATTGTGTTTAGTTTATCATTAAAGTTATCAAAATTGGCTGTAAATTAGAGAAAGAACAGCCCAAAGGCTGCTGAAGATTATTTACTTAGCAAAATGAATGCAATCACAAAACCATTTACCCTTTTAAAAATTTTAAATATTTTTGAATTTCTTACTTTCATTTTATCATCTCCTGAAGTGATATATATAATTATATCCTAATTTTCAATTCTATGAATTAATTTAAATCAATTTTTTTTAAAAAAATTTTTGATATGTCATATAGCTATTTTAATTCTTTCCCATTTTTTAGATATAAATAGCTTTGAATTACTCCTCGATAAAATAAAAAAAGTATAAAATTTATCCATAGCGCATAGATAAAATTTAAATTTTTAGTTAAATAAAAGCCTGTTATGTAAAGAGCCAAAGAGATTAAAAGCGTATTTCTCATAGATTTTACTGCCGTAATTCCTATGTATATTCCATCCCAAATGAAAGCTAAGAAGCTGATTAAAGGAATAATTGAAATATATGGCATAAATACTTTTGCCTCTTTTATTAGATTCATTTGATTTGTAAAAAGTTTTAAAATATTTTCACCAAAAAAATTATAAAGCAGTGTGTAGATAATACTCAACACCAATGACCATGCCAGAAGATACTTAATCGCTTTATTGAAATTTTGCCAATCTCTGGCACCGTAATATTTGCCGCAAAGTCCTTCGGCTGCATTTGCAAAACCGTCTAAACTGTATGCAAACCAAATCACAAATTGCAACAGCAGCACCATAACAGCCAATTTATCCTCTCCGGCAAGCGCTGCTTGAGAATATAAAAAAGCAAAAGCAAAAGTTAAAGCCAAAGTTCTTATAAAAATATCTCTATTTACTTTAAATAGATGCATAATTTGGCTTTTAATTAAAATTTCTTTTAAAGATGGCAATTTAAGAAAGCTTTTATATTTTAAAAGCATTAAAAAACCCAAAAACAAAGCGGTATATTGTGAAATTAAAGTTCCAAGAGCCGCTCCTTCTATGCCCATATTTTTTACAAATACCAAATAATAACTTAGCACTATATTTAAGATATTTAAAAATAATGTCATAATAAGAGGGTAAATTGCATTTTGAAGAGCAAAAAACCACCCCATAAGCACGTATGATGCAAACAAAGCCGGAGCTGTATATATACGAATATTAAAGTAAATTCGGCTTTGATTTTTATAACTCTCAGCTACATTCATAAGATAAATAGATGAGGTAAAAATGTAATTTTTAAACAAAATTAAAAGCACTCCCAAAACAAAAGCTGCTGCCATTGCACGGTATAAAGTGCCAATAATTAAATTTTTTTTGCCGGCACCGTAAGCTTGTGCAGCAATGCCTGTTGTGCCGCTTCTTAAAAAGTTAAAAACGCCGTAAATAAACATAAAGACCATTCCCATTGCACCAAGAGCTGCAAGGCTGCTGCTGTTTAAATGCCCCATCAATGCAGTATCAACGCTAGAAACCAGCGGATTTGAAATATTGCTAAGGATACTAGGAATTGCCAAAGCTAAAATTTTTTTATTCATTAACTGGAACGTAGCCTAAAACCCAATCTGCTATATCTTTTGCGCTTAAAATAGAGCTATTCTTTTCTACAGGCTTTCCGTTTTCAAAAAGAATCATTGTAGGCAGGGTTGTAATTTGATATTTTTTAAGAGGGTATCCGCCTAAATCGACATTATATTCAAGCAGTAACGCTTTTTTGCCGATTATTTTTTTTGCCTGTTGAAAATTTGGATTTAACAAAGAGCACATAGCACACCATTTAGCCCAAAATTTAACCAAGACAACTCTTTTTGAATGAATTGCTTTATTAAAGTTTTTCGGTCCAATCGGGTATGCATTTAAAACTAAAACCGATAAAAGAAGAACTGTTAAAAACTTTTTCATTTAAAATCCTTTACGATGCGCTAAAATAAAGTGTTTTATGAGTGTAAATCACAATTAAAACCGCTATGCTAAAGAGTAAAATTATACTATATTTTATCCAATCTTCTTTAGTTAAATTGTTATAAAAAGGGGCAAAAAGCAAAGAAGTTAAAAATAGCGCACTAAATAAATTTTGCACCTTTATTCCTAAATAGAAATCAAACAATACCGCAATCAATGCAACCAAAAAGGCAAAAATTGCCTGTTTTAAAACAGAATTTGGAGTGGTTGCGGGGTCTGTCAGCATAAAAAATATGTAAACTATAAAAGAGGTGCTGTAAAATTTTGTTAAAAAGTGCGTAAATTCCCATGTCGGATTTGAATGAGCGATAATAAAGTATTCTAAAATGGTATAAAAAAATGCAAAAAGTAAAGAGATTGTCAATCTGTTTACACGATACAAAATAAAAATCGCCAAAATTAATGTTACAATTACCGGCAAATATCCTTGGTATCCAATTTGTCCGACTATTGGCAAAGCTTTTGGATAAAAGAGTCCAAGAGCGATTATTACAGCAAAATTAGAGGGGTTAAATATGTGCCTGTTTTCAATTAGCAGCAGCTTTTTTTGTAAAAGCGCAAGTGAAACCAAAATATAAGGAATATACCATTTCAACCATCCAATCATTAGTATAATCCCAAAAGATGTAATTATAGCAGAGTAAGGCAGGTATATAGTTTTGCTTCTTTGCTTAATATTTACAAGCAAAAGTTCAAAAAAAGCTGAAAACAGAGCCAAAGCCGTTACAGTTTGCCAGCTGGCAATTAAAGTGTGATTATTTTTTGCAATTATTAAAATCAGTAAAAGATTAACAAATTGCTGAAACTGTATATGTTTAATAAAATTCATAAGGAATAATATAAAAATATTGCTTGTAAAAAGATTTTCTTGACAAAATATTTTAGAGTGATATAATTTCGGAGTTTATTCTGTAAGTGGTGACCCCTAGGAGACTCGAACTCCTGTGGCCAGGATGAAAACCTGGAATCCTAACCGCTAGATGAAGGGGCCAAACAGTTGCTTCGTTTTGAAGTGACGGAATTATAAGGTAAAATATCTTAAAATACGCTTAAATTTCACAAAAAGGCAAAAAAAATGAAAAAATATATAAGCTTAGCAGTCGCAGCAATTGCAATCAGCGGCTGTGTAGGGGAAATGCCAGAGTATAAAAGCAGCAACAGCAGTATGATTATTTTTAAAACACCTACTGTTAAATATGCTGACCAGGGGTTTGTAAGCAAAGCAGACGATGAGACAAAAGTAGAAATTTACAGCATGGGGCAGGCTCTTATGAGATTAAGAATAACTCCCAGCCAAGTTTGTATGAGCTCATTAGAGTGTATGAGCGGCGATGAATTTAATAAAAAAGTGTTAAAAGCAAATTATCCGGCAGATACAATAGAACATATCTTTAGAGGAGAAAAAATATACGGAGGCAAAAATGCAAAAGCTCTTGCAGACGGATTTATTCAAAATATAGGCACTGTTACATATAAGGTAAGCGGCAAAAATATAACATTTAAAGACAGTGCAACAGGAACTAAGATTAAGGTTGTCAGGAATTAAGGTTATTGGCAGTTGATTAAATGTTTTGTATTTTATAGATATAAAATGCAAAATGCTCGAAGCAGATTAGAGATTAGAGATTAGA
>JALWKP010000043.1 GCA_027081355.1 Campylobacteraceae bacterium
AACTGGCCAGTTTACACCTTCGTTATATCTAATGATAGAGCAGTTATTAAATGTCATAGGTCCTTTACACCCCATTTTGTATAGACAGAAATTATTTTTAGCACCTTCATCGCCCCACTCTTCTACATATTCGCCTGCATCAAAGTGCGCTCTTCTTTCGCAATTGTCGTGAATTCTGTATCCAAATGCAAATTTAGGACGAAGCAGAGAATCAAGTTCCGGCAGCTGTCCGGTTAAAACATAATGCAGCAATACACCAACCATATTAGACGGGTTAGCAGGACAGGCAGGAATGTTTACAATCGGTTTGCCGTTAATTACTTCCATAACACCTTTTGCATCGGTAGGGTTTGGAGCAGCTGCCGGAATACCGCCAAATGTAGCACAAGAACCTACTGCAATAACAGCAGCTGCATCATTTGCCAATTTTGTTAAATGCTCGATAAAAGTTTCTGCTTTGGCACCGATTGTTCCAAAATGCCCGTCTATTCCCATTGGAACAGAACCTTCGACAAATAAAAGATATTTTCCTTTAAAGGTTTTAACTGCATCTTCAAGCTGTTTTTCGGCTTGGTAACCCGATGGCGCCATTAAAGTTTCGTGAAATTCCAAAGAGATAATATCAAGAATTATTTCATCTATTTTTGGTCCGTCGCTTCTTAGAAGCGCTTCGGAATTTCCGGCACAGTCTTGAAGTTCAATCCAAATAACCGGAATTCTGTTCATAAGCGTTGCTGCCTCTGCAACAAGCGGCGTAAAAGAGGCTGGCAACATAAGCATAGCGGTTGTAGCAGATGCCCATTTAAGAAAATCTCTTCTGTTTACCCCCTCCTCTTCAATTACCTCTTTAATTTTAATATTATTGCCTATTGGAGCAAGCTTTTTTAAGCTGTCTAATCTTGCACGGCATTGAGCATATAGTTTTTCATAATACTCTTCGCCTTTATTGGTTTCGACCTTGGCACTTTTAGCTGTAAAAAGACTCTTTACAGACTCTATCTTATCACCCGCCATTACTTCTCCTTTATAAAATTGAATATTCATTCATTATTATAAAACAGTTTCACTAAACTATAATTGAATAACTATTCACTTTTTTCATATTATATAGCTTTGCCTTAATATGTGTAGGAAAGAAACAAGAGAATTAAGAGTTAAGAATTAAGAATTAAGGATTAAGGATTTGCAGGTGCAGCTGTGCCGCATAAGCGTCAACTTAAGAAAAATATTTTTTTGAAAAACCTAGATTCAAGCTTTTTGCGTAGGGTCGGTTTACCGACCATAAAATAACCATTTATTTGAATTATTGGTCGATAAATCGACCCTACGCATACATAAATTTTAAACTTGTTGCGATATAAGGATACACCATAAAAGCAACACTAACACACCCACAAATCCTCAATCCTCAATCCTCAATCCTCAATCCTCAATTCTTAACTCTTAACTCTTAACTCTTAATTCTTAATTCTAATGCGTTGTGCACACAGAGCAGACATCAAAGGTTTTAAACACAAACGAAGCTATATTTTCACTCCTTAAGCCAATCATAGCTTTTGCAGCAGCTGCACCGTTGGCTAAGTTCCATTGCGTCGGGGTAATTATTTGGTAATCTTTTATTTTGCCGTTTTCAATTTCGGTTTTATGAATCAAAGAGCCTCGCGCCGCTTCTGCAACTCCTATTCCTTCAAACTCTTCTAACCTAATTTTTGAATCTAAAGTGCAGCTATCTTGCATTATTCTTAAGTTTTTTAAAATTTCATTTGCAACATAAAGCAGTTTTGCACTTTCGTAAATTCTGGCAAAAACCCTTGTCAGGGTTGAATCTTTATACTTTTTGTGCATACTTTTAATTACAGGCTCTTTTGCAACAATTCCTCTAGCCAGGGGTCCTGCTTCAAAAAATTTATCTTTATATTTAACCGCTTTGGCAAAAGAGCCTTCTTGCTCAAACTCTTGCACAAATTTAATATCTGCACCCGATACGGTTGTAGCTGTTGCTTTGCCGGGCATAGAAAATTTAGAGTTACCAAATACAATAAACCTATCGTAACTCTGCCCAATTTTGCCAAAACCGTTTTTGCCCAGCATAAAGAGTATTCTTGCAAAATCCCCTTTTAGCTTATCTAAATTTGTTACCGATTTTATTGCCAAAAACTCTTCTAATTTTATACCCAGCACAACATTTTCAAAAAATCTTATCACATCCTCTATGTAACTTTTTGCCTGCATCACTTCTACAAAAGTCGGGTCGCAGGTAACGCCGCCGGGAACCGCGTAGCTAGAGTGCGGCCACTGCCCTGCAAATATAGCCAGCGCCTTTGTAACAGTATTTGATACATACATAGCTTTAAGCGCATAATTTTTGCTCTCTTGAATATTTAAAACCCTGTTTAGATTTGGGAAGATAGTTAAATATAGCCATTTTATGTGGTTTTGTATCAATTCGCAAGCAAGTGTAAATTCTCTAATATCTCTTGCCTTTTCAGTAATTTCAAACTTTTTAACACTTCTGTTTATACCATCTTCTAAAGCCCCAACCGATGCAATTAAATGGGCATGATTGCATATACCGCAAACTCTTGGGGTAATTACAAGCGCATCTCTTGGCGCTTTGTTTTTTAAAATCTCTTCTATACCTCTGTATAAATTGAATTTTATATCAACATTTCTAATTACACCGTCTTGAAAATCAAATTCAAGCTCCGCTTCGCCCTCTATTTTTTCTATTAATTTTTTTACTATCATTTTTCGTAGTCGATTACCTTTTTTTCTAATCTTTTTATTTTAAAACTTTTGGCAATTCCAGTAACTGTAAGATATGCCCGTTTTGGAATGCCTAACGGCATTTTTTGCGGAATTCCCATATTTGTTTTTGTGCTAAAAAGCCTCTCTTTTGGAAAATCCGGCTCGGTACAGCCAAAACAGGGTGTGCCCACAACCGTTTTGGAACTGGTATCATTCCATAAAATCTTATTGCAGCTTCCATGTGTAAAAGGTCCTTGGCATCCGTTTTCGTAAAAAGAGCACCCCTCTTTATGTCCAAATCCGTGGGTATCTATTTTCCACTCGAAATACTCATTTCTAACGCAGCCTGTATGAACAGTAAAACCATACAGCTCTTGCGGTCTGTTCTTTTCATCAAGCGGTATTCTGCGCCGGTTTATTATCATCAAAAGCACATAAGAAAGCCATTTGGGATGTATCGGACAACCCGGCAGAGAAATTAACCTATGTTCATATAAACTTAAAATATCCTCTTTTTCGTTCTCTTTATCAAACGCAAAACCGCTTATTTTTTCAGGCTCGGATTGCTTAAAAATACCCCCGAATGTCGCACAGGTTCCTGCGGTAATTATATATCTTGACTCTTTTGCATAGTGGTGAATCAACTCTTTTATATTCACTCCGCCTTTTGTTAAATCTTCTTTTATAGCACCTTCTATTATTAATATATCGCTATGGACTTTTTTTCGCAAAACATCTTCCAAAGAGTATTTGGTTTCAATTAAAGGAAAATATATAAGTTCAAAATGCGATAGTATCGAAAAAAGGTTGCTATGGTTAAAAAAAGAGTGGCTGTTGCCGTTGCAGGTTAAAGATTGAATCCAAAGAAGCTTGGGCTTTCTTGCCATCACTATGCCTTAAGAGCATTATAGATATTTTCTGAAATATCATCTATATATTCATCCAGCTTTTTAGGCAGAATATTTTCGCCTTTTAAAAAAACCATTCCGCCAAGATACCCCATAAAAAGCCCAAAAGCAGAAAAGAAATCCTGATTTCTCAACTCCCCGCTCTCTACGCCGTTATCAAAAAATATCATAATTTCGGTTACAAACCCCGAAACGCAAAGCATCCCTTCACACCCGTCGTTAAAAACCTCTCGGTGTGAAAGATAAACACGCAGAAAATACTCTATCATTTCCGGTTTCTCTTTTGCCATTTTAAAGTAAAGTTCTACGATTTTTTTAATTTTCTCTTTTGAGCTGATATTTTGCAAATTTACTTTTTGAATCTCCTGCCCTAAAACTTCAGAAGTGTATTTAATAATCTCTTTTGCCAAAATATCTTTTGATTTAAAATAATTATATAGGTTGCCGACACTCATATTTAAAGCATTGGCAATATCTGGAATTGTAGTTTTATGAAAGCCGTGGGCAGAAAAAAGTTTTAAAGCTGTTTTTAAAATAGATTCCCGTTTTAACTCTTTTTTTGTCAAAACATATCCCTTATGCATATAATTAATTATGCAATTATACCATCAAAATAGAATTATTAGATTATTGAATGGGGGTCTTTAGATAAAATTATAAGAAGAATTGGTTGCGGAGGCTGGATTTGAACCAACGACCTTCGGGTTATGAGCCCGACGAGCTACCAAGCTGCTCTACTCCGCGTCAGAGAAGTTACTTAAAAGTGGATGGGGTAGAGGGATTCGAACCCCCGAATGACTGGACCAAAACCAGTTGCCTTACCACTTGGCGATACCCCAACTTTTTAAGTGACGGAATTATAGCAAACTTTTTTTTAACTGTCAAGGGTTTTTTATAAAAAAAATATATTTTTTTTGTATAATTAGGCAAAAAACAACAAGGGAAGCTATGAGCAGCGCAATTAAAAGGGTTCAAGAAGCTATAGAAGAGATAAAAAAAGGCAGAATGGTCATTATGATGGATGACGAAGACAGAGAAAACGAAGGCGATTTGGTTTACGCCGCAACTTTTAGCACGCCTGATATGGTTAATTTTATGGCAAAAGAGGCGCGCGGGCTTATCTGCACACCTATGAGTAAAGAGATAGCAGACAAATTAGAGTTAATGCCAATGGTTGAAAATAACGACTCGGCTCACACTACCGCTTTTACGGTTTCGGTAGATAGCGCAACGGCAAAAACGGGTATTTCGGCGGCCGAGAGGGATGATTGTATAAAAAAACTCGCTTCTCCTTTAAGTAAAGCCGGCGACTTTGTGCGCCCTGGGCATATATTTCCTTTAATTGCAAAAGACGGCGGTGTTTTGGTAAGAACGGGGCATACCGAAGGTTCGGTAGATTTATGTATGCTTGCGGGTTTGTCGCCTGTGGCGGTTATTTGCGAAATTATCAAAGACGACGGCACAATGGCGCGCCGCGACGATTTAGAAAAATTTAAAGAGAAGCACGGCTTAAAAATAGTATATATATCCGATATTGTAGAGTATCGTTTAGCAAACGAAAAACTGGTAAAAGAGATAGAAAGCACCGAAGAGAACTTTTTTGGCGTAAATGCAGAAAAAATTAAATTTAAAGACCACTTGGGGCGGATTCATACCGTTATTAAATTTTACAGCGCAAACAGAAAAGAGAATGTAAAATTTCACAACATCGGCACCGATTTAGCTCTTTTAACAAATGAAGAGCGCTTTAAATCTTTGATGAATGCGATAGATTATTTAAAAAGAAACGGCGGACTGCTGGTGTTTTTAGATACAAAAGTAATTTCCAAAGAGCAGGCAAAAGAGTTCGGCATCGGCGCGCAAATTTTAAAAAGCTTAGGCGTAGAAGAGATTAATCTGCTAACTTCTAATAAAGATACCGAATTTGTAGGATTAAGCGGTTTTGGGTTGAATGTTGTTAAGAAGACGGAGATTTAAGTTGGGAGTTTGAAGTTTTGCAGGGTGCGGCTGTGTTTTTTTAGAGAAGAGAGATTAGAGATTAGAGATTAGAGAAATATTTTTCCGTAATCTGTTTTCCGCACGATTGAGTGATTAGTGAATAGTGATTAGTGAATAGTGATTAGTGAATAGTGATTAGTGAATAGTGATTAGTGAATAGTGATTAGTGATTAGTGAATAGTGATTAGTGATTAGTGATTAGTTTTGGAAACATTGCTTTGCAATGGGTTTTTTAAATTAAAGAAAGTTTTGTAGGGTGCAGTGCCCTCACTGCACAAAAAAAATATTTCTGCATGCAAAGCTCCGGCTTCACAACCCGATATAAAAGCATAAACAAACGACTGCCGAAATCAGGCTTAAAGTAAAATCAGTATAATTGCAGAAAAATAAATTATTGGAGATATTTAATGGGTTTAGGTATAGGATTGGTAGGGTTGCCAAATGTCGGAAAATCGACAACTTTTAATGCACTTACAAAGGCGCAGAATGCAGAGAGTGCGAATTATCCGTTTTGCACGATAGAACCGAATAAAGCGGTTGTGCCGGTTCCCGATAGCAGACTAGAAGAGCTGGCAAAAATTGTAAACCCCGAGCGTATTCAATACTCTACGCTTGATTTTGTCGATATTGCGGGGTTGGTTAAGGGTGCGAGCAAAGGCGAAGGGCTTGGAAATAAATTTTTGTCTAACATTAAAGAGACAGAAGTTATTTTGCAAATAGTTAGATGTTTTGACGATGAAAACATTACGCATGTAGAAGGCAGCGTTGATCCTGTGAGAGATATTGAAATTATCGAAACCGAGCTTTTATTGGCAGATATCGGCGCACTTGAGAAAAGAATATCTAACTTAGAGCGCAAAGCCAAAGGCAATGACAGAGATGCAAAAGCCCAGCTTGAAGTTGCTAAAAGACTGCTTGAACATTTAGAAAATGAACAGCCTGCTTCTACTTTCGAAGACGACAGCGACGCATTTGCCACTATTTTAAAAGAGTTAAGGCTTCTTACCGCAAAAGAGATAATTTATGGCGCAAATGTAGATGAAGATTCGCTTGCCGAAGATAATGAATATGTAAAAGCGCTTAAAGAGTATGCTGCGCAGCGAAACAGAGAAGTTATTAAACTCTGTGCAAAAATCGAAGAAGAGATGGTAAGCTTTGACGAAGAAGAGAAAAAAGAGATGCTCGAATCTTTGGGCGTAGAAGAGTCGGGTTTAGACCAAATTATCAGAAAAGGTTTCGATAAACTAGGTCTTATGAGTTACTTTACCGCTGGCGTTAAAGAGGTGCGCTCTTGGACTATCAAAAAAGGAACAACCGCTCCAAAAGCAGCAGCGGTAATTCATAACGATTTCGAAAAAGGGTTTATCAGAGCTGAAGTTATATCTTATGAAGATTTTATAAAATACGGCGGCGAAGCAGGTGCCAAAGAGGCAGGTAAAATGAGGCTGGAAGGTAAAGAGTATATAGTGCAAGACGGCGATGTAATGCACTTTAGATTTAATGTATAAGGCGGTTGATATGAAAAAAATTATCACTGGTGCAATTTTGGGGCTGGTTTTGCTAAGCGGATGCGCAGAAAAAACCAAACACGCAACAAGCAAGTTTATTAAAGATAAAGTCAGTATTTATGACAATAATAAAACAATAGAAGTTATTTTAAATAGTTTAAAAGCTAAAAATTATAAACTTGTGGGCGAATTTAATCATGAAAAAGCAGCGCTGGCTCTAAAACAGATGCTTTATCCTACTAAAACGGTAGAGTTTATCAATACAAAAATTTCAACTAAATTAATAAGCTGCAATCCGTCTATTTCGCTTGAACTTCCTCTAAGATTTGCTGTTTACAACGAAATTAACGGGAGAACGCATATTGTTTACACCGATCCCGAATATTGGAGCTTAAAACATAACGTTAGAGATGAAAAATGCATTAATCTGCTTCTTATGATAAAACAGGATATGCAAGAAGCAGTCAGTAAAGTTACAAAACCGGCAAAGAAATGAAACCTAGCGAAATTATAAAAGCCGTAAAAGAAGCGCTAAACCTAAACCGCAGACAGATAATGCACCTGTATGAGTTAGAAGAGTTTCCAATAAGCCAAGAGAGAATAGACAGCATACTAAAAAACCGCTCCAAAAAAAACAGTGCAAATGCTACTTACGAAGAGTTGGGCGTATTTTTAGACGGATTAATCTCTTACAAAAGAGGCAAAACCCCTGCCCAGCCGCCGCAAGATGTAATTTTAGACAATAATCTGATTTTAAAAAAACTAAGAGCAGCGCTAAATTTAAAAGAGTTTGAAATAGCAATAATTTTTGAATTGGCAGATTTTAAAATAAGCAAAACAGCAATCAAAGATATGTTCCGCTCCCCAACACATCCAAAATACCGAGAGTGCAATAACAAAACCCTGCAAGCATTTTTAGAAGGCTTAAACGAATTTTATTTTGACGGAGGCGAGGCTTAGGCGCTAAAATTTTAGGATTGAGGGTTAAAGATTTATGTATAGTTTTTTCAATACACCAAAACTTCCCATTCCTAAAAACTAACCCCTAACAAGCTAAAACCTCAATCCTCAAACCTCAATTTCTTCTCCCAATTTATAATAACCTGCCCCTACTCTTGCAAGCGGGTTTTTGAAGTTAAATCTTAGTTTTTCTTTATCGGCAACCAAACTGTCGTCTATGTAAACTTCTTGCAACTCGACAATTACGGGGATTGTTTTGGAGTTTTTTAAATCTACCTCTTGTAAATAGCTGCAAAAGAATGCGATTTTTGCAGATTTTGGAATTACAGGGTAATTTGGGTTTATAATTTTTTGTTCGATATTGCACTCTTGAAATTCGCTGACATTTTCGGGCAAAGAGAGTGCAGATGCGTTTAAATCGCCTGCTTCGGAATCTGTTGCTATGACAATTGAGCATTTTTTCGTTTCTCTTAAATTTTTAAGCGTATCTTTTGGCGAACCGTCTTGTTTATGCCCGATAGATACTATAAAAGTTGCAGGATTCGAAGATAGCGGAGTAAAATAGCTAAAAGGGGCAAGATTTAATACATTATTGCTTGAAATTGTGCTAATCCATGCAATCGGGCGCGGGATTACAAGGTTCGACATTAGCTTATAACGCTGAATTTGTTCTAAATTTTTAAATTCTAATTGCATAAAATTTCCTTTTTTATGGTATTATACCAATATTAATATTTTTTTTAATAATTTTATGTTAATATTCGCCACCAAAACGACAATTTGTGTGTCGATTTTAAAAATTCGTCAAGGTAGGAAAATGACAGTAATCAGATTAACTAGAATGGGTAGAAAGAAAAAGCCGTTTTACAGAATCGTAGTAACAGACAGCAGAAAAAGAAGAGACGGCGGCTGGATTGAATCTATCGGATATTACAACCCTGTTAGCCCAAACAAAGATATGAAAATTGATGAAGAGAGACTTAACTACTGGTTAAGCGTTGGTGCTCAAATGAGCGATAGAGTTAAAAAAATAACAGGTAAGTAATTTATGGTTCAAGATTTCATCGTAGAGTATGTTAAACTCATTGCAAAACATCCGGAAAATATCAGCATAGAGTCTAACCCTATCGATGATAATCTTACCGAACTGATTCTTTATGTTCATCCAGAAGACATAGGAAAAATTATCGGTAAAGACGGTAGAATGATTAGTTCTATCAAAACAATTATTTCGGGTTGCAAGCCAAAAGGCGGACCAAGCTACAAAGTTAGTGTTAAACCGATAAACAGTTAAAATGGGTAACTTTAAAAACTCTTTTTTAGTTGCGCAATTCGGCAAAACAGTCGGATTAAAAGGCGAACTCAAACTGAATCTTCATACCGATTTCCCCGAACAATTTGTAAAAAACCGCACTCTAAGAACAGACAGAGGCGAATTTGTTATAGAAAATTACAACCCTAAGCGGGGTTTAATTAAAATAGCAGGCTACGATACCCCCGAAGATGCAAAAAGACTCACTAATGCAAAAATTTACTCTAGCGAAGAAGAGACAAGAGAGTATTGCAAACTAAAAGAGGGAGAGTATTTCTGGTTCGATTTAATCGGCTCTTCGGTTTTAGAAAACGGCGAAGTTTTAGGTATTGTTAAAGAGATTCAACGCCTTCCGCAAGGGGATTATTTATTGGTAAATACCGATAAAAAATTAGTAGAAAACGGATATGCCAAATCATTTTTAATACCTTATATTAAACAGTTTGTTAAAGAGGTAAATGTTGATAAAAAAGAAATAGAAGTTTCCGGCTCTAAAGATATTTTAGAGGCTAGTTGAGATTGGTGATTAGTAATTAGTGATTAGTAATTAGTGATTAGTAATTAGTGATTAGTGATTAGTGATTTGTTATCGGTTTATTTGCAGGATTTTAGTAAAGTGTTGTCCATCACGGTCATTCTGAGCGAAGCGAAGAATCTTGTATAAAAGCTTAGAGCGAAGAGCCTAGAGCAAAGAGCTAACAAGGTGGCTTCGCATACTGAAAACGGATAACGGAAAACAGACAACAGAATTTATCCGTTTTCTGTTTTCAGCTTTCTGTTTTCCGAATGCAGCCGCCCCACTAGCTCTACGCTCTTAACTCTAAGCTCTAAGTTCTAAGCTTTTAGCTTTCCTAAAAGGAGTTATTAAAATGCGTTTTAATTTTGTTACCCTATTTCCCAATATTGTTAAAGGTTATTTTACCGACTCCATTTTAGGCAGGGCTGTTGAGCAAAATTTAATAAATCTGCATTTTTATAATCCCCGCGATTACTCTAAAAACAGGCATTTAAAAGTAGATGATGCAAAAGTCGGCGGGGGTGCGGGGATGCTTATGGCTATTCAGCCGATTGCCGACACTATAAAAGATATAAAAGCTAAAGATTCTAAAAGTAAAATAATCTTTTTAACACCCGTTGGCAAACCCTTTAAGCAAATAGATGCAAAAAGGCTTGCTAAAGAAGAGTCTGTTACCTTTGTCTGCGGAAGATACGAAGGGTTTGACGAAAGACTGATAGAAGAGTATGCCGATGAGCTTTTTAGCATTGGCGATTATGTCTTAACAGGCGGTGAATTGGGCGCTATGATTATGTGTGATGCTATAAGCAGAAATGTGCCAAATGTCCTTGGAAACAGCGACTCTTTAATAGAAGAGAGCTTTGAAAATTCGCTTTTAGAAGCACCAAGCTTTACAAAACCCAATTTTTATGAGAAAAAAGCTGTAATTTCAGAGTTTTTAAAGGGTAATCATAGTAAAATCGCGTCCATTAAACGCTGTTTAGCTTTGTCTAAAACAAAGTATTTCAGACCAGACATTTATAGCAAGGTAAAGGCAAGTCATGAGAAATAAATATATTGAAGCTTTTGAAAAGTCACAAATCGAGAGCAAAGAGATTCCAGAATTCAGAGCCGGCGATACTGTAAGAGTTGCAGTTAGAATTAAAGAGGGGAACAAAGAGCGTGTTCAGAATTACGAAGGCGTATGCATTGCTATCCGCGGTGAAGGAACAGGCAAAACATTTAATGTTAGAAAAATCGGCGCTAACAATGTAGGCGTTGAGAGAATTTTCCCTCTATACTCTGACAGTATCGAAAGTATTGAAGTAGTTAGAAGAGGTAGAGTAAGAAGAGCTAAACTGTTCTACTTAAGAAATTTAAGAGGTAAAGCTGCTAGAATTAAAGAGCTTAGAAGAAAATAACTCTTTGGGCTTTGCCCCTATTTTACTATGGATTCACTTCGCAAACTTCTAAAAAAACTTTTTTTTCCAATTCAATTACTTTTTGTTTTAATATATGTAATATTCGAAGAGCTTGTATGGGAGCGCTTTGCAGAGCCTATTTACAGGTATATAAAATATCTTAAACCTTTTGAAAAATTAGAAAGCATTCTTAGCAAAAGCAATAAGTATGTTGTTTTAACGGTATTTATAATCTCTTTGGTTATCGGCGAAGGTATGGGTGTAGCTTCGCCCATTGTCGCACTTAAAGGCTACCCAGTTTTAGCAATTATTGTTTACGGCTTAAAACTTGTAATTGCCGCTTTTGCCTTTTGGGTGTTTAATACGCAAAAAGAGCTGCTTCTATCTTTTGCCTGGCTTAACTATCTGTATCAAAAAACAATGTTTGCATTTAACTGGGTTAAAGAGACGGAAATTTACAAATCTGTTATTAAAAGCGCAAAAAGAGTCAAGCTTTATATTAAAATAAAATATACCGATTTTAAAAATTACATATTAAATAGGTTTTGGCATTAAATATGGATAAGCTCTCGATTTTAAAAAGATATTTTGGGCATGAATCTTTTAGAGAGCTGCAAGAAGAGGTTATAGATTCCATATTAAACAAGCGCGATGTCTTGCTGATACTCCCAACCGGCGGAGGCAAATCGCTATGCTATCAATTGCCCACAATGCTTATGGGCGGAGTAACGGTTGTGGTTTCTCCGCTGCTTGCTCTTATGCACGACCAGGTTGTTGCGCTGAAAGCCAACGGCATAGAAGCTGCAATGATAAGCTCTATGCAAAGTTTTGATGAAATAAGAGAGATAGAGCAGCGCCTTTTAAACGGGCAGATAAAGCTTTTATACGCTGCGCCCGAGAGGCTTCAGAATGAGCACTTTTTAAATCTTTTAGGGTATTTAAATATCAACTTTTTTGTAATCGACGAAGCGCACTGTGTTAGCCAGTGGGGGCACGAATTTAGAGAAGATTACCGCAAACTATCGCTTTTAAAAGAGAAATTTCCCGATATAACAATTGCCGCCTTTACCGCCACTGCAACGCAAGAGGTTCAAGCCGATATTGTTCAGGCGCTAAAGTTAAACAGCCC
Organism: Campylobacteraceae bacterium; assembly: GCA_027081355.1. Taxonomy (GTDB): domain Bacteria; phylum Campylobacterota; class Campylobacteria; order Campylobacterales; family Sulfurovaceae; genus JAADEQ01. The sequence continues at coordinate 12,481 of JALWKP010000043.1, forward strand.
AAAAATTGTCCGCGGCAAACTGTTTAGAGAAAACCTGACAATAAAAGCACAGCACCGCATAAAAGACGGCAAAGCGCAGCTAGTAGAGTTTATAAAAAGCTTCGGGGGCGAGAGCGGAATTGTTTATACGCTTTCGCGAAAATCGACCGAATCGATAGCTGCTTTTTTGCAAAGCAAAGGTATAAAAGCAAAACCATACCACGCAGGGCTTAGCACAGAATTGAAAAACAGCACATACAAAAAGTTTATCGAAGATAAAATAGAAACAGTCGTAGCAACAATCGCTTTTGGCATGGGGATAGATAAAAGCAATATAAGATATGTAGCGCACCTTACAATGCCTAAAACCGTAGAAAACTACTACCAAGAAATCGGGCGTGCAGGACGCGACGGTTTAGAGTCGCAAACCCTTTTACTTTTTAGCGCAAGCGATATTGTGCAGCAGCGCGCCTTTTTAGAAGATTTGCCCGATAATACTTACAAAAAACACGCCTTTGAAAAGCTAAATCAAATGGTCAAATTTGCCAATACCCAAATTTGCCGGCACAAATTTATAGCAAATTACTTTAACGACGACATAGAGCCTTGTAAAGATAAGTGCGACAACTGCATAGAGCCCGACAGAAACAGCATAGATATTACCGTTAATGCTCAAAAAATGCTTTCGGCAATTTACAGAACGGGGCAAAATTTCGGTTTGCATTATATTGTGGATATTCTGCGCGGAAGCAAAGAGCAGCGAATTTTACAAAACGGGCACGACACACTTTCGGTTTACGGAATCGGGCAAGATTTAAGCAAAAACGCCTGGCTAAGCATAGGCGACAGACTTCTTGAACTCGGTGCTGTTAATATTGTAGAGTTTAAAGTTTACAAATTAACAAAATTCGGAATCGAAGTGCTAAAAGGAGTGCATAAAATATCGATTAACGAAGACAGACTCTCGCTTAAAAAACAGAAAGCCAAGGTAAAAGCCAAAATAGACACAAGCGATTACAATGTCGAAATTTTCGAAAAATTAAGAGAACTCCGCCTAAAAATCGCCCAAGAAAACGCAATCCCGCCATACATAGTTTTTTCCGACAAAACCCTAAAAGAGATGAGCATAAAAGAGCCAAAAAACAAAGAAGAGATGCTGCAAATTAACGGTGTAGGCGAAGTAAAATTCGAGCGCTACGGAAAAGCTTTTTTGGAAATTTTGCAGGAATAGTATAATATATTTATTTTGATATAAAAATACATTATAATTTTTAATTCAAAATATCAACAATCTCACCGCCGCCTAAAAGTTTATCGCCGTCGTAAAAAACCGCAAATTGCCCTTTTGCAACGCCGTAAACAGGCTCTTTGAGAGTAATTAAGCCTATATTGTTTTGAATTTTAACTTCGGCTTTAACCCCTTGGGTTCTGTAGCGCACTTTAACTTCGCACTCAAAAATTTCTTTATCTATAAACAGGTTAATGTTGCTAATTATAATTTCACTTTTTGCCAAATCCTCTTTTTTACCGACAATTAGCGCATTTTCATTTGCATCTATATCCACAACATAGTGAGGTTCGTGTGCACCTTTAACAAAAAACCCTCGCCGTTTGCCGATAGTATAGTGCATAAAGCCTTTATGGGTGCCAACCTCTTTACCCTCCAGGTTTTTAACGATTCCCGGCATATCGATTTCGGTATGTTCTTGCAAAATATCGGTATAACTGTTTTCCACAAAGCATATCTCACTGCTCTCTTTTTGCTCTGTTATCTCTTGAAGTATCGGAATTTTCTTGGCAAACTCTTTAACATCATTTTTCATCCGCTCTCCAAGCGGGAAAATTGCTCTGTTAATTACCTCTTTTTTTACCCGCGCCAAAAAGTAGCTTTGGTCTTTGCTAGAGTCCAGCCCTTTATAGATAAACCCGTCAATATTTCGCACATAATGCCCTGTTGCAATATGCTCTATACCCAAACTGTCGGCAAATTCAACCATTTTGCCAAATTTAATCTGCCTGTTGCAAACCACGCAAGGGTTAGGGGTTAAACCCTCTTTATAACTTTGAACAAAATAGTCGTAAACTTCATCTTTAAAAGCATCTTGAATATTGTGTATAAAAAAATCTATTCCCAAATAATCGGCAACTTTTTTAGCTTTAGCAATGTTTGCCCTGTTTAACTCTTCTAAAGAGTGCATAATCATATAAACACCGCTAACCTCAAAACCCGCTTCTTGCAATAAAATCGCCGTAACGGTAGAATCAACCCCTCCGCTTAAACCAACCAAAACCTTTTTGATGATAACTCCTTTGATGAAGCTAAAAGCTTAAAGCTAAAAGCCAAAAGCTGACTGTGCGGCTGCGCCGCGTTTAAAATCCGCGGCTGCGCCGCTTAAAAAAAGCGAAGCCTCTTTGTTGGCTCTTTACCCTAAGCTCTTTGCTCTTAGCTTACCAACGAGATTCTTCGCTTCGCTCAGAATGACGGGGTCAACCCCTCACACTCACTCGCACATTCACACCACTTTCAAATAAAATCTGTCTTCAAAATAAAGCTCTATTTTAGCATAAAACTTTTTACCTTTATACAAATCTGCACTTAAAGGCATTTTCGACAGTGCAAGCTTGCCTTTATAATCAATATAATTAAAAGCAATTCGTATGTTAAAGCTCTTTGCCTCTTTAAATTTAACTTCTTTTTGCGGTTTTAAATCAATAAAAAAATAACCATCTTTAAATTTTAACCTTGCGCTTGCTTTTGACTTTTTATCCGATACGGCGCTAAGTTTTATACTCTTTGCATCAATTTCCAGCCAATCGCCGCTGCCAAAACCATCTTCTATATCTATTAGCTCACTTACTAAAAAATCGGACTTAATTAAATTTAAACTTTTTAGCGAATCAGCTTGTAAATTATTCATCAATCTCACCGATAAACGCCTCTAAAATGCGACGTTTTGTGGCTATTTCTATATCTATTGGCACCTCTTGCCCGTTACTTATAAATGAAACAGGCAGCTTGCTCTCTAGCAAAAACGCAATAAGATTACCGACATTTTTTGTCTCGTCAAATTTGGTAGCAATAACGCTTGCTATATTCAAAAATGAAAAATGCTCGTAAATATCTTTTAAATCACTATGTTTAGAAGTTACCGATATAACCAAAGTTGCGCTTAACTCCTCTTTGCTCTCTATACTTTTACAATACTCAACAGTTCCTAAAAGCTTTTTAACATCATAAGGCGAACTCCCGGCAGTATCTATTAAAATCAAATCTTTATAAGCCAAAGAGTCTATAACTTCTGCCAACTCTTTTTCATCTTGCGGACAAAAATAATCCACCCCCATACTTTTGGCATAAAATCCAAGCTGTTCATATGCCCCGACACGAAAGTTATCTAAATTAATAAGCGCGATTTTGCTCGGGTCCACCCCTTTTAAAACACTCCAGCCTGTAATTTTAGCGATTGTAGTAGTTTTACCCACACCTGTTGGACCTACAAATATATTTATTCGGCTTGGTATTGTTTTTTTGCTTATTTTTATAGAATCTTCTATCTCTTCAAGCACAAATGACAAAAGCAGGCTTTTATCTTCTGCAACTTGCGTTCCTAAAAAAGGGTCTAGCATCAAATCAACCCATTTTTTGTTTAATCCTCTGCTTATAAGCAGCTCTTTTACACCTCTTATCTGACTTGGCGCCTTCTCTTTTGGTGTTAAGACCTCTTTCATTCTTGCCATTTTGGCTTTAAGTATATTTATCTCTTCAAGCAGCGCTTCTTCTTCATCTATCCCCGCGCTTTGCTTGTATGTATCTTCATCAACTTCAATTGTAATTTCCGAAACCAGCGAGCCGTCTTTGTTTTTATATTGGGTTGCTTTAATAATTTTAAAATTATCAATAGAGCCGTATTTTCGAATAGCTAACCTATACGCCTCTTCGGGATTGGAGGCTACAAAACTCTCTTTAAGCATTTTGCTCCTTTTAAAAACTTTAGCGGTAAAGTAACGCTAGCTCTCTCTTTCCATTTCGGGTGCGGAATTATTAGCGTCGGATTTTTATTGATTTTGTATTTTTCAAACATTATTATATCTAAATCCAAAGTTCTTGGCGCATCTTTAAAAAGCCGTTTTCGCCCAAATCTCTTCTCGACCCTTTGTAAATAGCGCAATAGTTCCATTGCTTGGTGGTTTGTTGATATTAAAAAAAGTGTATTATAAAAATAATCCTGCGCTAAATAACCAAAAGGCGGGTTTTTATAAATTATCGAAGTTGCCAAAACCTTAACTCTTTTTCGCGAGTTTAAAAAATTTAACAGTCTAAGAAAACGCCTTTTAACATCGCCGATATTCCCGCCGACTCCGATTAATGCAACATATTTCCCGCAATCATTGCTAAAAATCTTGGGAAATTCCCTGCTTTTAATTATCTGTTCGCTGTTTTTTAAATTTTTATATAAAAATCCCGACATATGTTACCCTGTTATGAAATTAAGGTTTTACATCCATAAAATAAAATACTTAGCATTTCGTTATTCCGTAAAAGCGAGAGTGCGAAATAAGTCCAAAATTTTTGCTACCTTGTCATTCTGAGCAAAGCGAAGAATCTAAATAAGCTAAGAGCCGAGAGCTTAGAGCTTAGAGCTGATTGTGCGGCTGCGCCGCGTTTAATATTTACGGCTTTGCCGCTTAAAAAAGGCGAAGCCACCTTCTTAGCTCTTTGCTCTAGGCTCTTAGCTCTTAGCTTTTTGTAAATTTGCAAAGCAAATTTACAAAACAACCGCCCTGCCCTCTTTCATTACTACCATATCCTCAATCCTAACCCCAAATTCGCCTTCTAGGTAAATTCCGGGCTCAATTGTAAAAACCATTCCGTCTTTAATAACCGTGTCGCTTCTGCCGGAGATATACGGCATTTCGTGAATATCAAGCCCCACGCCGTGCCCTGTTGAGTGCACAAAGTATTTGCCAAATCCGGCTTTTTCTATAACATCGCGGGCAAGTTTATCTATTTCACTTGCTTTCATTCCGCTTCGCGCTTTTTTTATTGCTCTATCGTGCGCTTTTAAAACGGTATCGTAAACTTTTTGCATCTTTTTAGTGCCAAATTTCTGCTTTATTTTAAAATTCAGCTCGCCGTTATAAAAAGCCGTTCGGGTTCTGTCTGAGCAGTATCTTTTATACTTTACCCCGGCATCAAAAAGCAGTAAATCACCTTTTTTAAGTTCTCTGCCAGTTGGCAAAGCGTGCGGTTTTGCAGCGTTTTCTCCAATGGCCAAAATAGGCTCGAAACTAATATCTCGCTTTCCAAAATCGCGCAAAATAGATTCTGCCAAAAAGTTTAATCTCTGCTCATTCAATCCGTCAATTTCGCTAATTTTATGCGCAACTTCTTTAAAAGCACTCTTGCCTATCTTAACCGCTTTTTTTAAATACTTTATCTCTTTAGCAGATTTAATAATTCGTTTTTTATGCGAAAAATCCGGCTTAAATTTAAATTTTGCAGGAATATTCTCTTTTAAGAAAAAATAAGCATTTAAATTCCACTCTTTGGGGTCTATTGCAACTTTTTTAACCTTGTGCTTTTTTAAAATTCCAACCAACTCTTCGAGCAAATTAGAAGCAATACAGACTTTAGCTCCATCTACCGCCTCTTTTGCCTCTATTTCATAGCGCCCGTCTGTTATAAAAAAACTTTCGCTGCCTAAAGTTAAAAAAACCGCATTATCGCAGCTGTAACCGCACTCGTAATAGAGTGCGTTTTCATTTTTATAAATAATATAATTCATTAAGCTTGCTGCTCTGCCTGAGCTTGAGCCTGAGCTTCTTGCATAGCTTTAATTTCGCTGATAATTTGCGTCATACCAATCATAGCCAAGTGGTAACCAAAAGGTCCAACACCCGCAATTACGCCTGCACAAACTTCTGCAGTTATAGATTTTTTTCTAAAATCTTCTCTTGCGTGGATATTGCTTAAATGCACTTCGATTGTCGGAAGCTCAACCGCAGCAATCGCATCGCGAATTGCAATAGAAGTGTGAGAATAAGCCGCAGGGTTGATAATAATACCGTCTGCATCGCCTAGACACTCTTGAATTCTATCTACAATTTCACCCTCTAAATTGCTTTGGAAAAACTCGATATCTATTTTATTTTGGTCTGCAAAGTTTTTCATTTGAGCATGAATCTCTTCTAATTTCATCGGTCCGTAAATGTGTTGCTCGCGAACACCTAGCATATTTAAGTTTGGTCCTTGTATAACTACTATCTTCATAACCTGCCTTTTTTAAAAATTTGGTATTATTTTATTTAAAATCACTTTAAAGGGCGGTAAATGAGAATAATAAGTTGTAAATATATCTTCATAGACGGCAATTTCGTTAAAAACAAGGCGGTAGCTTTTGACAAAACAATAAAAAAGATAGCGCCGTTAAATGAACTTAAAGAAGAATTTAAAAATGCAGAAATTATAGAGTATCCAAGCAACACCGTTTTATACCCGGGCTTTATTAATCCGCATGTGCATTTAGAATTTAGTGCAAACCAAGCCGCGCTTAATTACGGCGATTTTATCAAGTGGCTAAACAGTGTAATAGAGTATCGCCAAGAATTGGTAGAAAAACTGGACGAAGAATTAATTAAACTTAAAGCCAAAGAGATGCTGCAAAGCGGAGTTACAACTTTTGGCGCAATTTCCAGCTTCAGCGCAGAGCTGAATGTGTGCAAAAATTTAAAGCAAAGGGTAATTTATTTTAACGAAATTATCGGCTCCAACCCAGCAGCCGTAGATGCGCTTTTTGGAGATTTTAAAAACAGGCTTCAAGAATCTATCGAAGCCAAAAGCGATACGCTAATTCCTGCAATTGCAATCCATTCGCCGTATTCGGTGCACCCGATTTTAATTCGCGAAGTTTTAAAAATTGCAAAAGAGAAAAATTTAATAACCACCGCACACTTTTTAGAATCTCAAGCCGAGCGTGAATGGCTAGAAAACGGCACAGGCGGATTTTTGGAGTTTTTTAAAAACTTCTCTAACACAACCAAACCGATAAACACAATAGAGGGCTTTTTAAACGCATTCAACAACTGCCCTACCCTTTTTACCCACGGTGTTCAAGCCACAAAAGAAGAGCTCGAAACCCTAAACCAAAACGGACATTCTCTAATCCACTGTCCGCGCTCAAATAGACTGCTAGGGTGCGGAAGAGCACAAATTGAGTATATCGACAATATGCTTTTAGGAACAGACGGCTTAAGCTCCAACTACTCGCTCTCAATCTTAGAAGAGATGCGCGCCGCATTAATGATGCACCACAAAGCCGACTTGAAAAAGCTGGCGCTTAGACTAATAAACGCCGTAACCGAAAACGCCGCAAAAGCCCTAAATTTAAAAATAGGCAAAATAGAAACCGGATATTACGCCGACTTTGCAATCTTTAAACTGCCAAACGACTTAAAAGAAGAAGAAAACAGCAACATCGCCCTGCACACAATATTAAACTGCAACAAAACACAAAATGTTTATATCGGAGGAGAAGAGGTTTTATAATTGATAATTGATAATTGATAATGGATAATGGTTGATCGGTTGATGGTTTTTGGTTTTTGGTAGGGGCAACCCTTGTGGTTGCCCAAATGGTTGGCATTCATAAATTTTTAAATGCAATAATAACGGGCAACCACAAGGATGCCCCTACAATTCCCCTTAAATACCAAATCCAACATCCTCCATCCTAAATCCTAAAACCTAAATCCTCAATCCTCTACCCCAAATTCCTCAATTTTTGTAACTTTTTCTTAATTTTAAATAGATATTCTTTATTTTTTAATATTAATATGATATAATATTATTAAATATTTACTCTTTTATGGAGGGTTTGGCAATGAAAACTTTAAAATTAATCGCGTTGTGTCTTGGGGCTAGTGCTTTTTTGTATGCGAATCCTGCTGTTATGGGCGGATTTACTTATAGTTTTGGCAGCGGCAGTAACTCATTATCCGGTGCCGGTGTCAGTTTGAAAATTCTCTCTAGCGGCAAAGAAAAAAAACCTGTTGTGGGTGCTGGTGTAACATACTATCCATGGGCAGAAGAAGGAAAACAGCTAGGCGTAGAGGTAGATGCCGGATATACCGTAAAAAATACTGCTGTAATGGGAGGATGGGATTTCTTAAAAAAACAACCGACAGTTTCTTTAGGTTACAACAAAGAGATAAAATCTACCTCAAAATTCAGCAATGAACCCCAAGATGCAGTTTGCAGCCACGGGAAGAAGTAAGTTTGAAGTTGTATATTTCTGCAAAGCCAAATTCTTTGGGCTTGTGCCCGCTTATACCCAATATTCACTGCATAAATCCACAAAATACCAAATCTAAAATTTCAAAATATTCTATTTAATGTTCCATAATACTATTTTCTAAATATAGGGGGCGACGACCTAAATCTTAACCCCTATTTACTTCTATTCGCTTTCTCTTCAATCCCGCTCATACCGAATCGGCGTTTTAATTCCTGTTTAACCCTGTCTGGATTAACATCTCTGTATCCAAGCCCTACCAAAGAGTGGTATAGCAAATCGGCAGCTTCGTAAATTACCTGCTCATCGCTCTCTTCGTTAATTGCAACAGCCAATTCGTCCGCTTCTTCACGGATTTTAGAAAGCAGAAGTTCTTTATTATCCAAAAGTTTTTTAGTCCAAGATTTCTCTGCACTTGAGTTTTTGCGCTCTAAAATTGTGTGATAAAGCACATCGGTAACCGAATATTTGCTATCGACATCAACCTCTTGCTCAAGCACTCTTTTTTCATCTTTAACAGACCTGAAAAAGCAGCTTCTAGCTCCTGTATGACAAGCAACTCCAGCCTGCTCTACTTTTATCAAAATTGTATCGTTATCGCAGTCTATTAAAACATCTTCTATTTTTTGTGTATGCCCGCTTGTTTCGCCCTTTTTCCAAATGCGCTGTTTAGAGCGGCTGAAATAGTGCGCATAACCCGTGCTTAAAGTAAGCTCCAGCGCCTCTTTATTCATATATGCAAGCATAAGCACTTCGCCGCTTTTGGCATCTTGCACAATTGCAGGCACAAGAGGTGTTTTATCCCAGTTTACCGTCATTGCTCGCTGCCTGCAACCGCTTTTTGCTTATTCTTCATATCTACCCAGATATTTGGCACCGCACCGCCGGGGGTTAAGAAGATTTTTGCATCTTTATTAACTTTAAGAGCTTCGTTAAACTCTTTTTGCGTCTGAATCTGCTTTAATTTCAAAAGATTAGGAGTCAAAGAATCCGAAATCAGTTTATTTGCCTTAGCCTGTGCATTCGCTTCGATAGTAATTTTATCCGCGTGACCTTGCGCTTCGATTCTCTTTTTCTCTGCATCACCGCGCGCAATTTCGGCTTTTCTCTCTGCTTCTCTTTTTGCACGCTCTTTTTGCTGCTCTGCAATCATTACATTTTGTTTTTCTGCCTGAAGCTCTTCGATTTTTTCCTGAATCTTCTTAGGCAGCGCTATATTTCTAAGCTCCACAGAATCAAGCACTACAGGAGCTTCAGGAATAGATTCCACCTTTTTTCTTAACTGCTCTTGAATATCTTTAGCAATCTCTTGGCGTCTTTTTGGCAGCTCTTCGGCAGGGAATTTACCGATAACATCGCGCACAATTTCACGCACTTTGGTATTGATAATCTTATCTTCCCACGCCATACCCCATTTTGCAATAGTTTTAGAAGCACTCTCGGGTTTCAAGTGGTATTGAACCGCCAAATCAATATCAACATAAAGCCCTCTGCTGTCCATCACGCGAATAGCCGGATTTCTGTGCAATCCGCCCTCGTAACTCATAGTGCCCTTATTAATATCCTGCTGATAGTCGTTGCTGTAAGTAATCATTTTAACACGCACATTTACCGGGATTATTTTCTCTAAAATCGGAACATAAAAATGCAGCCCCGGATTCAAAGGGGTCGGGTCAAAGCGCCCTGTTCTAACCTTTATGCCAACTTCGCCAGAATTGACAATAGTAAACGGTTTTAGCACCATCAAAGCAAAACCGATAATTGCAATAATAATTACCGTAGAGATAATTTTATTTCCGCCAGGCGCATTAAAAGGCATCTGCCCGCCGCCATTGTTATTATCTCTTGGCGGCTCGCCCGCAGGTCTTCTTTTTTTAAAATAGTCATTCATATCAGCAGGCATAATTGCTCCTGTTTAGTTAATATAAGTTAAATAGTGCTCATAGTCGGGGTTTCTGCCGTAAACCACATCAAAATAAGCCTCTTGAAGCTTTTTAGTCATTTCGCCTCTTTTTCCATTGCCGATAACGCGGTGGTCAAGCGAATTAACAGGCGTAACTTCGGCTGCAGTTCCGGTTAAGAAAACCTCATCTGCAATGTAAATTTCATCTCTTGTAATATTTCTTCTCTCAATCTCTATACCCATATTGCGCGCCAATTCAAGCACTGTTGCTTGCGTAATCGACTCTAGCGAATTATCATTTGGCGGAGAAATCAGCTTGCCGTTTCTAACAACAAACACACACTCGCCCGTGCCCTCCGCAATAAAGCCGTTCTCATCAAGCATAAGCGCTTCGTCAAAGCCGTTTTCTACCGCTTCATATTTTGCCATCTGGCTGTTTAGGTAATTTGCTGCAGCTTTAGCTTTGCCAAAAGTAGAGCGGTTAGGGTTTCTTGTAATAGAAGATGTGCAGCATTTAATGCCGTTTTCAAGCCCCTCATCACCCAAATAAGCGCCCCACTCCCAAGCCGCAATAGCAGTATTAACAGGCGCATGCTTATGGTAAAGCCCCATAACGCCGTAACCCAAATAGATAAGCGG
>JALWKP010000044.1 GCA_027081355.1 Campylobacteraceae bacterium
TTTTTCTAGCCCAAAGCCAGTTAAAAAGAGCCGTCCTAAGCCCTCCTATATGCAAATACCCCGTAGGACTCGGAGCAAATCTTGTTACTACCATTGTTTTCCTTTTTTTCAAGCCAAAAGCTTAAAGCGTAAAGCCAAAAGCAATCTGTTATTCTTCGCTACGCTCAGAATGACAAAAGCAAATAATATTTTCAGTATATTAAGCCGTGGATTCCCGCTTTCGCGGGAATGACAATCAGCTTTTTGCTTTCGGCTTTTAGCTTTAAGCTTTATCAGCCTTTATAATTTTCTAAATATTTCGTATCAAAATTGTTATTAATAAAATCAGGATTTCTCATCATTTTACGGTGAAATTCTATTACCGTTTTTACCCCCGCAACTTCAAATTCATCCAGTGCGCGTTTCATTTTTGCTATTGCGGCATTTCTGTCTTCGCCCCAGACTATCAGTTTGCCAATCATAGAATCGTAATATGTCGGAATAATATAACCGCAATATGCGTGGGTATCTATGCGCACATCTTTACCGCCCGGCGCTATCCATTTTTGAATTTTTCCCGGACTTGGCAAAAAGCTCACAGGGTCTTCTGCCGTAATGCGGCACTCTATTGCGTGCCCTTTTAGGGTAATCTCTTCCTGTTTTGGCAACTCTTTGCCCTCGGCAATTTCTATCATCAGCTTGATAATATCAACGCCGCTTACCATTTCGCTAACGCAGTGCTCAACCTGCAAACGGGTATTCATTTCCATAAAATAGAAATTGTTATGCTTATCAACCAAAAATTCAAAAGTCCCCGCACCCTCGTATTTTAAAAACTTGGTTGCGCGCACGGCAGCTTCTAGCAATTCTTGGCGTCTTGCTTCGTCCAAAACAACTGCCGGAGACTCCTCTATAAGCTTTTGGTGGCGTCTTTGCATAGAGCAGTCACGCTCGCCCAAATGGATAGCATTGCCGTGGCTGTCGCCCAAAACCTGCACCTCTACATGGCGCGGAGCTTCAATAAATTTTTCCATATATAAAGTGCCGTCGCCAAACGCGCTTACCGCTTCGGCTTCGCAAGCTAAAAATGCATTTTCTATGTAGCTTTCGTCTTCTACAATACGCATTCCCCTTCCGCCGCCGCCTGCTGCCGCTTTTAAAATAACGGGGTAGCCAATCTCTTTTGCCATTTTCTTGGCAATTTCGGCATTCTCTACCGCACCGTCGCTTCCGGGGATTGTAGGCACGCCCGCTTCTGCCATTACCTGCTTAGCTTTAGATTTATCCGCCATCATCTCCATAAGCTCTACGGACGGACCTATAAATTTAATATTGTGATGGTTGCAAATCTCTACAAAACTCTGATTTTCACTCAAAAATCCGTAACCCGGAAAAATCGCATCGCACTCTGTCAAGTCTGCTGCAGAAATAACCGCCGGAATATTCAAATAACTGTCGCTGCTCTTAACATCGCCTATACAAATTGCCGCATCCGCAACTTTTAAATATGCCGCATCTTTATCGCCTTTAGAGTAAACAACAACCGCCTCTTTGCCCATCTCTTTAATGGTTCTAATGGCGCGAAGGGCAATTTCGCCTCTGTTTGCTACTAAAATTCTTTTAATCTCTGCCATTTTTACAGCTTTTCTACTCTAAATAGCGGCATATCATACTCTACCGGCTGTCCGTCGTGAACCAGCACTTCTAAAATTTTGCAGTCATATTCCGCTTCTAACTCGTTCATTATTTTCATCGCTTCCAAGATACATAGCGTCTGCCCTTTTTTAACAGTGTCACCTTTTGTTACAAACGGTGCAGAATCCGGCGATGGAGCGGCATAGAATGTTCCAACCATAGGAGAAGCAATAATATCGCCTTTTAACTCGCTCTCGGCTAAGCTTTTATCTTCTGTGCTTTGCGCACTCTCTAACGGAGCAGCAGCAACTGCCTGCACGGGAACAGCTGCGGGTGCAGCAGAAATTTCTGCACTCAATTTTTCCATCTCTATTTCAAAATCGCCCTCTTTTATCTTTAGAGTGCCAAGCTTAGTGCTTCTTCCAAAAACTCTAATTAATTCTTTTATCTCATCCAAAGTCATAACAATTCCTATATAAAAATTTTTGGATATAATACCATAAATCATTTAAGGAAAAGAAGGTTTATGGGCTTAAAATCGGATAAATGGATACGGGAAATGTCGCAAAAAGGTATGATAACCCCATATTGCGAAGATTTAGTAGGCGAAGGCGTGGTCAGCTACGGTTTAAGCAGTTACGGTTACGATATTAGAGTAAGCGACGAATTTAAAATTTTTACAAATATAAATGCGCAAGTGGTTGATCCTAAAGATTTCGACGAAAATAACGTAGTAGATTTTAAAGGCGATGTGTGCATTGTTCCGCCAAATTCATTTGCACTTGCAAGAACAGTTGAATATTTTAAAATACCGCCAAATGTTCTAGCTATCTGCCTTGGCAAAAGCACATATGCAAGATGCGGGATTATAGTAAATGTAACCCCGTTCGAGCCCGGCTTTGAGGGGCATATAACAATAGAAATAAGCAACACAACCCCGCTTCCTGCAAAAATTTACGCAAACGAAGGAATAGCGCAAGTTCTGTTTTTTGAAGGGGATGAACAGTGTGAAACAACATATGCCGATAGAAAAGGAAAGTATCAAAAACAAGAGGGAATTACACTGCCTAGGATTTTGAGAAAGTAGTGATAGTGGATAGTGATAGTGAATAGAAAACTGTCACTATAAGCATTGCTATTACACTCACTATTCCCTATCATTAATTCTCTATCACTAATCACTAATCACTATTCACTATTCACTAATCACTATTTACTAATCACTATTCACCAAAATTATGGTATAATATAGCGTTAATTTTAAAAATAGGAGACAAAATGGGCTTATTTAGTTTTATGAAAGATGCCGGCAAAAAAATATTAGGCGGCGGGAATGACGACGAAGCAATCAAAAACGAAATAGAAAGCAGTTTTGAAGGCGAACCGGTTGATGGTTTGGTTGTAACAGTAGAAGACGGCGTAGTTACGCTAGCAGGTGTTGCAAAAGATAATGATACAAGAGAAAAAGTTATCTTAATTGCAGGCAATGTAGAAGGGGTAGAAAGCGTAAATGCAGACCAATTGGTAACTCCTGAAATGATTGACGCAAGCAACGAACGCGATGTGGCTGAACCGACATTCTACACAATCCAAAAAGGCGACACCCTATGGGATATTGCACAAAAACACTACGGCGACGGTAATAAACATCACGATATTGTAGCTGCAAACTTAGAAGTAATCAAAGACGCAGACAAAATCTATCCGGGTCAAACAATCAGATTGCCAGAACTTGCTTAATTAAATTCCGCTTTTTGCGGGATTTAAAAGTTTAAAACATTTTCTATGCCATCGTATAATACAAAACTCCAATAATCAAAAAGTTTATCAATGTAAAAAATATGTTAAATTAAGGGGTGCTAAAGTAGAAAAAGAGGAAGATAAAAGACGATAATGCCATCGTATTAATATTTATATTAAGTGTGCAGCCGCTAAAGCTTAGGAAAAAGTAGAGCAAAAAGCCTAAATATATTATCAAAGTTTATCTTCTTTTTAGATAAAGAAGCTCTTTTTTTATATGCATAAATTAGTTCTATAATATATCCAACCGATATAAATATATGCCATATCATAAGAGACAAGTCAGCCATATATCTATTTTTATGCAAGTATAAAGCAGGAAACATTATAGAGACCATCAAAAAACCCATGCAGTAAAACCAATCTACCCAAAATAACAGCGATTACACTTGGGTAATATTTGTTTTCATCCATTGTTATATACCTTAAAATAGTTATTAAAGTATTATACTAAATCAAAATAAAATATATTACGGTCAATATATGTCCAAAAAAGCCAATATAATTGCAGTATCAAAAGAAAAGGATATATTATGAAACTTCAAGATTTAGGATTTAAAGAGATTAACCATAAACCCCTAAAAGAGGCGAATAAACCTTATAAAATTTATGCAGAGCTGATTGATAGCACAACTCAGGAACAGTTTGAAGATGTGCTAAAAGCCCCTTTTGTAACACGAGCTGCGTTGATGCCAGATGCTCACGCAGGATACACAATGCCAATTGGGGCGGTTTGTGCGTGTAAAGATGTGGTTGTTCCGCAATTTGTGGGCTTTGATATTGGGTGTGGAATGTGTGCATATAAGAGTGATTTTAGCAAAGAAGAAATTGAAAGCAAAGCTGATGAAATTTATGATGAAATTATAAAACGCATTCCGCTAGGCTTTAAAACGCATAAAAACCACCAAAGCTTTAAGTGCGATTTAGAAGCAACCGATTTGGCAAAAACTATTCTTAACAGCATAGGGCTTAAGCAGCTTGGAACTCTAGGCGGCGGAAACCATTTTATCGAAATAGGTTATGGCAAAGACGAAGCAGCTTGGATTGTAATACACTCTGGCTCAAGAGGTTTTGGGCATAAAATTGCAAGCCACTACATGATAGAAGCCTACCTTTCACACAACAACCCGCAAGATAGAGCCGCTAAGCTTATAGCGCAGTTTGAAGAGCGAAACAGAGTATTTAAAGAGAAAAATCCGCAAGGGTATGAAAAGGCGTTAAATAAGTATAAAAACAAACAGCTTTTAGAGTTAAACAAAAAACTAAAACCCGATAACATAAAAGGCATTTGGGGCTTGGATGTAAATTCAAAACTAGGTCAAGATTACATAAAAGATTTAAACTTCGCCCTAAACTTTGCGCTAGAGAACAGAAAACTTATGATTGCAAGAGTTGTAGAGGGGTTAAACGAAGTTTTTGGCACAAATTACGAATTTAAATTTGAAGATGAGAGCCGATTTATCAACCGCAACCACAACCACGCCGAGTATGATGAAAAAAGCGGTGAGTGGATACACCGCAAAGGGGCAACGCATGCCGAAGAGGGGATGATGGGCGTAATTCCGGGCAACATGAGAGACGGCTCTTTTATAGTGCGCGGCAAAGGAAACAGCGAAGCGCTTTGCTCATCATCACACGGCGCAGGGCGCGTTATGAGCCGAAATAAAGCAAGAGAGTGCATAGATTTTGCCGAATTTAAAAAAGCTATGAGCCAAATTAAAGGAACGGTAGCAGAATCCACAATCGACGAATCGCCGTTTGCATATAAAAATATATTTGAAGTTATGAATTTGCAAAAAGATTTAGTTGAGATTGTAGAGCATATTAAAGTGCTTATTAATGTTAAAGATGCTTGAAAATGGCTGATGGTTTATAGCTGTTTCTTTTCCCTATCGTTTATATTGTAAAAACACTGCACAATAGCAAGTCCAAATTACGGCACTATAAAATATCATAAATCAAAAAAATTCCTCTGGGCTTAGCTTTGGCTAGGCTTTCGAGTAATTTTATTTAATTTCTAATACCTTCTAGCACCATACTTTGGAACTAACTATTGTGCAGTGGTCTCATTGTCCTGAAGCTGTAAAAAAGCTAGAAAAATTGAAGCAAGGATTTTTATCTCGTTATTAAATGTTATTGCTATCACCTCGACCCTTATTATTAACAATATTTAGTCAATCTATCGTATTTATCATGATTCATTATATCTTGAAAATAGACTATATCATCTTTATGTGTAAGTAAAATTCCGTATCCGCTATTTCCAAGAACTCGAATAGATTGTTTATACTTATCTCGTTTGCAGACAATATTTTTTAGATTTAATTTTGTATGTAATGGGTTGGATTTATAGAGTTCTTCAGTCTCTACAATAAGAGCTAAAGATATTTTTTTAGCGACTTTCTTTTTGCTTCGTTCGTATTTTTATCGAATTTAAGAAGCATGGCGATGTTTCAGAATTAAATCTCCAATCTCCATTTCTAATTTTGCCATTTGTGTTAATAGCTCGTCTATATTTTTTTATTTTTTACATCTTTGCTGTTTTTTAAAATATCTTCTATTACTTCATAGTTATCATCAAGATTAAACTGTAACTCACGAAGTTTCTCTTCATCAAAATTAAGCTCATCAAGAATTTCACGAAAACCTTTTACCATCATTAGAGCAATTTTAATAGCATTTTCTGTTTCAACACTTGTCAAACTATTTAATGACTTAAAATAATCAACATTAAGAAGAGGCATATAGTGCAACTCACTCATATATCCTTTTGGCAAAATTAATGTTTATTTATAATTATAGCAGAAAAATAAAAATTATCAATTTTCAACAATGGAATATTGATATGATAATGATAACTTTTTATTAATTTTTTTGTTATTATTACCTCTATATTATTTTAGCTATTGCCAATATTACCATAATATACAAAATGTATTTGTAATATTTTGTATTTCTTATTCTTATATTTTTAATTCTCATTAAAGTCATATAT
>JALWKP010000045.1 GCA_027081355.1 Campylobacteraceae bacterium
TTTTATAAATAAATTGAGGCACGCTGAAAGCTGCAATTGCAATATCGCTGTTATAATATGCAAAACTGTCGGTTAAATCTGCTCTTTGCAAATTAATATCGGCTGTCGGGTGGTAAAATCTGCTGGCTAACATTAAATATTCGCTGGTAATAATTTCGCCGTCTGTCGATTTGTCGTAACGGTAAGGCATAACTATCGGATAAATAGCCCCTGGAATTTTAAATTCAGCTTTGGCAGCCTCTTCTTTAGTAATAATATTACTCATTTCAATCGATACAACCGCTTTAGAGTCTAGCAATTTAGTCAATTCTATCCAAAATTCTCTATTTGCTGTAAATTCATCGGTAGATACAATTGCCACATCATATTTTTTAGCACCCAGATTCTTTAAATCTTTAATTGTATTTTTATTATCTATATGGTTTATTTCGCAAAAATGACCATATTTATCTAACTCTTTGCTAATCCTTTTGCCTCCGTTAATAACCAAAATCCTCTGCGGATTGGCATGTGTATTAATCGCAACGTGTGTGAGCATTTCGCTTTTAATGTAATCTAAATTTTCCATAACTCTTCCTAATTTTTAATTATTTATTAATAATATACTAAAAAATTTAATAAAATGCAAGAAAAATATAAATATTTCAAGAGGGGAGAAAGCAGAATCTATTTTATTTCTGCTAAATCCATTACAAAGTAGTATCTATCGCTGCTTTTAGCCATTGATACACCCACATTATTAAATCTAGGATTCATAAAAATTTTACAATGCGCATCATCATACATAATATTAGATATAGCTTTTTTGAAATTTGGCATAATTTTATCGCTTTTAACATTTTTAAAATATGTAAAAGTGATATTTTCTCCTACCAGCATATGCGGTTTAACCGGAATGCCGAAAAATTCTATCCTGTCCATATATGAACTGCCGACCCCGACGGCTTTTCTGGCAGGGTCGGTTGCTGTGCCAGAACCTATGTGGGATAAAAAGTTATGCATTTGCATATCTCTGGCATGATAACTTGCTGCAGTTTCTAAATTTTTATTCCAATATAAAGGAGGAGCAGGAGGAGCGCATTTTGCACCCTTGGCACGCAAATTATTCATATAAGCTAACATTTGATACTTGTAACTGTTGCTTTGAAGAGGAACAAGGTTTTTTCCCGTTTCATTTACTTTAGCCTTTTTACTGTCCACTGAACACCCAGAAATTCCTATAAGCGCTGCAGCAGAAATTAATAATAACAATTTATGCACATAAACCTCCTTAAATAATATAGATATATTAATTCAAAAGAGCTAAAAAACAGTTTATAAAAGCCTCTTATTGCTATAAATTTAATTAATATATATAAATAATATTAATATGTGTAACTTATTTACATACTTGAAAGGCAAAATAGCCATGTAATGAGGATATTAGCAAGAAAAGCTTATTATCGTTTCTCAATTAATAAAAAACCTTTTGGGCAATTCTCAGCATAAAAAATGCAGAGAATATAATGGGTTGATTTTTTTAAATTAATATTGCAAAATTTTTAAAAATCATCAAAATCTATACTGCTTTTGGCATAATTTGTAACATTTGACTCGAAGAAATTCTGTTTTGCATCATTCATTCCCAGATTTTTATCTACAAGTTTTTGCAAATATGTGCGCTCGCTCTCTTTAAAAATCGGCTCTAAACCTATTTTCCTTAATCTGTCATTTGCATAATTATAAACTGTATCTTCGATTAAGTCTTCTCTAAGCCCCATAATCGAGTAATTATTTATCAAATATTTTCCATATTCCAACTCTATATCAACCGCTTCTTGAATCATTTCGTAAGCTTTATCAACAATATTTGTAGGTATTTTATTTTCTTTTTGAATTGTCTTAAAAATATTGGCAAATAGCGGCAGATGGGTATTGATTTCGTCGCGCGAAATGAATTTAATCATATCTCTGGCTCCTGGAACTTTGTCGCCCAAAACATAAATATAGCTAAATCCAAGCAAGAAATAAATACCCTCCAAATTCACGCTTGCCATTGCAGAAAGCAGCATCTCTTCTGCGCTGTTTCCGGTAATATAGCGCGCAAATTGCTCAGAAATACGCTCATTTTTACGGCGAAGCGCATTATCTTTTTTATAAAGATCAAAAACTTCGTTAGAGTTGCCGGCAGCATCTAAAAGCACTGCATAAGATTTAGAGTGATTAACCTCTTGCATCATTTGCAGTGTCAAAACCGCTTTTACAAGTTTATTGGTAGCAAGATTTCTAAAATCGCTTAAATACTCCTCTTGAGCCGAATCGTTAAAACTTAGCTGCGCAAAAGTAAGCTTGTAAATTTGCTGCTCGTTTTCGCTTAATTTTTCAAATGCCTTTTTTTCACCGGCTGTATTAACTTCGCTTGGAAACCAAGTATTTGCATTCATTAAATCGTATATATTGCTGTCCCAAGTGTAGCGTGAACGGTTAAAATCAACAAAACCGGTAGGGTTGGCGCCGAATATGGTTTCGTCTAAAATATCATCTCCGTCGGGGTTAAAATATTTGTTTGACATTGGGTATCCTTTTGCTGTTTTAATAAGCATAATAATAGCATATTTTAATCTAAATTTTATAAAAATTGTTCATTTTACAATTGTTGTGATATAATTTATAAAAAGGTAAAAAATGAAAACAGTTTCTAAAAGCGCAATTATAATATTTATGTTTATTTTAACAGCTTGCCATACCAGCAAAAAAAGCAAGATGCACAAAATTGCATCTATTTCCGAAGCCTCTGGCATTTCTTACTGCGATAATACCGATACATTAATAGTAGCAGGCGATGAAGGTTCAATATATGAAATCAATGCCAAAGGAAAAATTTTATCTGCTAATAAGCTTGGAAATTACGATTTAGAAGGGGCAGTGTGCGAAAACGACAGAATAATCCTGGCAGTAGAAAATAAAGGTTTGCTGGAGGTGAATCGAAAAACTTTAAAGACAAAATTTTTTAAGCTGAAAGGAAGCGGTTTTAAAATAACAAATAAACAGGGCATCGAAGGAATTGCCAAAATTAAAAACCGATACTGTTTGGCTGTTCAATCAGATAAAAAAAGAGATTCAAAACTTTTAATTGTTCAACTTGACAAAAACAGTGCCGATGTTCAAAAGGTTATTAAACATAAAATCATCGATTCTGCCGGGCTTGCATATAAAAATAAAAAACTTTATATTGTATCAGATAAGAAAGATGCATTATACATTTACGATATTGACAGCAATAAAATAGACAAAAAAATAAAACTTAAAAAATTTGCCCAAGAAGGCGTAGCATTTGACAAAAAAAACAACATATTTTTTGCCGACGACAACGGCGCAGTTATGAAATATAAATTAAAAGAGTTAGGATTGCAATAATCTTATTCAAAATTCTAACAATTCATAATTATAATCATCACCCATATAATTTTTACAGTCTCTTTTCAATTAGAGTGCATATTTAAGTAAAATATATATGCATTCGCATTGAGGGGTGAGTGAAGAAAAGAAGATTGGATTTTTAATTTTTTGTTAAAAACCAGTTAAAAGCAAAAAGGAGTCCCGGGGTTTTAGGAATTGCTTCATTATACATTAATTTTTGCATATTTGTTACGGGAATTTCTACAACTTCTATCATCTCTTCGCCTTCTACTCCGCCGCCTTGGCTTATTTTGCATTTGTTGCAAACTTCGGCATAAAAAAGATGCTGTTTAGAGCCTGCAAAACCGACTGAAGTGTAAAAAGAGGTTATTTTTTGCAAATTTTCAGGGGCAACTTGATAACCGCACTCTTCTAAAATCTCTTCGCTTGCTGTCTCTTCTAAGCTTAAATCCTTATCCAAAATTCCTGCACAAAGCTCTATAGTAACCCCGCCTGTAGAGCTGTCTTGATGGTAAACGGGCGGTCGAAACTGCTTAACGCAAACTAAACTGTCTTTATCTTTATTATAAAGTAAAATCGCTACACTGTCGCTGGCTTTTACAATTTCCCAATCTCTTTTTTGCCCATTTAATTTAAAAGTTGCAAAACAAGGCTTAACATACTGCCCGTTTTTTAACTCTTGACACTTAAAATCTTCTACTTTAAATTCCATTTAAATCCTTTATTTTGTAAGGGTGAAGGAGAAATAATTTTTAAGGCTATATTGCTTCCTTTCCTTCAACCTTATTAAAGCAATATAATCTTAGCCAAGCCCAAAAATGCAAAAAAGCCGACTATATCGGTTACGGTTGTCAGCAGCACGCTGCTTGCAACTGCGGGGTCAATGCCTACCCGTTTAAGACTCAGAGGTATTAAAGAGCCAAACAATCCGGCAAAAAAGAGGTTTATTATCATCGCCAGCCCTATAACAATCCCCAGTTTATAATCGTGAAACCATAAAAAGGCAATTAAGCCCATAATGACTGCAAATATCAAGCCATTCAGCAGAGAAACTGCGATTTCTCTAAAAACAGCAGCTTTAGCTTCATACCAATTTATTTCGTTAAGCGCTAATTGCCGCACCATTACCGTAAGGCTTTGCGTGCCTGCATTTCCGCCCATAGAAGCGACTATCGGCATTAAAACCGCTAACGCCACATATGCTTGAATGGTTTTGTCAAAAAGCCCGATAACCAAAGAAGCAGCAATTGCTGTAATCAAATTTATACCCAGCCAAATTGCCCTTTTTTTAGTGATTATTCCTATTTCTCTCTCTTCTTCGGCTTCATCATCAACCCCTGCCATCTTATAAATATATTCAGTTGCTTTTTCTTCGATGATATCGTAAACATCATCTGAAGTAATACGTCCTATCAATTTGCCGTCTATATCGGTTATTGGCATTACTACTAAATTATAATCTTCAAAATTTTTAACTACGCTGTCTATTGGGTCTGTTGCTTTTAAATATATTACTCTTTTGTAAGATTCTTTTAAATAATCCCGATATGTCTTGTTAAAATCGAATGTTATAACATCTTCTAACGGCACGGAGCCAATTAGATAGCCAAATTCATCAACCAAAAAAACCATATAGATATTATCTAAACCCAAATCTTCTTTAAGCTTTTTTAAGCGTTTTATAGAGTCTTTTATTTTTTCATCTAAATTTGCGCTAAAAAGCTCGGTTTGCATAATAGAACCGGCTGCATCATCATCGTAAAGCTGCAGTTTTTTGATATCTTCAACATCTTCAACATCTAGTTTAGATAAGATTTCTTGCTCTTTTTGGCTGTCTATTTCGGCAATATCTTGAATCAAGTCTGTTGCGTCATCACTGTCTAATTCATCGACAACTTCAGCCAATTCTTTTACAGAAAGCTCTTCTAACGCATCATCTTTTAAATATTCAGGAAGTTCCAAAAGCACTTCGCCCAGGTGTTCTTCTGGAATCTTGCGCAAGTAATGTAAAAATTGTTCAAAACCCTCTTCGTGGTAAATATCTTTTAAAATATTTGCAATATCAACCGCGTGGCGGTGTTCGAACTCTTGAGGATTGGAAATTAACGACTCAAGCAGCTCCTTTTTTGCTTGATAATTTAATTCTGCTGGCATTTTTTATCTCTCTTTTTATCTTTATATTTATTTTATCTTTTATATCTTTCCAATAAAATGGTTTTGTATTAGATAAATTCGCTAAGGAATTGTATAATTTTTTCTCTTTAGAAGGCAACTTTTTTTGAATATTTTTAACATTTATTACAACTTTTTTATAAATAGTGCTTCCGCCCTGAATTAAAACGATTTTGTGTAAAACTCTAAACGGATTTATGGGTCTTCCTTTTTTGTAAATTCCAAGATGCAGATGCGGTCCGGTGCTTATGCCCGTGCTGCCGACTCTTCCTATTGTCTGCCCGGCTTTAACGATTTGCCCCGCTCTTACTAATTGTCTGCTTTGATGCGCATAAAGCGAAACATATCCGCCTCCGTGGCTGATTTTTGTAACTCTACCGTAGCCTCTCATCCAGCCGGCAAACACTACTTTGCCGTCAGCAACCGCATGTATGGGCGTGCCTTTTTTGGCTCCTATGTCAATCCCTAAATGCGGGCGGTATCTATGCAAAATAGGGTGCCATCTTTTGTAGGTAAATCTTGAAGTTATACGCATTACCCTTAAGGGATTTCTAAAAGCTTTATATTTAGAAGGTGTTTTTTTAACTACTGTTTTATAAGTTTTTACAATTTGCGGCTCTTTGGTATTTGACCAAATATTATATTTTTCTCCTTC
>JALWKP010000046.1 GCA_027081355.1 Campylobacteraceae bacterium
GGACCCAGATTATGAATCATATAAAAAATCTGCACTTACCGCTTCTGTGACATTTGATAATACAGATGATTATTTAACGCCACGAAAAGGTTATTATGCTAATTTAAGTTTAGAGTATGCAGGGCTGGGAAAAGGCGCAAGTGACGGTTACGCCGAATACTTTAAATCGGAATTTAAATTTGCTGCTTATTATAGTATGAAAGATAAGTTAGATTACGACTTGATTTTAAGATATAAATTAAGAGGCGGCTATATTTCTAACAAGGGTTTGACTCCAAGAGCTGAAAGACTTTATCTTGGAGGTTCAACATGGGGTGTTAGAGGTTACTCTCCGGCTTCTATATCTCCTGTCAATAGCAGCGGTGACAGAATTGGCGGATATAAAAGTTTAGTTAATACTGTTGAAGCAAGCATTCCATTGAATTTTGCAAAAAATATGAGATTGACGGCATTTGTAGATTACGGTATGATTGGAACAAACTCTTTAAGCGAAGTTAAAAGGGCTTCTGTCGGTGCGCAAATTGAGTGGCGTTCACCATTTGGTCCAATTAATTTAATTTTTGCTAAACCTATTAATAAACATGCAGGAGATGATACCGCTGCATTTGAATTTACAATGGGCGGACATTTCTAATTAATTGCTGCATCTTTATGTTTAAATTGTGCGGCACCGCCGCACTTGCATATGAAATTGCAAACAATAAAAAACAGCAAGCAATAACAATCAACTATAGGTTATTAGCTGTTTATTACTTTAATTTCAAAATCTTCAGGCAGTTTTAAATCTTTTATATCTTCATAAAATAGAGGAATATTGTTACTTGCAGTAATTATTAAAGTGTTGTTTTCAAATTTAAAATCGTATCTGTTTTGGGAACTATAACTATAAAGAGTATCAATAAGGGTATAAATAAAACCGAGCCATTTTAAAGTTTTTTTAGATGGTAAAAGTTTATTGTGCTCTTTTTTTAGCGGTTTGTAAATCAGTTTATCCCCTTTGGAGCGCATAATTGTAGCTATAAGGAGCATATCTTTGTGTCGGTATTGCCAATTTAATTCTGCACTGGCTATGTAGTATGCGTGTTTGTGCTCATTATATATAGTCAGTGTTTTGCCCACATTTGATATTTTAACAGCATCTGCTAAATGCCTGCTGTAATCATTTTTGCTTCCGATAAGAGCTTTGCACACATTGTATAAATTTTTAAGAGCTTTTAATTTTTCTTTGTAAGATATTTCTAAAATATCCAATCTGTCTGTAATGCTTACAATGCTTGGATTTATCTCTTTAGGGAAATTGCCGCCGCTGTTTCTTAGCATATCATGCAAAAATATTCCTTCTCTAACCCCCACACCGCTTGTTATTACTGAATCTGCTTCTAATGTTTTTAGCAAAATTGTAAAAATCAGGGCGCCTTCTCGTATTGTATCGTATCTGCTTCTTTTTATATAAAGCTCTTTTAAGCACGCATCGTTTTTTGAATAAATTATTTCGTTTATGTGCCTAATAAAGTTATGGTATTTATATTCAAAAGCGTGTATCTTTTTAAAACTGTAACCGCTGCTTTCTATTATCGATTTTGCCAATGCTCTAAGCACTCCGCCAATAGCAATAGTCTGTTTTCTTTTAAAATGCTCCGGAATTTTGCTAAACTCTTTTGCGATAAAACTGCTTGCGTCTTTGATGTTTAAGTTTTTATCAAAAAAGAGTTCTTTTATTTTAATAGTTCCTACATTTATAGAAATAGTATCAATAATTTTACCGTGCTCTATTAAAGCAATATCAGAAGAGCCGCCCCCAATATCTACACTGATTGCTTCATCATTGACAGGCAACAGGTTTTTGGCAGCAACTGCGCCAAAATATGCCTCTTTTGAGCCGTCTATAACTTTTATATTAAAACCTGTTTCTTTTTTAACTCTTTTTAAAAAATCGTATCGGTTTGGGGCATTTCTAACAGCTGCTGTTGCTACTATAAGTGTTTTTCGCGCTTTGTAATCTTTGATAATTTCTTTAAAAGTTTGAAGTGCTAAGATAGTTCTGCTGATTGCTTTTTCTTGAAGAAAGCCGCCGTTTTCATAGCTGCCTTCAGAAATTCTGACAGCTGCTTTTTTTTGAGCTATTAAATGAAAACCAAATCTGCTGGTTCTTTGAAATATAACAACCCTTGCAGAGTTGGAACCTATATCTATAACGGCGACTCTTTTTGGCATTTAAACTATGCCTTCAGTCTCTAACTGTTTAAGTTTATATTTTAACTCTTCCATGCTCTCCATATTATCCGGGTCTGTTGTAATACAATCTACCGGGCAAACCGAAATACATTGAGGTTCATCAAAAAAGCCGACACACTCGGTGCATCTGTCGCTGTCAATTATATATATTGGGTCATTTTCTTCAATCGAACCTGTCGGACACTCTTCTCTACAAGCGTCACAGGCTATACATTCATCGTTAATCTTTAATGCCATGCACATACCTTCCTATTAAGATTCTACACTGTTTTATAACTTATTTAATCTTAAATTAGCTTTAAAAAATATTAATACAATTTAATTTCAACAAAAAAATTATAACTTTGTTACATTGGTAAGATGATAGTAGCTACGGTGCCTTTAGAGCTTTTTTTAGATTTAATTTCCAGTTTTGCCCCGATAGAATCTGCGGAAGTTTTAGCCAAAAAAAGTCCTAACCCTGTTCCTTTAGAATTTTTACTTCGTTTAAACGGAGCAAAAAGGTCAAAATCTTTTGGAAGACCGGGACCGTTATCTTTAACTCTGACTATTAAATTATTATTGCAAATAAAAACTGAAACATAAACATTCCCTTCTTTTGGGGTAAAACGGACGGCATTTTGCATTAAATTTTGCAAAATATGCCTAAAAAGCATTGGCTGTATTTTTAAATTTAAAGATTTTATTCTTATTTTTCTGCTTATATATTTCTCTTTTTTAACAGCAATAATTTCAAATTCATCTATTATCTCCTTAATTAAGCTGATAATGTTAATATTTTTTGCATCTTCAAATTGTGCTCCTTCTGCCCTGCCAAAAGCTAAAATAGATTCGATAATTGCATTTAAATCATTAATAGATTTTATATTTTGTTCTATTGCTCCAGTCAGGCTTTTGACTGTTTTATCTTTTTTTATAAGAGTAACCTGAGATTTTGCTTTCATAACCGCCAACGGGGTTTTTAACTCATGGGCGGCGCCTATAAAAAGTTCTTTTTTGTAATAAATAAAATTTTCTATTTTGGTAATTAGCTGGTTTATAGATTTTCCTAGCGGTTTAAACTCTTCAGGTAAAGTATTTAAATTGATTTTTTGCAAGCTTCTTTCATTCATTTTAGAGAGTTTATTAACCAGAATGGTTAAAGGTCTAATAAGCATTTTAGATAAGAAAAAAGCATAAATAATAATTACAATTAATGAAATAATATTGGTAGTAATAACGCTTTTATAAACCATTTCTTCTATTTTTATTTCGCTTGTAATATCTTTGGTTAAAAGCAGATATGTCTGGTTCTTAAATTCATAAGGAAAAAAACCTTGAATATAGTATTTTTTCCCTTTTTTAACGGTTCTGAAAAAATTGGGCTGATAGTGAATATAAGGTGCATACTCTATTTTTGCATCAATCCCCAGAGTGCTTTTTAAAAGTTCCCTATTTTTTTTGATAGCTTTGGGCAGGTCACCCTCTTTTTGCAAAAAATATGCCTGTTTTATAAGAGTTTCTACAAGCTGCTGATTAGAAGCATACCTAATATAAACATAAAAAGAAAAAGAAGTAATTAAAACAAGCGTCGCCATAGCGACAACAAGTTTTAATAAAAAATTGATTCTTATGCTTCGCCGGTAAAGCAAAAGCGGTATCCTCTGCGGCGGACTGTTTCGACTGTTGTAATATTTAGAGGTTTATCAAGTTTTTGGCGAATCTGGTTAATAGCAACCTCTATAACATTTGGTGTTACAAGTTCCGGTTCTTCCCAGATTGCATCTAAAAGCTGCTCTTTTGATACAATTTGGTTATTGCGCATTGCAAGATGAGTTAAAACTTCAAACGGTTTGCCTTTTAACTCTACGCTTTCGCCTTGGTAAATAATTTTTTCCTCTTCAGGGTTAATAATTAAATCACCAATTTCTATAATATTGCTGCCGCCAAATCGAAGTTTTGCTTCTATTCTCATAAGAAGCACTTCAAAATCGAACGGCTTTTTTATGTAATCGTCAGCTCCGATTTTAAGTGCTGCAATTTCACTCTCTTTATCATCTCTCGCCGAGAGAACTATAACGGCAGTTTTTCTGCTTTTTTCTTTTATTTCGGGAATAATATCTATGCCGTTGCCATCGGGCAGCATCCAATCTAGCAGCACTAAATCGTAATTTCTAATGCCTATCATATATCTTGCATCGCTTATGTTTTCGGCAATATCGCTTTGGTATCCAAATTCTTTTAAACCGTCGCTTATAGTCTGGTTTAATGTAACTTCGTCTTCTATAATCAAAACCCTCATATTTGACCCCATAAAATTAAAAATTTCTTAAATTATATCATAAAATAAGCAGATTGTGTATTTTTATTCACTTTTTTTAAGCTTTTTTTAATAAAGCTATACAAAGCGTAAAATTTGGCAAAAATTTGTTATAATTATTACAAATATTTTAAATAGGTATATATAAATGAAATTTATTAAAATTATAATAATATCGGTTTTAATGACACTCAATTTAAGTGCTAAAAAGTTGATTAAAATAAATTTAAGCACCCAAAAGCTTTATGCAATAGAAGACGGCAAAGTGCTTTTTAGCGGCTCTGTATCTTCAGGCAAAAGAGGTCACAGAACTCCAAGAGGCAATTTTTCGATATTAGAAAAAGACAGATTTCATGTATCCGATAAATACCCACCGCCAAACGGCGGCGCAAAAATGCATTATATGTTAAGATTGACAAACAGCGGCATAGCAATTCACAAAGGATATTTGCCCGGTTATCCGGCTTCACACGGCTGTATAAGAGTTTCTAAAGAGACAGCCTTAAAATTGTGGAAATGGGCAAAAGTAGGAGTTAAAGTAAAAGTTTACGGAGATGCAGCGGATTTTAAATATGTGCCTAAACCTAAAAAAATAAGATATGCAAAAAAACATAATACAAAAAGATATTCAAGAAAGAGAACCCAAAAACATTATTATACATATAAAAAATATCCCAGACACTCAAAAGACGGATTTGAAGTTGTTGAAATGTATGATAATTGGTGATTTAGGATTTATGTGGTGAGATAGAAAAGCATTCTTGGTTAAACAGAGAATAGAATGCTTTATTCTGTTTACTTTTTGCTTTAAGGTTTTTGTATTTTATAGGTATAAATTTTTTAACTTAAAGGCATTAATGGTTATAGACAGATTGTTTGTAGTGTTGAAAGATTAAATAAATAAGCTCTTGCTAATGAAAAAAGGGTAAAATTTCTTATGATAATTTACGGAAAGCAGGCGTGCTTTTATGCGCTAAAAAGACATAGTTCAAAAATAGAGACAATTTATTTAAATAAAATCTCTATATTGCCAAAAGAGTTGCTTAAAAAGTTTGGCTCTAAAATTAAAACAATCGAAAACAGATGGGCTCAAAAAATGAGCCATAGCGGGAATCATCAGGGTATTTTAATAGAGATGAACGAACCTGTGCCGCAAAATGCGCAAAGTATTAAAAACGGGGAGTTTGTTTTAATTTTAGACGGCTTAACCGATGTCGGAAATATCGGGGCTATTATTAGAAGCGCTTACGCTTTGGGCGTGGATAGTGTTGTTGCAACGGGGGTAAAACAGTTAAACATTCCTGCGATTGTGCGCACAAGCTCGGGAGCGGCGCTTGATATGGTTCCGATAATTCACGGCAATATTTTAGATTTGTTAAACGAATTAAAACAAGCCGGTTTTGAGCTTTACGGAGCCGATTTAGACGGCAAGCCTCTTCAGAAAGCAGAATTTGGCAAAAAGAGGGTTTTGATTTTAGGAAGTGAGGACAGAGGTATCTCAAAGCGCGCAAAAGCGAAGCTTGACGAGGTTTATAAAATAGAGATGTCAAGAGATTTTGACTCTTTAAATGTTAGCGCAGCAGCGGCAATTTTTTTACACAGGATGGGATATG
>JALWKP010000047.1 GCA_027081355.1 Campylobacteraceae bacterium
TTATCTTTTCAACTCCGCGCATCTCCATACACATATGGCGTGCCTGTAAAACTACCGCAACCCCTTTTGGATTTATGGTTTCATTTATCGCATCTGCAATTTGCTCTGTAAGCTGTTCTTGAATTTGTAGCCTTCTGGCAAACACTTCTACAACTCTTGGAATTTTGCTAAGTCCCACCACTTTGCCATTTGGAATATAAGCAACATGAGCGCGCCCGATTATTGGCAGCAGATGGTGTTCGCAAAGAGAGTAAAATTCTATGTCGCGAACCAGCACCATCTCGTCATTGGTTGTGCTAAAAAGCGCGCTTTGAAGTATCTCTTTTGGGTCTTGTTTATAGCCTTTTGTTAAAAACTCAAAACTTTTTGCAACTCTTTGCGGAGTTTTTAACAACCCCTCGCGCGTAGGGTCTTCGCCCAGATATTTTAAAATTTTAAAAACCGCTTTTTCAATCTTTTTTTGACTCATATCGACCTCTTTTTTCCAAATTGTAACATAAGTAGCAAAAAAGTTCAGTAATTTTTGGTAGAATTAGCTAAAATTTTAAAAAGACCCCTTAACTAGGAGAAATAATGGCTTTATACGACAGAGATTATACAGCAGTCAGAGAAACCGGCACATCTTTAAGTGCCCAAAGAGTAGATTTTTTGAAAAAAACTTATCAATTGCTTGGATTAAGTATGATAGTAGCAGCGCTTGGAGCATATCTTACTCTTCCGTTTGTTGCAACAGTTGTAAAATTCAGATGGCTGATTTTTGGCGCTGAGCTTTTGGTTCTGTTTTTTGGCATAGGTATGTCGCGCGGCAAGCCGGGTTTAAATACTATTATGCTTTTTTTGTTTACTTTTTTAACTGGAGTTTCGCTTGTGCCGCTGTTTGCAATGTTTATAGGGGCAGGCAAAGCTGGCATAATTGGAAATGCATTTCTTTCAACTGCTGTTCTTTTTGGCGCTTTGAGCCTTTTTGCAATTAATACTAAAAAAGATTTCAGCAGCTGGGGCAAGCCGCTTTTTATTACGCTGATTGTTGTGCTTGTCGCTTCTTTAATAAATATCTTTTTAGGCAACGGTATATTAGCGGTAATTATTAATGCCGCCGTGCTTTTGCTTTTTGGGATATTTACAATTTATGATACTCAAAATATTGCAAACGGCGCTTACGATTCTCCGGTAGATGCAGCATTGGAGCTTTATTTAGACTTTTTGAATATGTTTACAGTTATTTTGGAATTTTTAGGTTTAGCCGATAATGATTAATGAAAAAATAGAGCGCTTAATAGATGCAAATCTTAACCGTCTTCGGGAGGCGCTGCGCCTTTTAGAAGATGTTCAGCGCTACATTTTTGACAATAAAGAGTTAAGTTACCGCTTTAAAAACCTTCGGCATAAACTTACTCCGCTTTTTGATACAAGCCGCCTTAAATACCGCGATATAGAAGGCGATGTAGCAAAAGATTCTACAAATAGCGAGCTTAAGCGCAATTCGCTAAAAGATATAATCGATGCAAACTTTTCAAGGGCGTTAGAATCATCCCGCGTTTTAGAAGAAACTTTTAAATTAACAAATCCAAAACATTCGCAAATTGCTAAAGAGCTTAGATATGAGCTTTATGGATTGCATAAAAAAGCTCTGGAAGGTTTAGAGTGAATATAATTTTTGGTCCTGTAAATTCCCGCCGTTTTGGCAAATCGTTGGGAGTCGATTTAAGCCCCGGCAAAAAGCAGTGCAATTTTGACTGTTTATACTGCGAATTAAAATCGGCAAAAGTTGTAAATAATCAAACCGAAATTATAGAGGTAAAAGAGATTGTTTCGCAAATAGAGCCGGCTTTAAATGAACATAAAGATATAGATGTGCTTACTTTAACTGCAAATGGAGAACCTACTCTTTACCCCCATTTAAACGAATTAATAGATAAAATTAATCAAATCAAAGGGAGTGTTAAAACTTTAATTTTAAGCAATGGCAGCACAATTGCCAAGCCCAAAATTCAAGAAGCGCTTGCAAAGCTTGACAGCGTAAAACTCTCTTTAGACTGCGCTTCAAATGAGTGTTTTAAAAAACTAGACAGAGCAGACAAAAGTGTCGATTTAAATCAGATAAAAAAAGGAATGATTGCATTTAAAAATCGATACAGAGGAGATTTGATAATAGAGATTCTTTTTGTCAAAGGAATTAACGACAGCAAAAAAGAGATTGAACACTTAAACAGCTTTTTAAAAGAGTTAAAGCCTGCAAGAGTAGATATTGGCACAATAGACCGCCCTCCGGCTTTTGATGTAAAACCTTTAAGTTACAGCGAGCTTTACAAAATAAGCCTGCTGTTTGATGCTTCTTTAAATGTATCAATTGCCGCAAAAAATACAAAAGAGAGTGCTAAGTTTTCTTATTCTAAAGAACAGATTTTAGAAACTTTAAAACGCCGTCCGCTGACAAAAGATGACATAAACTCGCTTTTTGACAGTAACTCTTTAAATAATTTTAAACAGTTAAAAACCGAAGGTAAAATTTGCAGTAAAATAAGCGGCAATATAGAATTTTTTACAGCCAAAAGTGATTAGCAATGAAAAAAGAGGCATATGTTTTACAATTAGACAACAATCCAAATTATCGGAAAAATTTGGATAAAATAAAATATTACATATCAGTTTTGCCAAAAGATGCAATTATATTAGCCCCCGAAGTCTGTTTAACCGATTATGATTATGAAAATTTGGAAGAGGCTTGCAAATTTAGTGAAATCGCTTTAAATGAATTGCTTAACTTAATTGACAGACAAATTTTAACCCTTACACTATTAAGAAAAATTGACGGTAAATATGTAAATCAAGCTGTTGTTATAAATCAGCGAACGGTTGTTCATACTCAAAATAAGCATAAACTTTTTAAATTGGGGAATGAAGATAAATATTTAAAAGCAGGCAGCGGTGAAGATATTAAGATATTTGAAATAAACGGTATTAAATTCGGGCTGCTTATCTGTTTTGAACTGCGCTATAAAGAGCTTTGGCAAAAGCTGGAAGGGGCTGATGTTATTTTAATTCCAAGCCAGTGGGGATTGCCAAGAAAACGCCATTTGGAAATTTTAGGCAATGCTTTGGCTGTTGTGAATCAGTGTTATACTTTAATTGCAAACTCATCTAAAGCTGATATGGCAAGCTCTAGCGCAATATACGCCCCAATGGGCGGCGTAACAATTGATGACGCGGCAGAATGCATAAAAGGCGAAATAGATTTTAAACAGATAAAATTTATGCGCAGATATTTAAAGCTTTACTAAAATAGATTTCTACAACATAAAAACTGCTATTTTACCAGACATAATGTAAATTGCTGTAAAGCAGAGTAACACCTAAAAATGGTATAAAATGCATAAATTGTAAACAAAGTGACAATTTTTTACTAATTAATATTAAATTTAACCTTTGTTTAATTAAATATTATATAATATAAACTTAGAGAAAGAAACAATTTTATCTAAATTATGCAACACTCAGTTTGCTGAAATTTGCAGAATTTAGCTTATACTAAAGCGGGGCTGATATGAAACAGAAGTTTATGGAAGAGTTGGCTATTCGAGAAAAAATGTTGAAACTTGAAAATATGGTTAAGAGCATAGATAGCAAGTTTCCTTTGGATAACGAAGTTAGAAGAGCGCTTTTAAGTGTTGATAGAGAGCTTTTTGTGCCGCAGATTTTTAAACACTTTTCATATAGCCTTGATGCCTTGCCTATGGATAACGAGCAGTGGATTAGTTCGCCTCTGACAGTTGCAAAAATGACACAGTATCTTGAGCCTAAAGGGTGTGAGAGAGTATTGGAAATAGGCTGTGGAAGCGGATATCAAGCTGCTGTGCTCTCTAAGCTTTTTAAAAGAGTTTTTACAATTGAGAGAATTGATAATTTGCTTCAAGAAGCCAGGGCGCGTTTTAGAAAGCTGAATATTAAAAATATTCTTACCCGCTTCGACGACGGGACAAAAGGATGGGAAGCATTTGCACCATTTGACAGAATTTTGTTTTCTGCTTCGCCAAAAGAGATTCCGGATGTTATTTTTGAGCAATTGGCAGAAGGAGGAATTTTGGTGGCGCCTGTAAATAATAGCGGTTTGCAAATGATTACAAGATATTATAAACAAAACGGTGTAATTACAGAGGAAAATATTGAGCAGTGTGAATTTGTTCCGATTGTCAAAGGGGTAGTAAGATAAAGGGGTTGAATATGGGTAAATTGATAAAACCTTCAGAGTATGCAAAGCAAAGCGGAATATCGCGCCAAGCGGTTTATGCAAAGATTAAAAAGGGTGCTTTAAAATCCAAAAAAGTTGATGGGCAGATTTTTATAGAACTTGATAATTCGGTAGAAATCCAGCCAAGAAACAAAGCGGTATTACAGACAGACCAGACAGTTTCCAAAGATTTGATAGCCGCAAAAGATGAAACTATTAAAGTGCTTAAAGAGACAATAGACGACTTAAAAGAGACAAATAAATTAATAGTGGGCACGCTAAAAAGCGAAGTTGATTTGTTAAAAGAGGCTTTTGGAGAAATGCAGCAGCTTTACAGAACGCAAATAGAGCATTTAAAAGTAAAAGAACCAGTAAGAATTGAGCATAAAAGCCCAATTGAAGAGAATAATTTTATAGAGATAAAAGAGTTGGCAAAAAAATTGGGCTTAGATAAATCCGAAAGAAAAAAGTTTAAAAAAGCCGCTATTGCAATGCAAAAAAACGGCGATTTTAGATTTGTAGAAGTAGAAAATGAGCTTTTTGCATTAAAAGATGCAGATTACAGTGATTATTTGGAAGCATTAAGAGTTTAAAAACTCTATTGCTTAAAATATTAGAGGTGCTCTGCATTGTCATCGTATTACAGAATATAGATTACAAAAAACAAATTTCTCTAATCTCTCTTCTCTAAAATAGCAGCTTTAAGCTTTATGCATTTTGTGACATTGGAGGTGTCTTAAAAGTTTAATAACGCAAAACCCCTTTCTAAGTTTATTATGAGATAATCACATTTTTAAAATAAAAAGGATGATAATGATAAACAAATTTTTAATAATTGCCGCTTTAATACTTTCGTTATCTGCAAAAGAGCAAGTTACGGGAATGTATGCAAAAAATAAAGAGGTAAAGCGGTTTATAAATTATATGATTCGCAAACATAACTTTAAACGGAGCTATTTAATAAATGTTTTCTCCCGCGCCTCTAAACCCAAAAGATACAAAACTAAAAGGCGCCATAGAAGAGTTGTAAAAGGGATTGCAAGAGGCAGAAAATGGTGGCT
The DNA here is from genome assembly GCA_027081355.1 of Campylobacteraceae bacterium. Taxonomy (GTDB): domain Bacteria; phylum Campylobacterota; class Campylobacteria; order Campylobacterales; family Sulfurovaceae; genus JAADEQ01. The sequence goes on from JALWKP010000047.1 coordinate 5,290, forward strand.
AAGAAGGGTGGGCTTTAGCAAATATGAGCACAATTATTTAAATGAAGACAGGGTTCGTTTGGGGGTTAAATTTGTCAAACGCTACAAAACGCTTTTTGGGCGCATAGAAAAAAGGTTAAAAGTCGATAGATACACAATAGCCGCAATTATCGGAATAGAAACATATTACGGCGAATATATCGGTAATTGGGAAACATTTAATATGCTGGCATACCGCTCTTTTAAAGATAAAAGGCGCGCAAGGCTGTTTAAATACGAATTGGAAAACCTGCTGCTTTTAAGCTACCGCCAAAAACTCAATGCTCTATTTTTAAAAGGTTCAAAAGACGGCGCTTTGGGGCTTGGGCAATTGATGCCGCACTCTTACATAAAATACGGAGTAAGTTTTGACGGAAATAAAAGAATTGAGCCGTTTTCAAAACCGGATGCAATTGCGACAGTGGCAAATTTTTTGCACAAAAAAGGGTGGCAATTTAAAAAAGAAACAGCAATCCGCGGTAAATTTTACGGCAGACACTTTAAAAGAGTAAAAACTCACACCCGATATAAAATAAGCCGCGCAACTTTAAAAAAATGGGGCATAAAACCAAGAAAAAAATTCAAAGCGGCATATTTCAAACTGTTAAAACTAAAGCGTGCCGAATTTGATGAAGTGTGGCTGACATTTAAAAATTTTGATGTATTAAAACATTACAACAATTCAGATTACTACGCAATGGCAGTGTATCAGCTCTCACAAGAGATTAAAAAAAGAGTCGAGAAAAAGTAGGGGTAAGGATTGAGGATGCAGGGGGTTATGTATCTGCCCGCAAGCAAAAACCACCAACCACCAACCA
>JALWKP010000048.1 GCA_027081355.1 Campylobacteraceae bacterium
CAAAAGCAGATGCTAATGCAACAAAAGCGGAAGCTAATGCTACTAAAGCAGATGCTAATGCAACAGCAGCTCCGGCAGCAGCAAAAGGTGATGCAGCGGCAGGTAAAGCAAAATTTGCAGCATGTGCAGGATGCCATGGTCAAAATGCTGATAAAAAAGCTCTTGGAAAATCTGAAGTTATTAAAGGTTGGCCAGCAGCTAAAATTGTAGATGCTCTAAAAGGTTATAAAGCAGGAACAAGAAATGTACACGGCATGGGTGCTACAATGAAAGGTCAAGCAGCTGGTTTAAGTGATGCTGATATGGCTAATATTGCTGCTTACGTAAGCTCTTTAAAATAATTAAATTTAAGCTGCCTCTTGGCGGCTTTATTTAAGGTTTAAAAAATAAAAAAAACAATTCAACAATTCCACAAAAAATACCCCTATATTTTGCTTGATGATTTAATAGATTACGCTTGCGTATTTGCAGGTGTAGAAGCTGTTATAGATTTGGATTTGTATAACTCTATTGAAAATTCTATTATTGAGTTACTTGATAAGTTGGATATAGAATCTGTTTTGCCTTTTTTTACATTAGATGAGCCTTTTAGAAAGTTTTTAATACGTCTATCTTGGGGTGATGGCAAAATGAATTCTATATTTAATAAAATTAAAGTAGGTGAAAATTTTGGTTTAGAAATAGTTCAAGAGTTAATAAGCAGTAATATTATAACAATTCAAAAATCCCGTGAAGAGCCGATTGCCCTGTATCCTAAGCAAATGATTAAAAAAGAGTTAAGAGCTTATGAAATACAGCCAAAACTCTACTTTACAAAACCGTTTTACCGCTTTTGGTTTAATTTTGCAGAGCCAAACAGAGATGCTTACGGGAATATAAATAAAGAAAAAGTTTTAGAAGATTATAAAAATTACAGTTTTAAGCTCTCTTCTTTGCTTTTTGAGCAATTAAGCATTGAGCTGCTAGAGCTAAAATTTAGACGAAAAAACCAAGAGTTAAAAATTTGCGGCTCTTACTGGGACAGGTTTAGCGAATTTGATATTTATTGCAACAGTAAAAATGCAAGTGTAGTAGGGGAGTGTAAATATACAAACCGTCCCATTACAAAGGCGGAACTTACAAAGTTAGAGAGTAAAATTATACAATCATCTCTTAAAGCCGATTATATAGCACTGTTTTCCAAAAGCGGTTTTAGCCATGAGTTGGAAAAACAGCAGTCAGATAATCTGCTGCTGTTTAGTTTAAAAGATTTTAGAGAGATTTTGTGAGATTGGTGAATAGTGAATAATGATTAGTGAATAGTGATTGGTGATTAGTGATTGGTGATTAGTGATTGGTGATTAGTGATTAGTGATTGGTGATTGGAAGGAGGATAAATTCTCAACCCTCAAACCTTAATTCTCCCTCCTCAATTCCCTTTTTCTTTCTTTAATATTTTTAATATGTTCTTTATAATTTTTAGAAAATTTATGGGAGTGCGGACCGCTTTTCATAAAGTATAAATATTCGGTTTTTGCGGGTTTAATAGCAGCTTTAATTGCATTGGCAGAGACATTGCATACAGGTTCTTTGGGCAAGCCCTTATATTTGTAAGTATTGTAAGAACTTTTGTCATTTTTAATTCTTGCCGGCGTTATTTTGGTGTGAGAGTATTTTCCGTAATTTAGTGTGCCGTCCATTTGCAGTCGCATATTTTTATTTAATCTGTTAAAAATAATAGAAGATATTATAGGCATCTCTTTTGCATTTCCTGCCTCTTTTTCTATTATCGAAGCTATAATTAAAATCTTTTTAAAATCTTCTTTTGAAAAACTTCCAAAATATTGCATAGAGATTTTTTTATACCTTTTAAAACTGTTTGTAATTAATAGTTTAATAATATCTTTCTCTTTAAAATATGTTGGAATATTATATGTATCTGCTAAAAAATCACCTTCTTTGTAAATTGCTTGTTTGTCAAATTCATTTTTTAAAGCAGTTCTGTTTAAATCCAATTTTTTACTTATATTATTTAAAACAAAATAAGTAGTCTCTCCAGGAATTATTGTAATTGGCGTATAGTGATTTATTCTGCGTGTTAAAGCAAGAAGGAATTGGTATCTTGGAAGTTTGGTTTTTTTTAAATATATCCATCCTTTTATCGGAGTGCGTGGAATTAATTTTAAAAACAGAGTGTCTAAAAAAGTGACATTGTATCCTTTATTTTTTAAATAACTTATAATTTCGCTTGCATTAGAAGATGGAAGTTTAAGATTATGTTTTGCAGTAATTGGTGCATTAAAGTATAGTAATATGACTATTAATACGGAAATAAAAGATATTATAAAAATAGATATTTGTTTAGCCATTATGCATACCTGAATTTTATGTAAAATAGAGTGCTTTTACACTCGTATTTAAACTGTTATTCATTCCTCAAAACTTTTAGAGCATCTGTATTTGAAGCTCTTACAGCCGGGTAGATTGATGATATAACTATAATTATAAAAGTTCCCGCAATAATCATAGCAAAATCGCTTAAAGGCAAATCAATAGGGAGCTTGGAAGTTCCGTAAACATCGGCAGGCAAAGATACAATGTTAAATGTCGTCAGCAGCCAAATCCCAAATACTCCCAGCATAGTTCCTGCAAGCATACCTAAAATTCCTATGGTTAAACCTAATTTAAAGAAAATATTTTTAATTTCTTTTCTTGTGGCACCCAACGTTCTCATTAATGCTATTTCGCTTCTTCTGCTCATTACGGTCATTAAAAGCGAAGAGATAATATTTAAAGAGGCGACTAAAATTATTAACAAAAGAACTAAAAATAGAGCTTTTTTTTCTAACTGCATTGCTTTAAAAAAGTTTCCGTTTTGCTCCCACCATCCTTCTATACCTACATTTTTAGGTAAGATAGCCTTGATTTTATTTATTATTTTCATTGGTTCTTTGGTATAAATGTGCGCTCCGTCGTAAAAGCCTTTTCTTTTTTTCAGGATTTTTTCAAATGCCTGATGGGTTGTGTAGATAATCCCTTTATCGTAAGCAGCCAGCCCCGAGCTAAATGTGCTTATTACTTTTAATCGCTTTTGCAAAGGCATTGTTCCAAAACCTACAGCTTGCTGTTCGGAAAAGAATAAAGTTACTTTATTACCGACTTTAAGCCCTAAACTGGCAGATAAACCTTTGCCGATTATTGCACTGTATTTACCGTATTTTGTGCCGTTGTAGTCTTTGTAAGCTTTTGCAAAAACAGAATTTATCTGTGCTTCCTTATTAAAATCTACTCCGTAAAGAATATCCCCTTGCACTCCGTCTGCATTTTTAGCTATAACTTGGGTTGTGTAGTATGGGCTTATTTTTAAATTTGGAAAATTTGTCTTTATGTTTTTTAATGTATTGCTGCTTACTCCGTTTGTATCATAAGAGATAACAGTAAGCGGATAATTCATAACAAAAAGCCGCTTTTTAAATTCATCTTGAGTTCCGTTCATAACACCCATAGAAATCATAAGCACCATAACTCCAAGCGCTATGCCCAAAAATGCCAGCATTGCAGAGACAAAGATAAACGGATTGTCTTTGTCGTATTTAAGGTAGTGTTTAATAAATTTATTTACAAATTTTTCATTATAAATTTTAATTTTAGCCATTAAGCAAGCAATCCTTTTTTAGGTCCGCTTTTTCCGCAGCAGTTTTTATATTTTTCACCGCTGCCGCATGGACAGGGGTCGTTTCTTTTGGGCTTTTTACCTCCTGTAATAGGTTTTTTTTCTTCTTTTGTTTCGTTTTTGGGTGTTTCTTTTTGTATTTCTTGAGCTTGAACCTCTTGCTCTTGCTGCTCGTCTTGAAAATTAAATTCAACTCTATGAACAAATTTAACAGATTCGATTTTGATTTTTTTAATTAACTCTTCAAATAGTCTGTAACTCTCTTGCTTGTATTCTGTCAGAGGGTCTTTTTGGTTATAGCCTCTAAGCCCGATACCGGTTTTTAAAGTATCCATTTCATAAAGGTGCTCACGCCATAAATTATCTAATGTTTGCAGGTAAATCAGTTTTTCTACCTCTTTTCTCTGCTCTGCGTCAAACGGCTGCATTTTATATTCGTAAAGCTCTTCTAATGCGGCTAAAATAACTTCTTTAATCTCTTCAGGTTCTTTGTTTTCAAACATATCTTTAGAAAATTCAACTCCGCTGACTTCTGCAACAGATTTAATTAAGCAGTCTAAATCGTAATCTTCGCTAGGCAGACCGTCGATAATTTCGCAATCTTGCAGTAAAAAGTCTATAACTTCAGAGCGGTTTTCTTTAATTTTTGCTGCAATATCATATTCTGGGTCAATTAATTGGTCTCTAAAGTTATAAATAGCTTTTCTTTGGAAATTGGCTACATCATCATATTCAAGCAGATGTTTTCTTGATTCGTAGTGAAGATTTTCTACCTTTTTTTGCGCACTTTCAACACTTTTGGTTACAATTTTAGAATCAATATATTCACCTTTTTTAACACCAAGGCGCCCCATAATTTTTCTAATTTTCTCTCCGCCGAAAATTCTTAGCAAGTTGTCGTCTAAGCTTAAGAAAAATTGGCTCTCGCCCGGGTCGCCCTGGCGCCCTGAACGCCCTCTTAGCTGGTTGTCGATGCGGCGTGATTCGTGGCGCTCGGTTCCTATAATCGCTAAACCTCCAAGTTCTTTAACCTCATCGTCGATTTTAATATCAACCCCGCGTCCTGCCATATTTGTTGCAACTGTAACTGCGCCTTTTTGTCCTGCATTTTTAATAATTTCGGCTTCTTGTGCGTGGTTTTTAGCATTTAATACATTGTGCGGAATTTTCTCTTTTTTCAGTCTTTCGTGAATTAGCTCACTCTTTTCAATAGAAGCGGTTCCTATAAGAATAGGCTGACCTTTTTCGTGAAGCTCTTTAACCCTGGCGACTACAGCATCTAACTTTTCCTCTTCGGTATTGAAAATCAAATCGTTTTTATCGATTCTTGCAACCGGTTTATTTGTTGGAATAGAGATAACATCCAAGCCGTAAATTTCGGAAAACTCCGTGGCCTCTGTCTGCGCTGTTCCTGTCATACCGGCTAATTTATCGTAAAGCCTAAAGTAATTTTGGTAAGTAACTTCTGCTAAAGTTTGAGACTCTTCTTTAATTTCTACGCCCTCTTTGGCTTCAAGCGCCTGATGCAGACCTTCGCTGTATCTTCTGCCTTCGCTTAAGCGCCCTGTAAATTCATCTACAATAATAATTTCTCCGTCTTTTACGACATAATCAACATCTTTTTCAAACAGGTAATTTGCTTTAAGCGCTTGGTCTAAATGGTGAGCCAAAATAGCATTTTCTAAATTATATAAATTGCCTACTCCGAATAAATCTTCGGCTTTTTGCAAACCTTGCTCGGTTAAGGTTATCTGTTTATTTTTTTCATCTACTATAAAATCGCCTGTTGTTTTTTTCTCTTCGCCCGGTTTTGCAGGCAACTCTTCGCCTTTTTCTAACTGAAGGGCTACTTCGTTCGCTTTGGCGTAATGGCTTTGGTCTCTGTTTGTCGGACCTGAAATAATAAGCGGGGTTCTTGCTTCATCAATTAAAATAGAATCAACTTCATCCACAATTGCATAATAGTGCTCTCTTTGCACTTTTTCTTCTTGAGAAGTTTTCATATTGTCACGCAAATAATCAAAACCGAATTCATTATTGGTTCCGTAAGTTATATCGGCTTCATACTGCTTTTTGCGCTCAAAATCGCTGTAAATGTCATTTGTAATGCAGCCTGTGGTGTAACCTAAAAACTCATACAGCCTGCCCATTTCGGTTGCATCCCTTTTTGCCAGATAATCGTTTACAGTAACCAAATGCACTCCTTTGCCAAGCATTGCATTTAGCACAATAGGCAAAGTTGCAACCAGAGTTTTCCCCTCGCCGGTTTTCATTTCGGCAATATTTCCTTCGTGCAAAACCATACCGCCTATTAACTGCACATCATAATGGCGCATACCAAGCACCCTTTTGCTCGCTTCCCTGGTTATTGCAAAAGAGTCGTATAAAACATCGTCTAAACTTTTTTCGTCTTTTAAAACACTCTCTTTTAATTCGTTAAAAGCTGCTTTTAACTCTTCGTCGCTCAGTTTTTCGTATTTCTCTTCTAATTCATTAATCTTTTTTGCTCTTTTGGCATACTGTTTTACTTTTCTGTCATTTGCTGTGCCAAATATCTTAGTTAAACCTTTTAACATATATCTTAACCTTTAACCTTAAATAAGTTTGCCTAATTTTAGCGAAATATATCTATAATGTAGGCAAAATTATACAATTTTACTATCTCTTCACAAAAAAATAGTAAAATTAGATAAATTTTTTAAAGGATTATTTTATGAAAAAACTGTTTTTAGCAATTTTTACTCTGTTGTTTGCAATTGGTTCCCTTAATGCAGGGGCGATTAAAATTCCTGTTGCTTTTAAAGCAAATTTTATTCAGCAGGTAAAAAATCCAAAGGGAAAGGTTATTAAATATAAAGGAAGTGTAATTTTTAATTCTCCCTCTTCTACCAAATGGAATTACACCAGCCCAACTAAAAAAGAGGTTTGCTCGCAAGGCAAGCAGGTTATTGTAATTGATCACGATTTGGAACAGGTAAATTATTACAGTGTAAAAAAAGGTTTTAATTTGGCAAAAGTTTTAAGCAATGCAAAATTGCATCACGCAAATGTATATACTACCGAATTTGACGGCAAATTATATACAATTGTTTTAAATGCAAAAAATCAGATAGAACAAATTGCTTATAAAGACAATTTGGACAATATAGTAAATATTATTTTTGTAAATATTCAATATAAAAACAGTAAATTTCCAATGTCCAGATTTGAGTGCATAAAACCTCGAAACTACGACAGTATCTACTAAAAAATTAAATTTATTGGATAATTTTGTGTTATTTATCTTGCTATTGGTTTTAAATTTGTATATAATGCCGGGAAAAAAAGGTCTTGGTTATGATACAGATTTGGCACAATAGCAGATGCTCCAAATCAAGGGCTGCATTTAACTACTTAAAAGATAACGGTATAGAGTTTGAAACCGTAGAATACTTAAAAAATCCTCCAAGCAAAGAAGAGCTTCAAGCGGTTCTAAAAAAGCTTAATATGAAACCTGGCGAACTGGTAAGAAAAAAAGAGAAACTGTTTAAAGAACTTGGTTTAAAGGATGCAAATGAAGATGAATTGTTAGAAGCTATGATTAGCAACCCAAAATTAATTGAACGGCCGATAATTGTAAATAATAACAAAGCTGTGGTGGCAAGACCTTTGGAAAAGATAGAAGAGGTTTTATAATTGGAGGAGAGATTATGAGCAGAGAGCTTTATTTAGGACCGTTTGAGCCATTTGCCCCATATTTGAGGGAAGAGTTTGAAAAATACGGTGAAATAATTGAATTTTCAAAAGAAGATAATCCTTTTGAGCCGGAAAATTGCTTAAAATGGTTTTTTATTATAGTAAGCGGCAAAGTAAAAATTTATGATATAAATTTTGAAACAAACAGAGAGCAGACGCTTTACCTTTTAATCCGCGGGGATATGTATGATGTTATTACCCTTTTGGATAATAAAGAACATACGCTAGCTTCTGAAGTTTTAGAAAAAGGAAAGGCTATCCGTTTTCCTATTGATATGGTGCGCAAATGGATGAAAACCTCTCCTTCTTTTGAGCAGTTGATATATAAATATGTTGCTGTGCAAATGAGAAAAATAGAAGAGCTTGCGCTTGATCTATCGCTTTTGGATACAAAACACAGATTGTTAAAACTTTTGCTTAAAAATGTTGAAACAATTAATGCAAAGGGAGTTGATTTATTAGATAAACTTTCCCATACCGAAATTGCAACCCTTATTGGCACAGTGCGCCATATAATAGACAGGCACATTAAAGAGCTTAAAAAAGAGGGGGTGTTAGAGAAACAAAAGCGCACGGTTGCTTTGAAAAATGCAAAAAAAGTTTTAGAAATGTTAGAAAACTATTAGTTTCTAACATTTCTTTAAGAGTAAAAAGAATATAATTATTCAGCTACAATAAGTATCTTACGGATATTTATTACTACATAACACTTCATTAATTTTAAGAGGATATATGAACGATTCAAAACAGAACAGAAACGGTTCTAACGGTAATTATCGAAAACAGCATCAAAGAACGCACATTCCTGTAGAGGGGTATAAATTAGAAGATTTGCAAAATGAGCCGCTTGAAAAGCTGGTTAAGATTGCAGAAGAGCTGCATGTAGATAATCCAAACGAACACCAGAGAAAAGATTTGATTTTTGAAATTTTAAAAGCCCAGGTAAGCCAAGGCGGGTATATTTTATATACAGGCATTTTAGAAATTATGCCCGACGGCTACGGCTTTTTACGCTCGATAGACGGAAATTTTGCAAACTCTAGCAACGATACTTATGTAAGCTCTACCCAAATTAAAAGATTTGCTCTTCGTAACGGAGATGTTATTACCGGTCAGGTAAGGCAGCCAAAAGACCAAGAGAGATATTATGCTCTTTTAAAAATAGAAGCAATTAATTATATGCCTATAGAACAGGCAAAACAGAGACCTCTGTTTGATAATTTGACTCCGCTTTATCCACAAGAGCAGTTAAAATTAGAATATAATCCCGTTAAACTTACAGGGCGTGTAATTGATCTTTTTGCACCGATTGGAAAGGGTCAGCGCTCGTTGATAGTTGCGCCGCCTAGAACAGGTAAAACCGAGCTTTTAAAAGAAATAGCGCATGGTATTACAAATAATAATCCCGATGTTGTTTTGATGGTTTTGCTTGTAGATGAACGCCCCGAAGAGGTTACGGATATGCAGCGCTCGGTAAAAGGCGAAGTTTACAGTTCAACTTTTGATATGCCTGCACAAAACCATGTGCGCACCGCCGAAATGGTAATAGAGAGGGCAAAAAGACGGGTAGAGCACGGGCAAGATGTAGTAATTTTGCTAGACTCTATTACAAGGCTTGCAAGGGCATACAATACAGTTACCCCAAGTTCGGGCAAGGTTTTATCGGGCGGGGTTGATGCAAATGCGCTGCATAAACCGAAAAGATTTTTCGGTGCAGCAAGAAATATTGAATTTGGCGGCAGTTTAACGATTGTTGCAACTGCGCTTATAGATACGGGTTCTAAAATGGATGAAGTGATTTTTGAAGAGTTTAAGGGAACCGGAAACTCCGAAATTGTTTTAAGCCGCCACATTTCGGAGCGCAGAATTTATCCTGCAATAGATGTTACAAAATCGGGAACAAGAAAAGAAGATTTGCTTTTGGATGCTACTACAATGCAAAAAGTTTGGGCTATAAGAAACGCTATGCAGGGTATGGAAGAGGTAGAAGGCTTACGCTTCTTATACAAAAAAATGCTAAATACAAAAAGCAACGAAGAGTTTTTGTCTATAATGAACGAAGGCGCATAGGAAAATCTTGTGCGTGTAGGTGTTTTTGACTCGGGGGCAGGGGGGCTGACTGTTGCCAAGTCTCTTTTGCAAACCCCTTTTTTTGACGAAATAATATATTATGGCGATACTGCAAGAGTTCCATACGGAACTAAAGATTCCAATACAATTATCCGTTACGGTTTAGAAGCGATAGAGTTTTTTAATAATTTCGATATAGATGTTTTAATAACCGCTTGCAATACCGTAAGCGCATATGCATTAAACGATATGCGCCAAAAAGCGAAATACCCGATTTACGGTGTGATAGAACCGGGAATTTGGGCGCTGAGTCGAGCAGTTGAAAAAAAAGATGCAAATATTTTAATCATAGGCACAAGAGCAACAATAAATTCAAAACAATACCAAAACAGTTTAAAAGAGCTTGGATATAAAAACGTTACCTCTATTCAAACGGGAATGCTTGTTCCAATAGTAGAAGAGGGGATATTTGAGGGTTCAGTTTTAAATGAAATGTTGAGCTATTATTTTAAAGATATTAAAACCCCCGATGCAATAATTTTAGGATGCACCCATTTCCCTCTGATTTCTGAAGCAATAAGCAGGTATTTTAATAATAAACCCATTTTAATACATTCGGGCGAAGCTATTGTTGATTATTTAAAATATCACGGTTTTAATCAAAGTTGTGAAAAATGCAATATTACAATATATGCTTCCGATAATGTAGAAGGCTTACGTAAAATTTCCAAAAAATGGTTAGATAGATAAATTCTTCCAATTCTTCATATTAATTAAGATAAAAATAATTTTTATATGTTATAATATTAAATATTGTGCATTTTTTTTGGAGGGAAATAATGAAAAAATTATCTTTATCTATTTTACTTGCCGGACTATTTAATTTAGTTTATGCAGGCGGAGTTATTGAGCCTACAGAGCCTGCTATGGATACTGCTGCTGATGTAAATAAAAGTGTAGGAAATAAGGACAGAAGCTTATATATGCCAAGATTAATAACCCCAGATGCCCTAAAAAGCGGGGTTTACGGAGGTATGGGATTGGCTTTGTCTTCTTTGTCCGCTGATACCTCTCCGTCTATATTTTCTTCTAAAAAAGGAAATAACCGAATGATAGATATATCGATTCTTGCAGGATATAATTTTAATAAGTATATAGCAGCCGAAAGCAGAGCGATGCTCTCTATCGGTGATGATAACGGAGTAGATTATAAAAGCTTAAGTCTCTTTTTAAAACCCCATTACGAAGTGTATAAAGGTGTTGATGTTTACTCTTTAATAGGTGTGGGCAAAGTAAAAGCAAGGGATGTTTTCGATAATAAATTAAAAGCATCTAAAACCTCTATGCAGCTGGGAATAGGCGCTGATTATAAATTAAAAGATAATTTTAAAGTTTTTGCCGATTACACATATTTGGGCAAAGACAGCCACGGAAAATATAATAACAATCCGGCGGTGTTAAAATCTTCGGCAATTACTACGGGGTTATCTTATGATTTTTAAAGCCCGGGTTTGCTGATTATTTAAAATTTGGAAAGGAGCGGGCAATACTATAAACCATTTGCCATTTACAATCAACTCTTTTCCAGCTCTCCAAGCATCGCTTTATACAGCTCTTTGGGTTTAAAATCTAAGATGGCTTCTCTGTAAATTATGCCCGGGATTATTTCTAACAGTATGTGCATAACCATAAGCATTGGGTAAAATATTTTAAATTCTATTTGAAAGCTTTTTACCTTATAATGTTTTTTAAACCATTTTATAGCACCTTCTACACCGTTGTGGGCTAGCAGCAGCTCTATTGAGAATACAAATCCCCAAATTATATAAGTTGCAAAAACTGCTATCAAACCGGCTTTTATTCCGAGCAGGGAAATTATCATAGCCAAAATAATTGCAAGCATTACGCTGAACTCTTTAAAGCCGTGCCATAAAATTATCAGTGTTACCGAAGCAATAAAAACGGTAGCTAAAAAATAGATAATAGAGTTAAGAATAGCTGTTTTTTGCGAGTAAGTCGGGCTTGTGTAAACTCCTGCAAAAAGTATTAAAATAATACCTATGCTTAAACCTGCAAGCAGGTTAAAATCTTTGCTTTTAAACATTTTAAACCTTTTTTTCTAAATATCTTTCTAAAATTATCTTAGCAGCCAGCGAATCGATTCTGCCGTCTCTTTTTAGTTTTATTTTACCTTTTATAAGCTCTTTAGCTTCAAAAGAGCTGAAAGATTCATCTATATACTCAATTTCTATATTTTCTATATCTAAAAGAGAGACAAAATGTTTTATTCGCCGTTCCATCTCTTCTTCGGCGCTGCCGCCTTTTGGCAAGCCTACGATAAGTTTTTCTATTTGCCACTCTTTTAACAGAGCGCTTGTATCTTGGCTGGCTTGCTTTCTTCCTTTTCTAATTATAGCATTTTGAGGTAAAATCGTCTTTTTATCAAAACAAAAAGCTACACCGATTCTTTTAAGACCCACATCAATTGCAGCTATTTTCAAAGCTTTGCCTTTAGAGCATTTATTCTTCGGTTTGCTGCTTTTATGCTCTCTTCTCTTACAGCCCCCCTTTGCAGCAGGTTGCGCACTATTGGAATTAACTGCTTTATACTGATTACGTTTTTGGGGTTTACCTGGTTTGCAAATAATAAAATGTCGTCTCCTGCATTTATAGCTAAAGCGATTCTGTTTGCCAAAGAGTAGTGTTTTGCAATTGCTCCCATTTGCAAATCGTCTGTGATTACTACGCCTTTGAACCCTATTTTGTTTCTTAAAAGTTGGCTGATTGTTTTGCGAGATAAAGAGGCGGGATAAGAAGCGTCTAATCTTTTGTTAAAAATGTGTGCAACCATAACGGTATCGGTATTATTTTTTAGCGCATAGTAAGGCTGTAATTCTGTTTCGCTCCATAAATTTGTAACATCTACAAACCCTTTGTGCGTATCGCCAAAAGAAGAGCCGTGACCGGGAAAATGTTTAATTGAAGTTAAAACCCCGTTTGCGTGCATTGCATTTATAAAAGTGCGGGCATAGTTTACTACATCGGAAGCTTTTTTACCGTAACTTCGGCCCCATTTTACAATAACCATGTTATTTGGGTTTATAGCCAAATCTACTACTGGGGCTAAATTTAAATTTATTCCTAAATTTCTAAGTTCTCGCCCCATTTGAAGATATATTGATTTAGCTCTGTTTATGCCCATTTTTGCAACTTGAGAGGCTTTAGGGTATTTGCTGGTTAATTTAATTCTTTGAACAAATCCTCCTTCTTGATCCACTGCAATAAGCGGTTTTGCGCCGCAGCTTTTTAAATCGCTTGTGAGCTTTATTAAAGATGAAGCGCTGCTAAAATTTTTAACAGCAGCTTTGCTGACAGGGCTTTTTTGAAATACAATAACCCCGCCCAAACCTTTTTGGCATATATCTTTTTTAATGCTTTTATCATTGGATGAAGTTCCGTAGAAACCCAGCATAAACATATTTGCTATCTCTTTATCGCTAACTTGTGCCGATAAAATCGTGCTAAAAATTGCACTTATCAATACTGTTTTTTTCATAATATCTCTTTTTTTAAAGGAATTATACAATAAATTACACAATCTCTTCATTTAACTGTGATATAATTTGCCAAATTATTTAAAGGATAGTAATGTTTAAAAAGATTTTCTTTTCTATTTTGGTGGCGCTATCATCATTGGCTTTTGCTCAAAATGCGCAACATCCTAAATTTAACATAAAATCGATTGATGGTAAAACTTTTTCAATTCAAGGAGCTGATAACGGATTGAAATTTTCAGGTGATTTAAAAGGCAAAGTGGTGCTAATAGAATTTTGGGGAACGCATTGTCCTCCTTGCAGAATGTCTATTCCTCATTATATTGATTTAAATAAAAAATATAAAGATAAAATTGCTATGTTGGCAATAGAAGTGCAAATGACTCCTCGAGATATTCTTTTAGATTTTGCTAAACAAAAAGGCATAAATTATAATGTATTTACACAAGTGGGAAATAATAATTTTGTAAATTATTTAGCTGCTAGAGCAGGCTGGAGGAGTGCGATTCCATTTCTTTTAATTTTTGATAAAACAGGTGAAATTAAATTTATTAAACTTGGGTATATTAGCGAAGCAGATGTAGAAGGGGTAATTAAAATTTTACTCAATAGCAAAAAAAAGAGTAATGAGAGAAATAATACTAAAATTATTGATGCTAATAAAAGCAAAAAGGATGAAAACAGCACAAAGTAGAATTATTTATACCTTAAGTAATAAGTTACAAATTGTAACTTTATCTTAAAGGTATTGAAAAGGTTTTTAAAATTATGCAGTGGTCCTCATTATAATTTAAAATATTTTAGAACGGATGGATTTAAAAGAATTTTTAATATTTTTTTAATTTTGTCTTTTATGCTAAAATCTAAACTATTTATGGTGTTGCTCAATTCCATGGCAGCCAAATGCATTTGCGGTGTTTCTCTTACAAGTTCTACTAAGTTTGATTCTGCTTTGTTTATTGCAACAGGATTGGAAACGCCTGCTTTTTTTAATAAATCTAAAACAGCTTCTATATTTCTTATAGTCCAAATATGAGTATCACCGCAATTATGGCAACAGTTTGGTCTAACATATTTTCTTGGAAAGTAATTGCCATTGTCATCTATATGTGAACCTAAGATATTTTCACCGCACGTTTCACATTTATCTAAAACTTTCTCTCCGCATATTGTGCAAAATTTTAAATTTTTTTCGGGTGAAAGCCGGGCAACTGTATTAATAATGTGACCGTTTTTACATATTAAAGCATTATCAAAATGAGCCATAATATACCTTAAAAAAAGATTGTAAGATTATATCGTAATAAGTCTATTAATTTAGCATTCAAGCCCAAAAGGGCTTTGAATTAGCAAGAGTAAGTAGAAATATACTCATATGGAGTCGGTCTTCCCTCAACTGGAACAACGTGTCTTTCAAATTCGTAATCGATGTAAGTTTTAATAAACTCTTCATCCATAACAGATGCTAAGAATTCATGGTCTTTTTCTAAACCTTCTAAAGCGTCTCTTAGAGTGTTTGGAAGTTCAGGAATTTTTCTCTCTTTTAATTCGTCTCTTGTCAATTCAAATAAATCTTCGTTAACCGGTCCTACTAAATCGTAACCGCCTTTTTCGATACCGTCAAGACCTGCCATCATTAATGCAGTAAATGCTAAATATGGGCAAGATGAGCTGTCTGGGAATCTTGTTTCGATTCTTGTAGATTTTTCACCTGCACCGTAAGGAATACGACAAGCTGCAGAGCGGTTTTGGCTAGAGTATGTTAAAATTCTTGGAGCCTCAAATCCAGGCAACAGTCTTTTGTAAGAGTTTGTTGAAGGGTTTGTAAATGCCGCAACTGCGTCTTTATGGTGGAAAATGCCGCTTAAGTAATCTAGTGCAGTTTTGCTTAAGTTGGCATATTCGCCTTCTTTATAAAATAGGTTTTTGCCGTCTTTCCATAGAGATTGGTGAACGTGCATACCGTTACCATTGTCGTTGTAAATAGGTTTTGGCATAAATGTTGCAGTTTTGCCGTTTAAATGAGCAACCATTTTTACAACATATTTATATTTTTGAACATTGTCTGCTGCTGTGATAATATCGCTAAATACTATACCTATTTCGTGCTGAGCCTGAGCAACTTCGTGGTGACCTAAAACCACCTCTAATCCAATTTCTTCTAATATTTGCATCATTTCTGCTCTAATATCTACTGCACTGTCAGTTGGCATAGTTGGGAAGTAACCGCCTTTAATTCTAGGTCTGTGACCTGTATTTATAG
The DNA here is from genome assembly GCA_027081355.1 of Campylobacteraceae bacterium. Classification (GTDB taxonomy): domain Bacteria; phylum Campylobacterota; class Campylobacteria; order Campylobacterales; family Sulfurovaceae; genus JAADEQ01. The sequence goes on from JALWKP010000048.1 coordinate 15,275, forward strand.
CATCTTCATACTCTGCGTCGTCTGCCCAGTGACCTTCGTCTGAATCTACTCTGAAATACTGCTCGTTGTCTTTATCTTTGATAATTACGTTATCGAATAGGAAAAATTCGTTTTCAGGTCCGAAATATGCAGCATCTGCAATACCTTTTTCTTCAAGAACCTTAAGTGCTTTTTTAGCAATACTTCTTGGACATTTAGCATAAAGTTCATTTTTATAAATATCGTAAACATCACAAATTACTACAACAGTAGGGTCGGCAGTAAAAGGGTCTAAGAAAGCTGTTGGAACATCCGGTTTTAAAATCATATCAGATTCGTTAATCGGCTGCCAATTTTCAATAGAAGAACCGTCAAAAGGGAATCCGTGCTCTAAATTTTCGGCATTTACAGCACTCATTCTATATGTAATATGATGCCACGCACCTTTAATGTCTGTAAATCTTAAATCTACAAACTCCACTTCGTTCTCTTCGCAGAACTTAAAAAACTCGTCAATGTTGTTAACAAATTTGCCCATTGTTACTCCTCTTAAAATTTAAACTCTATATTATATCTACAATTTAGCTTTATTGAGAGTAAAAAATTGCTTAAAATTTGTGCAATTGTTTATCTTTGTTGATATATGATACACAGATATTGTATCCTATTTCTTTGGCTAGTTCGGCTGCTTGGGGGTATCCAAAGCCAATTTGCTCTAATTTATGAGCATCGGAACCGAAAGTAATATCTATGGAATTTTCGTAACACATTTCTAAAAGTTTTCGGCTTGGATAAATCTCTTTTACCGGTTTTCTAAGACCTGCACTGTTTAGCTCTACTGTTAAGTTTGCCTGCTTTATAGCTTTTATGGCATCTTTGGCAATTAAGCGCACATCTTTTTTGGGGCGGTAGTTAAATACTTTTATTAAATCTAGGTGTCCGATTATATTAAAATGCCCGCTTTTAGCCATTGCGGCAATTGCATCAAAATAATCCTGATAAATTTTATCTATATTTCTGTTTTTATATTCACCTATAAATTCGGGATTGTCAAAGCCCCACTTATTAATAAAATGCACCGAACCTATCAGGTAATCAACTTTGGCATTTAAAACCCGCTCATCCAAGAATCCTGGCAGAAAATCAACTTCGTAGCCGAGTCTAATGTCTATTTGTTCTTTAAACTCATCTTTTAAATTCAAAATCTCCTGCTCATACCCTTGCATTTGTGAAAAATCCATACGGTATTTTTTATCAAAATCCATAGGGGCATGGTCGCTAAACCCAAAAATCTCTATGCTTTCTTCAATCGCTTTTAAAACAAACTCTCTTGGGCTTCCCTTGGCATGGTTGCAAAGCGGGGTGTGATTGTGTAAATCTATTCTCATGGAAAATCCTTTGGATTTTAGCTTAGGGTTTAGAGCGTAGAGCTAATAAGGTGGCTTCGCATACTGAAAACGGATAACAGAAAACGGAAAACGGAATCGGTTTTCTGTTTTCTGAATGAAGCCGCCCCGCTTAGCTCTTCGCTCTTAGCTGCATTGCTAAATGCAATCTTTAGCTTTACTTTATTGCAATTATAGTAAAATTACCAAAAAATTTGATGGATAAAGATGAAATCTAAAGTAGAACTTTTAGCACCTGCCGGAAATTTAGAGAAATTAAAAATAGCGCTTAACTACGGCGCAGATGCTGTTTACGGGAGCACCAGCACCTTTTCTCTCCGTATCCGCTCGGGAAAAGAGTTCGATATGGAATCTTACGCCCAAGGGATAGAGTATGCCCATAGCCTGGATAGAAAGGTTTATGCCACGGTAAACTCTTTTCCGTTTAATTCGCAAATAAAGCTTTACGAAAACCATATAGCAAAAATTGCCGAATTAAACCCTGATGCTTTAATAGTTTCCAGCCCGGGGGTGGTTAAAATTGCTGCAAAAATTGCGCCCGATATTCCTATACACCTTTCAACTCAGGCAAATGTTATGAATGCTATGGATGCAGAAGTTTATTACGATTTAGGCGTAAAGCGCATAATTGTAGCAAGAGAGATAAGCTTAAAAGATTGCGAAGCGATTAAAAAGCATCTTCCCAACCTAGAGCTAGAGGTTTTTGTGCACGGCTCTATGTGTTTTGCATATTCGGGGCGCTGCTTAGTTTCTGCACTGCAGACAGGGCGCGTGCCAAACAGGGGAAGCTGTGCAAACGATTGCCGTTTTCCTTATGAAATTTATGCACACAACCCAGAAACCGGCACCACCTTTAGGCTTGACGAAGAGGCTGAAGTTGGCACATATATTATGAATGCCAAAGATATGAATATGGCATCGCATATCGATAAGATTTTAGACAGCGGCGTAATAGATTCTTTAAAAATAGAGGGCAGAACAAAATCCCCATACTATGTAGGTGTAGTAACAAAGGCTTACAGACACGCAATAGATGACTATTATGCCGGCAATTTTGAGCCAAGCAGATACCAAGAAGAGCTTAACACTACTCAAAACAGAGGTTTTACCGATGCCTACTTAATAAGCCGTCCGTTTGAGAAAACAGATACTCAATCTCATAAGTTTTCAATACAGTATGGAACGCATCAAGTTGCGGGGCTGGTAACAGAAGAGGGCACTAGCTGGAAATGCAAAGATAAAACCTGCATAGGCGACAAGGTAGAAATTGTTCTGCCAGTTGGTGCTAAACTAGAAGCGGTAGATAATGAGCTGGGCAAAATTTATTTAGAAAATAATAAATGGTGGCTGGAGGTTAAAAAGCTTATTAACAGCGAAGGCAAAGAGTTAGAGTGTGTTCACAGCGGATACACAAAACCTATAGCTTTGCCGGCAAAACTGCCAAGTTATACAATTTTGCGAAGAGAAATATCAGAAGCTTTAGAGAAAAAAGGGCTTAAAAGCGAATCTACGCCAATGAGTTTAGAGCCAAAATGCGATTAAATTAAGGAGATTTGATGAAATTTGTATCTATTATTATGGGAAGCAAAAGCGATTACGAAATTATGAAAGAGTGCGGCGAAACTTTAAAAAAGTTCGGTGTGCCGTATGAAATGATTATTTCATCTGCCCACAGAAGCCCCGAACGCACAAAAGAGTATATAAAAAATGCAGATAAAAAGGGTGCGCAGGTGTTTATTGCGGCTGCAGGAATGGCTGCCCATTTAGCAGGCGCAGTGGCAGCTAGCACCACAAAACCGGTTTTAGGCGTGCCGTTAGACAGCGGTCCTTTAAGAGGAGAAGATGCGCTATTTAGCACCGTTATGATGCCTTCAGGCATGCCGGTTGGAACTTTGGCTATCGGCAAAGCGGGTGCAGTAAATGCGGCATATTTGGCTATTCAAATTATGGCGCTGGATGATGCCGAACTGCAGGCAAAACTGCACGAAGACAGAATAAGCAAAGCTAAAAAAGTAGAATTAGATTCTAGCGAAATAGAAGTAATTTTATAGGAGGTGTAAATGAGCGAAAAAAAAGAGATTAAAAAGCGCCAAAAAAGTGTTGTTCTTTTTACTTCACCATCTTGCATCTGGTGCACCAGGGCAAAAAATTACTTTAAAAAACAGGGAATTAAATTTAAAACCATAGACATAAGCAAAGATAAAAAAGCCGCACAAGACTGCCTGCGAAACGGCTGCCGAGGCGTGCCGGTAGTGCTAATAGGCGGCAGTCAATGGATTTGCGGCTTTGACCAGGCTAAAATAGACAGGGCTTTGGGGATTAAATAAGAAGGATTATTATGGAACTTCAGCTAAAAAATATTGGAATGATAAAAGAGGCTAATGTTAAAATAGACGGGCTTACTGTTATAGCTGGAGAGAATGATACAGGAAAGAGCACGGTTGGGAAGGCTTTGTATTTACAGTTAAAAGCTTTTTCTTACAAAAAAACTTTATTTGATTGTGAAAATTCAGTAATATCATCTATTTCTAATTATATGCAGATACTCTTTAAAAACAGTATCAAAGGAGATGCTAAAATACAATTGAATACTAAAAAAAACTCTTATGTATCAATATTTATAGATGGTGATATACGGGAAGTTAAATGTAAAAGTGATTTTAAAGAAACATATACGCCGATTTTTATAGAATCCCCTTTAGTGTGGAATTTGCAAGAGTTTTTTCGTTCACTATCGGATATTGAGTCTCATCTAAAAATTACAGGTGAAAATATAGATATTCCATATCCTTTTTTAATGAAAGATTTATACTTTAAGTTAGTTACAAGCCTTGATGTAAAAGTTGGTTTTAAAGAAGGTTTATTAAAAAAGATAAAAGATATTATAAATGGTGAATTTAAAAAAGCGAGCAGTGGAATATATATTTATACTAAAAAGAATGATAAGAAAAATTATGATTTAATTAATACCGCTACTGGCATCAAATCTTTTGCTATACTTCAAGTTTTACTGCATAATAACAGATTAAACAAAGACACTATATTAATTTTCGATGAACCAGAAGTCCATCTGCATCCAAAATGGCAGCTTGAAATGGCTAAAATATTGGTTGAGTTAGCTGCAAACGGTGTTAGAATTGTTGTTAATTCTCACAGTCCTTATATGATAGAAGCTTTAAAAAGATATGCTGAAGTTGAGAATGTGGAAGATAAGACCAATTTTTATTTAGCAGAAGACGGGTTTATAAAACAGATAGAAGACTCTAATTCTCTAACATTAGAAAAAATTTTCAGCAAACTTTCTGAACCTTTTGAAGTGTTTGAAGAAATGGACAGTGAGAGTTTGGAGAAATTGATTAATGGCTGATATAAAGCTTTTTATTAGAGAATATAGCTCTTTTAAAAGCAGCTTTAAAGAGACAAGTTTAGATGATGACAATAATACCTATTTATGCAATGATACATCACAAGAAGTCATAAATTTCGATAATTTAATTAAAAAGTTATATCCAGACAGCAACATAAGACCGAAATCTTTTGATGCAATTTTTATTTACAAAAATTTGATTTTTTGTGTAGAGTTTAAAAACCAAAAACCATCTAGCATAGATAATAAAGAGGTAAGAGAGAAAATTATAGAAGGCAAAGAGGAGTTAATAAAACTTTTTACTAAACTAAATATTCAGAAAAAAGATTATAATTTCATCTATTGTGTTGTTTATAAAAACTGCAAACTGCCTTATGATAGCTATAAATGCGGTATAGACAAGGGTAAAATAAGGTTTGGGTTGGAAGATTTAACAAATAAAGAGAACTCTTTTTTAACAAAAGTATATACCGACAGTGTATCTTTTTTTACAAAAGAGTTTAAAAAATTATTCAAAAAGGAATTAGAGTGTTAACATTTAGTGAATTGCTTCTGAAATTACAAGAGTTTTGGGCTAAAGAGGGGTGTAATATTGTGCAGCCTTATGATATTCCAGCAGGTGCGGGGACATTTCATCCGGCTACGCTTTTAAGAAGTTTGGATTTGACTCCATGGTCGGCAGCTTATGTTGCGCCTTCGCGCCGCCCGACCGACGGGCGTTACGGGGAGAACCCAAACCGCCTTGGGGCTTATTATCAGTTTCAGGTGCTTATAAAACCAAGTCCTGATAATATTCAAGAGCTATATTTGAAATCGCTTGAATTTTTAGGGCTGGATTTAAAAAGCCACGATATCCGTTTTGTAGAAGACAATTGGGAGTCTCCGACTTTGGGTGCCTGGGGGCTTGGATGGGAAGTTTGGTTAGACGGTATGGAAGTTACGCAATTTACTTATTTTCAGCAAGTTGGCGGGATTGCCTGCGACCCCGTGGCGGTAGAGATTACTTATGGAACAGAACGCCTGGCTATGTATCTGCAAGGGGTTGACAGCGTTTACGATATTATCTGGAACAGAAACGAAAACGGTGTAACAACTTACGGAGATGTGCATAAAGAGAGTGAATACGAATTTAGCAAATACCACTTTGAGGTTGCAAATACCGATATGCTCTTTAAGCATTTCGACGATGCAAGCAATGAGTGCAAAAGATGTTTGGATGCAGGTTTGCCGCTGCCTGCTTACGACCAGTGTATGATAGCTTCGCACTGCTTTAATGTTTTAGATGCCAGAAAAGCAATATCCCAAGCCCAGCGCCAAAATTATATTTTAAAAGTTCGCGAATTGGCTGTGGGGTGTGCGAAACTGTATAAAGCACAGGAAGATGAGCGAAATAAGAGAGTTAAAAATTAAGAGTTAAGAGTTAAGAATTAAGGTTTGAGGTTTTTCGTAATTCCCGCGAAAGCGGGAATCCGAAGGATTGGTTGACTGGTTAACTGGTTATTGGTATATTGGGAAAATTCAACACCTCTCCCAGTATACCAGTAACCAGTATACCAATACACAAAAAACATGGATTTCTGCTTTCATCTCGCTCCCAAATTTTATTTGGGAGTGTATAGCAGTCGAGGTATAAAATGAAATTAAAAAAGATTTACGAATATTTAGATTCTATAAGTCCGTTTGAATTGCAGGAGAAATGGGACAGTTCGGGGCTGGTTCTTGGGGATATGCAAAGAGAAATCAGCCAAGCTGTTTTAAGTATAGATATAGATGAAGATTTAATCGATAATGCCAAAGAGGGAACGCTTTTTATTGTGCACCACCCTTTAATTTTCGGTTCTTTAAAAGCTATGGATTTAAGCAAATACCCAAGCAATCTGCTTGCAA
>JALWKP010000049.1 GCA_027081355.1 Campylobacteraceae bacterium
AGATTATTTTTATGTAGGAGATAGAAATATTTTAAAAAAATATAAACTCTCTAAGCTTGAGACAAAGAGTAAGACAAACATTATTCATCCCTACTTTTTAGGGGCTGCTGGTAAATATTTTTATTTAAATTACCAAAGTATTTATGATAATTTAATCTTAGGAGATGATAAGGTATTTAAACTAAATTATCACACAATAGATGGGGTATTATATAGTTATTTTGGAAAAGGAACAAATACGCTGATTGTTTATGAAAAAAAAGATAAAAAAGTGGTTGCAAGATTTGTCAGAGATAATTCAAGCGGTTACAGACACCGCGTTTTGCTTTGGTATAAGCACTATATTATTAGCGGCGGAGATTATGGCAAAGTTTATATTTATGATATAAAAAGTAAAACTTTAGCGGCATCTTTAGATGGAATTACAGACCATATAAAGGATTTAAGTTTATATGATGATACACTCTTTGTTTTAGATGAAGAGGGTGATATTAGGCTTTATAATTTAAAAAAGCTCCAAAGCAATATAAAACCTTATTTAACAGTAACTCTTTTTGATAATAAAAGCTTTTTAGTGCGAAGCGGGGAGTATTTTTATACCGATGATTTAGATAATGTAGTTTGTTTGAAGCCCACTAAATTAAATTTAGTAAAAACCAAATGCAAAGCAAATAAAGAGGCAATAGAAAAGATAATATCTAAACAAAAACCTTTGAAAAAAAAGATTAAAACTATTAATTTAAGTTCTAATTTGCCAATTGAATTTGATGATAAAATGAGTTTTCTTTTTAACAGCTAAAATTATATTATTTTAGGAAATGATACCTATTATGCCTGGAATAAAAAAACAAAAAAATTAATAAAAGTTCCAAAACTGCCCGTTACTTGGAAGATTGGCGATGTTTTAGAAAAAGACGGGTTTATCTATATTTTACTCACTACTGGAAATATTTATAAGTATGATAAAGATTTTAACTTTATTGCCAAAAGCAATTTAAAGCCTTACTATTATGGCGATTATGCCAAAAGTTATCACTTAGATAGATACAAAGATTTTATTGTATCAAGATATAAAAATCTCTATTATCTTTTTGATAGCAATTTAAATCCCATCAAAGAGATAAAATATGACTATAAGACAAAGAAACACTTTTTTTGGACATTTATAGATGACAGTTTTTATATACAAAAAGGCAAAACTCTATTTAAACACAGCTTTAAAATCAATAAAACTATATCGATAAAAATAGATAAAGCCTTTATTAAAACACCGCAAAATCGTATTGTTGTTAAAATAAAAAATAGCTATTACACTTTAGATAAAAATTTAAAAAAAGAGTTTTTGTTCCATAGCAAAAAGAGCAACTTTTACTTTTTTAACGGCAAAAAGAGTTTTTATGGGGTTAGTTACAATAACGATATATTAAAATGCGAAGGCGATGAGGTTAAGCAAAGCAGTTATATAGATAAAAAGTATAATATCGATATTTTAGCCGGAATTGCTGAGTTAAAAGATGAGTTTATGGGTTCAGTATTGGCTTTCATTTCCGATGATAAATTGCTTGAGTATCAAATGTTTGGCAAAACTAAAAATTTAAAAGTGCTTTTAAAAAGAGTTGAAAGCTTTCAAAAGCTTTTTGTTGGCAAAAAGTATATTGTTGCCCTTGATGATTATGCAATGTTTATCTACTCAAAAGATTTAAAATTTATTAAAAAGATAAATTTAGGATTTGATAAGTTTTATAAATTGGATAATGATAAAGTTTATATAAAAGGGGTTAATGTTAATTATCTTATAGATTTAAAAATATTTAAACAAAAGCTTATTAAAAAGCTTCCAGCTATTAATAAACAAAATAAATATTTACACTATTCGCAAACAGATGGTTATATCTACTATAAATCATTCGCAACAAAAGCAAAAAACACTATTTTTAAGCTCTATGAAACCAATAAATATATTGTTGCTGCTTCTTACAAAAAGGTTTATGTTTATGATAAAAAGTTAAACTTAATTGACAAAATAGAGTTAGATAACAGAGTTAGAGCCTATGATTGCACAAAAGATGGAACTTTTTACTATGCAATATATGATAAAATTTTTAAATACAAACTAAATTTTTAGTTTTTTGGAGGATATACTAAATAAAATGAAAATAAGTAAAAAAGCTAACAATAAATTTTTGCAATTAGGATTTACTTATATTATTATAGCTGTAGCAATGTTTATTGCACTTGGATATCTAGGCAAATCTGCTAAAGAGCTAATGGGGCTTGGCAGGTTTTTTGCTTTGATTTTGCTTATATTTGGGTTGGCAAAAATTCATAAATATCATCACTTAAAACAAAAAAAAGAGGCATTTTTTGATATAAAGAATAAAAAAGTAATTTTTCACAATCAAGAGTATTTGCTTGATAATGGTTATTTGAGTGTTGAGTTTAAAGAAGAAGATGAGTTTTATAAAGTCTCGTTATGGTTAGAATTAGATAAAGACACGGTTCAAATTTTTGAAGATGTTGTGTTTAATAAAGATGAAATGCAATCCTTTTTAAAACTTATCAAGCCATATAGAAAAACAGATATTTGTTTGCTTGAAAATAAAGAAAACTTAGAAGTTAATGAAGAAAAAACTATAGATAATGAGCTTAAAAAGGATGAATTACAAGAGAATCAAAAGTTGGAAAATGGTAATTTAATAACACTTTTTAATAAAGGGCTGATGGTAGAAAAACGAGAAATTTTATATAGTGAAATCACAAACTTTTTGGCAAATATTACAGTAATAAATGAAAAGCGTTTTCTTGATATAAATATTCTTTTAAAAAATGGGACTAAAATTAAAGAGAGGCTAAACAGTTATGATGACCAAGCAAAAGCGCTTTATGCAAAGCGTTTTTTTGAATTAAAAGGTGATATTTCTAAAGATAATTATCCGTGTTATAAATACAATTTTTGGGTTGCTTTTGTGATATTAATTTTAGTAGCAGCAGGATTTAGCGGCAAGTTTGGCTGGATAGTTGCAATAGCGGCATTATTTTTGGCAGTTATCTATTTTGCATCTTTAATAGACTTTTTTTATCATAAAGATATTTGTAAAAAGGTTCAAAAGATTATAGAGGAGAGGAAAACTTATGATAAAATGTATTAAGCATAAAGCTAAAAGCTTACTATTGCATTACATACATTTGTGAGGAGTTATGTAATGGCTAACTTTTTGCTTTTGGCTTTTAACTTAATGGCATTAGCGGTCTCTTTGAGATAGAGAAATGGTTAAAAAGTTTGGGAAATAGCAACATGACAATTAGCAAAAAAAGCGCTGAAGAGCTTTTATATAAATCTATTTTTTATGGAACAATAGGGGTTTTTGCATTAATTTATATAGTTTCAGGTAAGCAAAAAATAGATAATATATTTATATTTTCAGCTTTTGTTTTTGCAATTTTTTTAATTTTAAAAGGGCTTTGGCATTTTATTGAGATAAAAGAGTGCAAGCAAGAGAGTGAATCTTTGTTTGATATAAAAAACGATATACTCTATTTTAATAAAAAAGAGTTTGATTTGCAAAACTCTTATCTCTTTTTTCATTTAAATGAGTGCGGTGATAATATAACTGTTGCTCTCTATCAAGAGAAAAGAGACAAAATAGTAACGATTTTTTCTAAAATTATTTTCAACCGAAATGAGCTTTTAGAGTTTTTAAAACTTATAAGGTCTTATAGAAAGTTTAATGCATTTCCTTGGGATAAATTTAATACAAATAGCACTTTGTATGTTTGCAGAGACGGGTTTATAATTTCTGGAAGGGAGATTTTTTACAGTGAAGTTAAAAAAGTTGATTGGGAAACTACATTTCATTACGAAATGACAGCAAGAATTAGAATTGTTACTCTTTATATTAATTTAAAAAACGGTAAAAGGGTTAAAGGTAGATTTGATTTTGCAAAATGGCTTATTTATGCAAAGATTTTTTATATTTATATGCGTGTTAATAATGAAAAAATAGGCACAGCAACCGGGCATAAAAAAGTTGCCAAGGCATTTAATAAAATTTTAAAAGAGTTAGATAAAAGCGGATGTGAATCTTTTTAATTTATTAGGGGTAATGCTATTTTAAAAACAAGCAATATTGTGATAAAATGGATAATCTAAATTTTTGTCAGGATTAAATTATTTTTGAATTTGTATTATTTTAGGGAGCTTTGTAAAAATTTATTGTATAATAATTTATTTAATAAGGTATAATTAAATGCTTGTCAAACAGTTTACAATCAGGGCATTTGAGATAAATATAGAAAGCCAAGAAGAGTTTTTGGATTTTTTTACCAAAAATAGAGAAATTATACAAAAGTATTTTCTGATTATAAATGGAAAAGTAACAGAAAATATTAAAAAAATTTTAAAAGAAGAAAAAATTCTTTTTACTGTCGGCACTCTTAAAAACAACAGTTTTGTCAAAAACTGCCATATACAAGAGATTAAGGCTGTAGAGGAAAAAGAGTCGAAAATATTTAATTTTCCTATCAGAAGCGGAATGGAAATTAAAAGCAACAGCGATATTATTTTGCTTAAAAGGGCAAACAGCGCTTCTAGTATTCAAACAGATGGAAATTTTATTGCATTAGATACGGTAGAAGGAAAGGTAGAGTGTAATGGGGAATTTATGTTTTTAAAAGCTTCTCCAAAAGCATTAATTTTATTTAACGGCAAAGATATAAGCAGCTATTTGCAAAAAAACAGTTTTTTTAGCATTACTTTTGAAGAGGGAAATATTGAAATCAAAGAGTTTAAGAGGGGAAATAAATGAGTGAAGTTTATGCAGTAATCAGCGGAAAAGGCGGGGTTGGCAAAACAACAACAGCAGCAAATTTAAGTATAGCAACAGCAAAAGAGGGAAAGAAAACCGTTGTAGTCGATTTTGATTTAGGGCAGAGAAATTTAGATATGATTTTGGGGCTTGAAAACAGAGTGGTTTATGACATTACGCATGTAATGGATGGAGAGGTAAATATAAAACAGGCATTGATTAAAGATAAAAATCAGGATAATCTCTATTTTTTAGCTGCTTCTCAAACTAAAGACAAAACCGTATTAAATGAGGAAAAAGTGGAACAGCTTATTAATATGCTAAAAGAAGAAGGGTTTGAATTTATCTTTTTGGATTCGCCTGCCGGTATTGAAAGCGGGTTTGAGCATACAATTTTATTTGCAGATAAAGCGATTATTGTTGTTAATCCCGAAGTTTCATCTATAAGAGATTCCGACAGAGTAATAGGGCTGGTTGATTCTAAAAGCAAAAAAGCAAAAGAGGGGAAAAGTGTAGAAAAACTCTTAATTATTAACCGTATCAATCCGGAACTTGTTGATAAAGGCGAAATGCTGACTTCTGAAGACATTTTAGAGATATTATCTATAAAACTTTTAGGAAAAGTTCCGGAAGACAAAAAAGTAATAGATGCCTCCAATAAAGGAAAACCGGTTATTTTAAATCCGGATTCAGAAGCTGGAAACGCTTATGCGAGAATCGGCAAAAGGCTTTGCGGAGAAGATATTCCTTTTGCAGATGTAGAGAGCGTAAAAAATCAGGGTATTTTAAGTAAGATAACAGGAATTTTTAAATGAGTTTATTTTCTAATATATTTGGCAAAAAGAAAAAAAGCGCAGCTATTGCAAAAAATAGATTGATGGTTGCTATTGCAACAGACAGAAGAACCACAATGCCAGAAATTGAAAATATGCGCCGCGATATTGTTGCTGTATTGCAAAAATATCTCACAATCGATTCAATTAATATTAACAAAGAAGAAAAAGATGATGTTGAATTGATTGAAATTGAAGTTTTTATTAAAAAAGATAATTAAACCCTCTGAAATATGAGTGGGCTTACTATTGTGCAATGGTCTCTTAATCCTAACAATCTTAAGTTTTAGCACTTTTAAGGTATTATTGCGGCAAAATAAACTTAGGATGA
>JALWKP010000050.1 GCA_027081355.1 Campylobacteraceae bacterium
GCAAATGCACTGTTTTCGTTTCCGTCTCCATCTACTACTTTAACTTTATACCATGTTCTAGCACGGTTTCCTGCAACACCAAATGCAGTAATACTTGGCGTATCTTTACATGTTGTCTCAGTTGTATCTACACAGCCTTCTATCTCTTTATATGTTTTCTTATTGTCTTCAGATTTTAAGAATGTATATTTTGCAATAAATCCTGAATTATCTGTAGATGTCGATGCATCTAAAGTAATCTCTTCGCTTTTTCCGCCATTGTCTATTATTTTATGGTTTGAACCGTCTATTTGCACTCTTCCGATTGGCTTAGTTGTATCAGGTATGGCACTTCTAACTAATACAGGCAGTAAATTAGAGTTACCAACATTACCAGCAGGGTCTGTAACAGTTACTCTATAGAATGTTCTCGACCAAATTGGGCTTATATCTGCATTATCTGCATTTGGTGTATCTTTTACGCTAGTTGCGGTTCCGTCGGAGATAACTTCCCAAGTTTTTCTGTTGTCGTTTGATTTTTCTATTTTATAATTTACTATAGAGTCATCATCTCTGCTTAATGAAACATCAATAGTTATCTCTTCGCTTTTTCCGTTTTTACGGATAATTTTAGAAGCTCTATTATCAACTCTTACAACTCCTATCGGTTTATGAGTATCAGGAGTTGCATTTCTGACTAATGCAACCCTATTAACAGAGTAATCTTCGTTGTTATCTGCATCTTTAACTAATACTCTATATAGTGTTCTAGACCAATATCTACCTAAATTATCTAAATCTGCACTTGGAGTATCTGCACAAGTTGCTTTTGCACTCTCTTCGCAAGCTACATTCCAAGTTGCTCCGTTATCTTCCGATTTTTCAAATGTATAACTAGTCACACCCTTATCATCCCTGCTTCTTGATGCATCAAGAGTAACTTCTTCAGTATCTCCATCTTTTCTAATAACTTCAGTGGCACGATATACTGTTCCCTCTTTAAAGAAAAGTAAACCTACAGGCTTTCTGTTAATTTCGTTTTTAGGGTCCATTATAAAGTTTAACATTGCTCTGTCTTTATAACCGTTTATAGATGTATCAACATGACCGTCTGCATCATACACTTTAACAAAATACCTAACTACGGCTCTTCTAGTTACAACCGGAAGAGTATCTACAAACACTTTACCTTCGCCTATTTTTCTCCAGCCGCCAAGACCGCTTACAACTCTATACCACTCATATTTAACTATATCGTCATCGCTTGTTTTGCTAGGCTCTCCATCGTAACTGCCTGTTGCATCAAGCGTAACCGTATCGCCGATTGCTATATCTCTCCACATTGGCTTATTGTCTCCGTTTGCTTTAGCAATAGCAACTGGTCTTTCATTTTCAGGAATTGCAGGCTCTACTTTTACACGAAGAATTCTTCTCTCGCCAAATCCGTTTCTGTTGTAATCGACTCTTCCTGTCTCTGCATCTGTAACTACAAGTCTATATTCGCACAGTTTTGCGCCTGCTGGAACAGTATCGTTAAAGTCCGCATTAGTGCCGTCGGATATAACTTTCCAGCCTCTAACGCCGCCGACACAAGCTCTATACCACTTATAGTTTGCAATAGGTCCGCCATCCATATCGTAACTCTCATCGCCTAATAATTCAACTTTATCTCCCTCATATACGGTTACTGGCACATTATAAACGCCTGAGATACTCGGTAAAGATACAACACCTGCATTTCTAGCATCAATTATTGCTTGAATTTCACTTGGTGTCGGTTTAGAAGGGTTAGCATACTGTTTTTTAGGGTCAATATCCGGATTACTAGGAATACCCTCATCAACCTTTTGAGGCTCTTTACCCGGTTTTAGATATTTAGTATAGTCTATCGAAGGTTTTGCGCCATTTACTCCCTTTATAGAGTTAAGAGTCTGCGCAGTAACAGGTTTTGTAGATTTATCCGAAGCGGTTCCTTCTACAGAATCTGGAATTCCGTCATTATCGGAATCTGGGTCTAAATAATCTGGCAAACCGTCGCCGTCGGTATCTTTTTTAGATTCATCTTTATCTAAAATGCCGTCTCCATCGCTGTCATTTTCATTGCCTTTATGAATATCATCAAGAATATTATTAAGATTTAACTCCACACCTTTGTTTAATTTGTTTTTATCTTTTGTAGGCTCAAACAAAAGCATATCTCTATCATCTATTTTGCCGTCACCGTTAATATCTTTAGATAGAACTTTGGCTGCACTATCTTTAATATCACCTTCTGTTAGAGTTCCGTCTTTAATTTTTTTATCTAAAATTCTAGCTTGCATCTCAGAAGCATAGGTTATTTTAATAGCTTCGCCTTTGCAAGTGTAACACCACTGTCCTTTGGTAACTAATCTCAAAGTTCCTTTATTGGCTGTGGGAGCACTGTCTTTAACACCGTTATCATCAGCATCCCAATCATTTCCGCCGGAAACTTCAAACAGATAGATTTTATTTAAATCCATATCGTTTGAATGAGAATTAAATATTCCCATCTCTTTTAATTTGGAGCTTGCGCTACCAGATGTAGTCTCTGTCCACTTTAAGATTTTTTTATTTTTATCCAACTCGTAAATTTTAACTGTAGCACCTGCAACTCTTCCTAATTCAACTATCCCGTCCACCGATTTTTTTAACTGAGTAGAAGAGCTGCTTCCTCCGCCCCCGCATCCAAGCAGCGAAAAAACGACAATTGAACTAATGCCAATTAATTTAAAAGTTTTACACATACACATTCCTTTTCAAATTTATTTCCCCTTGTGTTCCTAAGAACAGCCTCTGTGCCCTAAAATCATTACTAGATGAGTAATTTTAATAAAAAAAATTTAATATATACTTAGTATTTTACACACTTTATTTATCTATTTTTTAACAAATTCCATTTTTTCTATTTAAAATATAGAGATATGTCATATAAATGTTTAAATTTTTTCAACATTTTTTCAAAAAAATAATATAAACGCGAATTTATGATATAACTAATTTTACAATGCTATAATTCCAATAAAAAAGGGTGAGTATGGCAATTTTACGAAAGTTTTCCAAAGCGGCGCTTACTACGGGGCTTGGCGCATTTTTAGTTACAGGTTTAACAGGGTGCAGCGGCGGTAACGGCGGGCAGCAGGCGCAGGAACAGCAAAAAGCAAAAGGTGCTTTTGTTGTAATCGAAGAGGTTGCAAAAGGCAAATATAAGGTAAAAGATGAGTATCCAGCCGATGAAACGCGCATCGTTTTAAAGCAGCTTGACGGCAAAGAGAGAGTTCTTACAAAAGAAGAGATGGATGAATTGCTAAAAAAAGAGAAAGCAAAAATAGATAACGGAACTTCTCCTTTAACCCAGCCAAACGGCGAAGCTCAAATGAGCGGCGGAATGAGCCTCGGCGAAGCAATTTTAGCAAGCGCGGCAGGGGCGATTGTGGGGTCTTGGATTGGCAATAAACTTTTTGGAAACCCAAATTACCAAAATAATAGAAAAGCAGGTTACAAATCGCCTTCAGCTTATACAAGAAGCAAAAACAGCTTTAGCAAAGCCCGCAAAAGCACAAGTTCTGCAAAAAGAAGCGGATTTTTTGGAAGTAAAAGCTCAAGCGCAAGAAAAGGCGGATTCTTTGGAGGTTTTGGTGGTTAAGTTAAAAAAAATTAAACCGCTTGAAAAAAAGTATTTAGAAGAGCTTGGCTTTCTTTGGCACACCGACAGCGACGATACAAGCTATATTGCCAATGAGCTTGTAATTTTAAACGAAGAGCAAGCAGAAGCTTATGCGGCTGCGGCAAACGAGCTTTATGATATGTTTGCAGAAGCGGGCGAGTATGTTATAGAAAACAACCTCTTTCACGAAATCGGCATACCGTTTAATTTGGTTGATATAATCAAAAAAAGCTGGCAGAGCGATGTCCACTGGCACCTTTACGGGCGTTTTGATTTTGCAGGCGGGATTGACGGCAAGCCGATAAAACTGCTCGAATTTAATGCAGACACTCCCACAGCGCTTTTTGAAAGCGCAATAATCCAGTGGGCTATGCTAAAGCAAAACGGCTTGGAAGAGGGGATGGGGTTTAACTTTATTTACGAAGCGCTGGTTGAGAATTTTAAGCGTATCGTTACCCTGCAAGAAGACACAAGCGCATTTGACGAACTTTACGAAGGGTGGGGTTTTCTATTTAGTTCGGTAAAGTCAAACCCCGAAGAGGAAAATACCGTCCGCTTGTTGCAGCATATTGCCAACGAAGCCGGCTTTAACACCGAATTTGCCTATATAGACGAAGTGGAATTTGACGATAACGGAATTTACTATAACGGCAACAAATGGGAGCTTTGGTTTAAATTGATTCCGTGGGAAGATATTGCCATAGAAGAGAGCGATTTGGCAATGCTTTTAACAAATATTGTAAATAACCAAGAGGCGATAATTTTTAACCCCGCATATACGCTGATGTTCCAAAGCAAAGGGTTTTTGAAAATATTGTGGGATTTATATCCAAACCATCCGCTGCTGCTAGAGAGCTCTTTTGA
Organism: Campylobacteraceae bacterium; assembly: GCA_027081355.1. Taxonomy (GTDB): domain Bacteria; phylum Campylobacterota; class Campylobacteria; order Campylobacterales; family Sulfurovaceae; genus JAADEQ01. Next base: position 4,529 of record JALWKP010000050.1, read on the forward strand.
GCCGTTAGAGGGCAAAAAGCAGGTGCGAAAACCGGTATTTGGCAGAGAGGGCGGCGATGTCGCAATAATTAATAGTGACGGCACAATAGAAGAAGAAAACAAAGATAATTACGGTAATCATAAAATGCTCTACCAAGAGTATGTTAAACTGCCGCAAGATGAAGCAGGCAGAAGTTACCAAGCCGGAGTATTTTACGCCTGGGAAGCGTGCGGTTTAGGTTTTAGAAGGGGCGGAAAAATTTTAAATAATATGTCTAAATTTGTCGGGCATATTGTGAGACCACTGCACAATAGTTAGTTCCAAAGTATGGTGCAGTGGTCTCATTGTGGATTGATAAAATAGCTTATGGTGTAAAAAAGTTAAAAAATTTTAAAGACAAAATTTTAGTTTTAGAATTAAAATGCAGTAAAATAGTTGAAAAATAGATAAAACTATTACTATGTTCCGCATCACTTGATGCGAAACATAAGAAAATCACAAATAACAAGGAGAAAAATTTTTAATTATCTGCTCCTATTAATCATCATCTTGATCATCATTGTCATGTCCGTTATTCACACTGCCGTGTCCTTTCTCTCTTAAATGAGCTTGGGCATCGGCTTTGTTGAAGAAGAAAACAAAATGATCATCTTTATTAATTTCACTATGCCCTTTAATATATTTATCTGTAATTTCATCTATAATGTTTTTTGTTCCATCTGCTCCAATTATTACACCGTTTTCAATTTTGATTGATTCTGCAGTGCCCTTAGGTCCAATTTTGATTGTTGTTGCATCTGAATTTACTACAGCAGTAGTTATAGTTCCGTCATAATCATAAGTATATAATGTTTTGCCTGCCATTAATTTTTTGATGTTTGCTGCTAAATATTTTTGGTATTCTGCTTTAGCATCTGTCTCAGAAGAGTAAAGCTTAACAGCTTTATCATCATCGCCGACTTCTTTTAATTGTATATAATTAGCTTTTTCTTTAACTTTAAAAGAGTCAGAATAATCATTATCTGTTGTTATAAGTTTATCCCCCATAACCTTAAGAGTCGAAGTTTCTTTTTTACCTTTATTTGGTCCTTCTATAACTTCAAATGAGGCTGATGTTACATTGCTGTTTATTGTTACCTTTACTAAATTTCTTTCTCCGTTATCGTCATCATAATCTACCATATAAAAAGTTTTGCCTTTTAAAAGATTGGTTATAACTTTTTGTGCAGTTTGATGGAAATGTTCCTCTGCTTTAGTTTTATCAACAACATGCCCTTTGTATTTGCCTTTGCATGTTTGTTGAAGTTCAGAATGTATTTCGGTTAATTCGGTATCTGAATCTGGAACTTTTCCTTTTAAAATACTTTTTATAGCTTTTACTTCCTCTGGAGTGATTTGAATACCATTAGAAGCATTGCCATCAACATCTAAAGTTTGCAATAGAGCTTGAACGGTTGTGTTGTCTTCTAAAACAACTCCTCCGTCTTTTAGGTCATCTTTATTAACATCTCTTAATTTAGCTCCTGCAAGTGTAAATTCGCAGTTTTGCCCTTTTTCAAAAGTAAATTTACCGTTTGTATCGGTTACACCTGTTTTAGAACCGCATTTATAACTTACGCCGTTTACAGCAGAATCCTGATAGCTTCCTGTTCCTGTATTTGATGAACCGCTGTTGCTGTTCGATGAACCTCCGCCGCCGCCACAGCCTGTTAATACTGCAATTGCTGCAATTGATAAACCTGTAATAATAATTTTTTTCATATATGCTCCTAATTAATTTTTGTGTATATAATTATATATCCCCCCCCTTAAATTACACTGAATTTATCGATATGATTAAAGTTTATTCCCCTTTTTGAATTAAATTAACAAGCCGGTTTAGCATTTTAATTTGTGTTAAAGTTTTACCGTGCTGGGTTTCTATGTTGTAATAGTTTTCGCTGCCCAATCCCAATACGGTATAATTAGACATTGAGCAGTCATTATTTTGCGGGGTTACATATTCATATTTTACATTTAATCCGGCATTTATGAGAGATGCAATTTTTGCTTTTGGAGGTTCTGGCTGTGAGCCTGCTGTGTAAACAATGCTGTCTTCATCAGCCAATCCAATGCCTTGCTTTACCTGTTTTATCGGATAAGCCGGAAAAGATTTTGTTTTTTTATTCGATTTAAGAATGGAAATACCGCCTTTGTCTGTATTGTTATGGAGTGCTAAATACGGATAAGAGGGGCTTTTATAATAATTTATTATCGAAAATACCAAATTTGTATAACCAAAAGACGGAGCTTTTTGCTGCAAACAGATACGGCGGCGGCTGTTTGCAAAATTTCTGTTTGGGTCTTGCCCCATATTGTATCGCCTGCCTTTGTTGTAAATAGACAAAAAACCGCCTCCATACCGTTTGACTGCATAAACAGCGGCATTAAAAGCGCTGTTTTCATTATCGTGCGGCAAAAACCAAAAAAGTCCGCTCTTCTTATTCGGGTTTGTTATTAAAAACATTTTCCAAAGAAGCGAACCTTCCTTAAATGCCAGCAAATTAACACATAAACCTTGTAAGCTATGATAATTTCTTTTAATATCAGGATAAGATTTTAAATTTTCCAAACCGCTTTTAATTATCAGGTTCTTAACATTAAAAGGCAAATCACACTGCATTTTGGCACTCAACAATGAAAAAGGCAGCAGAGTTAAAAAAAGATAACGTTTCATAGAAATATTTTATCTTAAACTAAGCCCTAAGTCAAGGTTATTGCTGCAGCGATAATTTTACAAAACTTTTGAAGAAGTTTTATTTTTATCTTTCGCAGGAACTTTTTTGATTTTCTTTTTCGGTTTTGCTTTTAGCGGCTGCTTTATGCCCTGGAGCAAAAAGCTGTATGGCTCTTTGCGGGTTTCTTTAATTACAGCCAGCACATTGCCGTCTTTAGAGCGGGTTATGTCAAAAATTTTAACTCCTTTTAATACTCTGTTTACCTCTACATTATCTTCTAAGCCAAGAGGCAGTTTATAATCGTTGCCTTCTGTTCTTATTAGGGTGTCATTGTCTTTAAGAACCAGCCAGCAGACTTTTGCCAAACCTAAGCCATATAAAGAGTTGCGCGTGGATTCTATGCATAAAGTGTCTCTTTCACCTTTTTTTAGCGTTAAGTTTCCGTCGCTTGAGATAATATCGTTATATAAAACCATAATAACCCTGTCGTGGTCAATACTTTTATCGAGCGTATTTTTAATTATATCGACAGAACGGCGTTGTGTGTCAAGAACGCTGTATAAGCCTATTAAAACAATAGAAAGCAGTGTTATTGAGATTAGTATCTCTATTAGTGTAAATGCGCTTCTGTTTTTTTGCATTATCCATCCATAATTCCGACTCTTAGAGCCTCTTCGTAGCTTGTTGTTCCGTTTTCCATCATTTCACGCAATTTATCGGCAATTGTTTTCATCCCCTGCTGTTTCATAATTTCGCGGATTTCGTGGTCGTTTAAGCCTTTTTTCATCATCTCTTTTACTTCATCATTCATAATAAAAAGCTCTCCGACTGCTTGTCTGCCGCTGTAACCGATAAAATCGCACTTTCTGCACCCGGTTGCTTTATAATAAGTGGCATTTTTATCCAGCTTCAGCTCTTCTATGATATTTTGCGGCAGCATTGTCGGCATTTTACAGTGCTCGCAAAGCTTACGCGCCAATCTTTGGGCAAGCACGCCAATTAGCGTGGAGCTTAACAGGTAATCTTCGATTCCCATATCCATTAAACGCGTAAGCGATGAGGTTGCATCGTTTGTATGCAGTGTCGAAAGCAGCAAGTGTCCGGTAAGCGCAGCCTGAAGCGCAATTTGAGCCGTCTCTTTATCGCGAATCTCCCCAACCATAATAACATCTGGGTCTTGGCGCAAAATAGAGCGCAAACCGGCTGCAAAAGTAAGCCCCACCTTATCGTTTACCTGAATTTGATTAACATGGTCGGCATTATATTCAACCGGGTCTTCGACGGTAATAATATTTTTATCCGGCGATGCGATGTGCTGCAAAAACGAGTGCAGGGTGGTAGATTTACCCGAACCGGTAGGTCCGGTTACCAGTATCATTCCGTGCGAGTGGTTTAAAAGCTTGTAAAATGCATCGGTTGTATCTTTGGCAAAGCCCAGCTCTTCAAGGGTAGGGATGCTTTCGCTTTGCATCAAAATACGCATAACAACACGCTCGCCGTAATATGTCGGCAGAACCGAAACCCTGACATCCAGCGTTTTGCCCGAAATACTAACTTGCGTTCTCCCGTCTTGCGGAATTCTTTTTTCAGAAATATCTAAATTTGAAATAACCTTAATACGGTTAATTACAAGATTAACCACGCTTTTATCTAAATCCAAATGCTTTTTAAGCGCTCCATCAACCCTAAATCGCACTTCGCCTTTGCGTTCGTGAATCTCTATATGAATATCGCTCGCACCCTTTTTAATCGCTTGAAAAAAGAGTGAATTAACAAGCTTGATAATAGGCGCAGACTCTTCGCTGCTAAGGAGGTTTTGAGAGTTTTGGATAAATTCAAGCAGTTCGCTTTCGGCTTCTATTAACTCTTCGGAAGCATCGCTTTGCATCTGCTCAAATTCGCTGCTTGTTTGAATTTCTAAAAATTTATTGCGCAGTCTTTCGTAACTTTCGTCATCTAGCATATAAATTTTATAGTCATTCCCTATGCGCGCCTTGTGGTTAAGTGCGCTTGCTAAATTTTCTTTAGAGACAATAGCCGCTTTTTCCCTGCCGATTTTTGCAAAAAGCAAGCCGTGTTTAAGCGCTTGGCGAAAATCTATATCGTCTTCGATAAGCGGTTCTAAATTTACATGTTCTAATACCGGTAAATGCATCTGCTATCCTTACGGTCTGTCTCTTAAAACTTCTAGCGGGTCTCTTGTTACGCTGCGCGGACTGCTTTGAACCGGTGCAGAATATTTTGAATTTTGCGGAACGGTTTCTTCAATTCCGGCACGCTCTGCCAATTTTTGGCGCACGTATCTGCTGTATTTTGCCTGAATATTATCCAGTTCGCTTAAGAATTCTCTAAGTTTTGTTAAATCGCTGCTTTTCCTTATAATATAAGGTGTTAAATAAACAACTACATTTATTTTGCTTTCGCTGTAGCTAGTAGAGGTAAACAGTGAGCCCAATATCGGAATATCCCCTAAAATCGGTATTTTCGTTACAGTTTTACCGCCGCTGCTTTTCATCAGCCCGCCTAAAATTACGGTTTGGGCATTATCAACAATTGCATTTGTTGTAACTTTTCTTTTGGTTGTTGTAGGTCTGTCGCTTGAAGCTCCCGAACCCGGCACAACATCCTCGATTGTGGCTTCTACCTGCAGTGCCACTTTAGAGTTGCTTGAAAGGCGCGGTTTTACTTTTAATGAAATACCTATGTCTTCGCGGCTGTATTTGTTTCTTACAATTGCGTCTTTGGTATCGCCTTCGGAAGAGCTTACTAAAATCGAGCGTGTTTCACCTACATAAATTTCGGCATCCTGATTGTTTGAGCATAAAACCGAAGGCTCGCTGAGCGTATGTGCCGCTCCATTTTGCTGTAAAAGATCCATTTTGATTCCAAGCGCAAAAAGCTCTTTAATATTATCGGCAAAACTAAATTTATTGGTAGTTATGGTATTTCCATTGCTGTCAGTGCTTTCTGAACTTAAAAAACCTAACAGATTTCTGCTTACCATAAGTGTTGGCGCACCCATATTGCTTGCTAAACTAAATAAGCCCTTGCTTGTTATTTTACCGCTTTCAAAACCGTATTTAAGCCCGACATTTCTTGCTTTTGCAACATTTATTTCGACAATTTTTGCTTTTACATAAACTTGAGGTTTTGCTACATCAATTTTTCTAATTACTGCACGGATATTTTTAATCTGGTCTGGAGTTGCAAGCACAATAAGCGCATTTCTCTCTTTGTCTGCAACAACCATAGCTTTGCTTACTTTGGATTTTTTAGCAGCTGCAGCTTTCAAAGGGCTTGAAGGCGGCATATTATTCATTTGGGCAACCAGTTTAGACATAATTTTTTCCATATCTTCTACATTTGAGTTTTTTAATGGAATTACATACATTTTTTGCTGAATTGATTCACCTTTTACATCCAAAGTTTCAACGTATTTTAAAAGTTTATCTACATTTGTTTTTTTACCGACCAAAATTAAAGCATTTGCAGCGTCATCTTTCAATACGCCTACTTTTTCGCTTTGAATTGTTTGAGGAAATAACATTTTGGACATATTTACAACATTTTGATAAACATCTTTAACAGCTGCATTCTTTAGTTTTATTATAGTTGTTCCGCGGCGTCCGCTGGCTTCTATGGATTCAATTAATTTCTTTACTGCCCTAAGAGTTCTAGGATATGCGGTAACTGCTAGCATATTATTGGTTCTAAAAGAAATCACTTTGGCATTTCTGTTAAGCAAAGGTCTGATTTTTGCACGGATTACAGCGGCATTAGAGTATTTTAAAGGAAAAAGAACCGTTTTCATCAATTCTCCGGAAACATCATTCTTTGAAACTTGCAAGCCGCTGCCTGCTGCTTCTGAGGCTTTGACAACTTCTAAAAAGTCGCCGTGGTCCACTAATGCGTAGCCTTTGCTTCCCAAAATAGAGTTTGCAAGAGAAAAGAGTGAGCTTTTTTTGATTTTTTTAGTAGAAACAAAATCTACCTTTCCATTTAATTTACCATCAATAAGCACATTTTTTCCGGTTATTTTACCAATATATTTTACAAATTGGTCTAAATTCATATTTTTAAAATTAACATCTATCATCTCTTCTGCCATCGCAAAAGAGCTAAAAACCAAAGCCGCTGCTAAAGATTTTATTATTAAACTATTAACGAACTTCATACTCTAACTCCTTAATTTCATTTCCTCTTTTTATAGTAAGCGTTGCCGAACTTATCGAATCTAAATTGTTAAAAAATTCCAGCGGAACTTTAAAATTATTTAATGGTTCGCCGTTTATTTCGGTAATTATATCACCCCTCTTTACGCCCAATTTGTCAAAATCGCTGCCTTTTCTTACGTAGCGTATTTTAAATCCGTTTAATTTACCGTTTTCCATATTGGGAACTACGCCTATATTTTTTTGAATAGCAGAAATATTGCTTCGGTATTTATCAAAAAGATTTTTTGGAATGTATGTTGTTCCGCCTTCATTGACAATTGCATTGCTTTTTTTATTGCTTTTTGCCAAAGAGCTTCTTTGATTTTGCGTTTCGCTTTTGTCTTGTTTATTTTTATTGTCATTATTTTTAAACAAATCCAAGCGATACTCTTTGCCGTCTTTTGTAAAAATAGCATAAGTTGCACCCAAATCGCTAAAGGTGTAATTTTCTATTTTTTCACCAAGACTCAAAACATAGGTTTTGCCTAAATATTCAACCACAATTACCTTTTTCTCTTTTGAATTATATAAACCTTTAAGAATAAATTTTGTAATTTTTTGTAATTTGGGTTTAGGTTTTAATTTTACCCTATTTTTATTTTTATTTACATTTTTTGGTTTATATTTCTTTGTTGCTAAAGAGTAGCGGTAATATAACGGTTTTAAACTGCTGCCGGTTTGAGGCTCCGCACCCGTTTTTGGCAATTTGTAAATTTCAAGCCCCACCCACAGAGCTTTTGCCAAAAATAAAGCGCCTAAAACCGGGATTGCAACAGCAAGGGCGGATTTTTTAGAATTTTGACTCATAATACCATCCTTTCGCACCCTTTCTTAAAAATCTTTTAATAGAAGATATATCTTTTGCTTTGGTAATATCTATGTGAACAGTTCTGTTTTTTAAATTAATTTCACCCTTTGCCGTGCCGAAATTTCCGCTTGCATCAATTTTAACAATAAACGGTTTTAAAATTGATTGCTTAGCTTTAAGCTCCGTAATACGCACATTTGCAAATTGCTTGGCAATATTTAAAAGCTCAATATCATCGGCTTCTAAAGTATTGGTCAAAAGAAGAGGCGTTACTTTTATATTTGCAGCGCGCGCAATATCGACACCTTGAAAATATGCAACAGGATGCATAATATTTATATAAGGAATCTTTTCGTCTATCTGTTCGTTTCCAATAGTTACACCTTTTTTGTCAGCCATATGCTCCAAATAGTAATAAATCTGTGTTTTTGGCATAAAAACAATAATCCCAATATATAAGGCAATAATAAATAGTAAAATATTTCTTACCAGTCGCATAGGCACTCCAGTGTGAAGTTGTCACCGTTTCTTGTAACTTTTAAATTTTTGTATCTAATCGGCAAAGAAGAAAGCCTGCTTAAAACTCTGTTGAACTCTCTTTCGTTTAAATTTTTCAGCAAAAAATTTGCTTTTGTTCTTTTAATGTTTAAAACAGGTTTTTTATTGCTGGGAATGGCATTTAAAATACGGTTTAATTTCCCAACCATACCTTTTGCTTTCCAAAGTTTTTCTAATTGCGCCACCTTATTGATTTCTTTAGCTTCCTGTTTAGCCTCTATAACAGTTTTGTTAAAATTACGCTTTTGTGAAACTGCAAAAAATATCGATGCAATCAAAAAAAGTGTTGCGGCAACGGTAATTATCAAATTTTTATTTAAACTCATCGAATTGCCCTTTCTAGCGTAATAGAGCTGCTTGAACTGTCAGCAACCTGCAAATCTGCTGTTTTTGCAATGTTTTTCACTCTCTTAAGCTCGCCGGCATTGCTTATAAAAGTTGCCCGTATTGTTTTGCCGTCGAAATTTAAACTCTTTAAAATGGTTTTTTTATTTGAAATCTTGTCAAATTGAGCCAGCGCTTCGCGGATTGCTCTTTGTTTTCTTTCGATTTTTTGATATTTATTTTTAATACTGTCTCTTGTTAATTTGCTTTCTAACTGAGGATTATCTGAAATTACGGTAATATTTTCTGTTTCATATTTGGCTGCTTTTTTATAACTGATTCCTTCGGCTAAAAAAGCTCCTCCTAAAAGAGCAAGCAAAACAGAAACCGCAATAGCGCTTTTGTCAATCTGAGTGCTATTTTTGTTTCCTGCCTTGTTGCTGCTTTTAAATTTAAATCCTTTTTTTGGACGCAATCTTTGAGTAAATTTTGCATAGTTTTTGGCTTTTAATATACTGCGCGGAACAATTGTCGCATAATCGTCAATTAAAGTCAGCGCAGTTTCTTTATCAATGCCGATAGGAATTTTTTGCAAAATAGGTTTTAACTGGTCTGCAAAATAGATTTTGTTAATTTTATATGCAGGAACACGGCACTCGTTTTCTAAAAAGTGCTCGATTTCCCGCGGCATATAAGCATAAAAGAGCCAGCTGTCTCCGTCTTTTTGAACAATAAATTCATGACCCAGTTCGCTTGGCAGCATATCTTCTAAAATAGAAGGGGCTAATTTTTTTGCTGCAAAAGCATATTTAACAGGAACTTTTTCTCTCTTTACAATATAAAATTGCGGAGAGAGAATCAAATCGTATCTGTTAGCTTTTTTAACACTTGTTAAACCCCTATGTAAAAGAAGCAGTGTGCCGTTGCTATTGATTAAATTCAAAACCTTCTACCTTTCCGTCGATATATTTAAATTTAAGAGAGTAGCTCCCTTTTCCAAAACTGTAAGTTGCCCTGCAAGTCATTGCAACTACCGGAGTTTTCGCAAATATGTCCGAATTATAAACTTCCATATCTGCGCCGTTGTCTATCAAAAATTTTTTAAGTTCTCCGCTTTTAAACTCTTCTTCGACTATTCTTTCATCTATGCCAAAAATCATAGCAACAAGTGATGAACTTAAAAAATTGCCGTCAATCGATTTAAATCCTTCGCCAAAAGCAAAGTAATTTTTCCAATTTATTTTGTAAACATTTTTATCGTTTTCGCTTAAAAAGTATTGGGTTAAAACTTTTTGAAACTCCGTATAACTGAAGTAATTTACTTTTCTTTTTAAGCGGGACTCTTTGCCAAATTCTGTTTCGTATTTGTTATCAAGAGCATTAGAAAGCAGGGTTTTTAGCTTTTCGGTATTTTTCAACCGGTATTTTAAGCCTATATTTTCTAGCACTTGCTCAGCTAAGCTTAATCTGCTTTCTGTTTTTGCTCCTCCTGTTGTTTTAAACCAGGTTATTGGAACAGCTGCCCTTGCCGGAGTGCATGCAGCAAGCAGGCTAAAAGGACCCTTTTCCTCTTGAATGGTTATTGGAATGTTATAAACATTCTTTAATGTCCCGGTTGAAGGCTTCTTGCCCACAAATCTCCTAACTGCGTTTGATACATCGGCATATATCAAATTTGATTCAATTAATGCCGATTTGTCTTCGGCTTTAATTCTTGCTTCGCTTAAATAGCTAAATATTATGCCTACAAGCGCTAACATTGCAACAATAACAGCCAATGTAATAAATAGCGTAATTGCCGGGCGCATTTTAACCATTTTCAAGCTCTTTTCAAGTAAAATACTAAAATCTGAATTCTGCTACAAGATTTCGGTAAAACTGTTTTACTTCCGATATTAGTAAATATACGAAAGTAAAAAAAGTTTATATGAAATAATATTATAACAGTAAAACTTTAAAAAGGATAAAATTATGGGAATCTTAAGAAAAAATTGCCAAAAAAGGGTAAAAAAAGCATTTACACTGCTTGAATTGCTTGTTGTAATTCTTATTTTAGGACTTTTAGCAGCGTTTGTCGTTCCAAATATTATTGGCGCAGGAGATAAAGCAAAAAGAGATTTGGTCTGTTCGCAAATGGGTTCAATTGCAAATGCGCTGGATATGTTTAAAATGGATAACGGAATGTATCCCGATACCGAAGAGGGGTTAAAAGCTTTGGTTACAAATCCCGACCCTGATAAATACCCGGCATACTCAAGCAAACCGTATATGAAAAGAGTGCCAAAAGACTCTTGGGGGCAGCCTATTCAATATATCAAAACCGAAAACGGATACGACTTAATCAGCTTTGGACCGGATAGAAAAGAGGGTGGAAGCGGCGATAATGCCGATATAAAATATTCTAGCTGTCATAAGTAGGGCAGGGTGGGGATGTAGGATTTGGTCGCGGTGTTCTCACCGCACAAAAAACTATCAACCATCAAGCAAAAAAGGGTAGGTTTGAAAAATTTAAGAAGCAAAAAAGCTTTTACTTTGATAGAACTTCTTTTAGTGATTTTTTTAGCAGGATTGTTTGCATATTTTGTATTCGCCACGCCTTCTGTTGTTTCTAAGCCTAAAATGGAAGTAAATACATCTAACCTGCCAACTTATTTGCAAAAAAATCTAAGCGGAAACGGTGAAGTTATATGTATTAAAAATTGCAAAGAGTGCTACTACATTACAAATTCTCCAAAACCCCAGGATGCTCCTTTGCCGCTATATTTGAATGTTCAAGCCGAATATATTTTGGATAAAAATAATAATCCTCAAAAAATAGATTTAGGCAGATATAACGATAAAAAAGTCTGTCTTAGATTCAGACACTATAAAAACGGTTCAATTTCTCAAATAATACTGGATTTAGGTGAAAATAAATTTTTATTTATACCTTCATATTTCGGAAAAGGAAAACTTTTTAATTCTTTAAGCGATGCAAGAGACTGGTGGATAAAAGACAGCCAAAACATTCTAAGAAGCCGCGGAGAATGGTATTAAATTGGGATTAGATATGGAGGGAGAGGTGAGAAAAGGTTTTACAATAATAGAAATTATAGTATCGGTTGTAATTATTGCGATTGTTACGCTTACGCTTGCTAAAATAAATCGTCAAAATGCGGATATGGTGGAGTATATAACAAATAGGAACAAACACGAATTGACAAATACTCTTTTTCTTGGCAAAGAAGCTATGAGATATAACAAAAGTGAAAAAGATGCATATACTCTGCTTTCTAAAATGGGAATAAAAAATTCCAGCGTAAGGGAATATTTAAAAAAAGTAAAACGCAAAATTTATATTAAAAATGATATACCGACAAATAAAATGGTAGTCCCTGTTCATTTAAATGCGATAATGTTAAAAAGCCAATTTTCTACAAGATATTATCGATTTGAACCGTAATTTGGGCTTACTGCTGTGCAGTAGTTTCTTGAGCTTGGCTTTTGAATTTTTTTAAAGCTTCTCTTGCTATTTCTCTGTCGTCAAATGGGATTTTTTGGTTATTTATCTCTATGTAAGTCTCATCGCCTTTGCCCAGTATTAGCAAAACTTCATCTTTTTCCAACTCTTTAACAGCTTTAAAAATCGCCTCTTTTCTATCGGCAATTGTCTGCACTCCCTCTTTTCCAGTAAGGGGTTTGATAATTTCGTTAATAATGGCCTGAGGGTCTTCGCTTCTTGGGTTGTCGCTTGTAACATACAGTTTTTTAGCAAATTTTGCAGCAGCTAAGCCCATTTTTGGGCGCTTGTCTCTGTCCCGGTCGCCGCCTGCGCCAAATACTACGGCAATATCTCTGTCTTTTATGCTCTCTAACACTTTTATCATACCGTCTGGCGTGTGGGCAAAATCGACAATAACAGTTGGATTGTGCGAAATTACCTCCATTCTTCCGCTTACTCCGCCGAAATTTTCTACCTTATCGCAAATCTCTTCCAGCGAATTTGGTGTAATCAGTTTTACCCCTGCAACAGCTGCTGCTAAATTATAAACATTAAAAAGTCCGACAAGATTAGATTTAAAAGTAGCAATTGTTCCCATATTGTTTATTGCTGCTGTTATTCCTCCGGTTAAACTAAAAGCATCAATTTTAAAGCTTGAAGGCTCATCAAGAGAGTATGTATAAGCATTTTTTGGGTTATATGTTATCTTTTTAATTTCATCTTTATTGATAAGTTTTAAACTCTCATCTAAAAAAAACCTGCTTTTTACTGCTCTGTATTCTGCTACGGTTTTATGATAATCTAAATGGTCTTGTGTAACATTTGTAAAAATTTTAAGAGCAAATTTTATATCTTCTATTCTATTTTGGTCAATTGCATGCGAGCTGACTTCCATTACAAAATATTCCGCTCCTTTATCGGCAGCTAATTTCATATTATGGAGTGTTTGCAAAATAGATGGGGTTGTAAGGCTTTTATCTTCCAGTCTCTTGTCATCCAAAAAAAATCCGCGGGTTCCTTGCAGACCTGTTATGTAACCTAAATCGGTTAAAACAGAGTAAATTATTGCAGCTGTTGTAGTTTTGCCGTTTGTTCCTGTAATTCCTACCACTTTTAAATTTTGTAAATTCCATATTTCAATTAACTCTTTTGGGGTAATTATTTTTGTATTTTCGTCCAAATTATCTATGTATTTGCTATTTTGGGCTGTCTTTAAAAAATATACCCCCTTTTTTGCTTCTCTGGTGTCTTCGGTTATGTAAATATTCTCTTTTAATTGATACATAATCTCTCTTTTTGATATATTTTGCGTTATTATAGTTAAGCAAGCTTAAGGAGAGCACTATGAGACCACTGCACAATAGTTAGTTCCAAAGTATGGTGCTATTTTATAGTGCCGTAATTTGGGCTTACTATTGTGCAGTGGTCTCACTATGTCATTTACATACATAAAAAGATTTCTTGTCAGCTCTCTCTGCGTCTAAAGCTTAAAGCTTCCAGCAACTCTTTTTTTCCTATCTCTTCGCTCCCTGCTAAATCGGCTATGGTCCGAGAAACTTTTTTTATGTTGGCAATGCTGCGGTATGAGAGTCCAAAACGCACTATTGCCTGTTCTAGCACCTCTTTGGCTTCGGGGGTTAAAATGCAGTATTGCTCTATTTCTCTCTCGTGGAGCTGCCCGTTTAATTTGGCTTGTCCGCGCATTTTTTGGGCTTTAAAGGCGGTTATGACTTTTTGGTGCAACTCTTTGGAAGCAGCAATATTTGCTTTGTTAAAATCGACTTCTTGCATTGTTACAAAAAGTTCTATTCTATCTAAAAACGGGTCTGAAAGGCGGTTTTTGTAGCGTTTAATTTCTAAATCTGTGCAGCGGCACTCTTTGCTTTTAGATAGCAAATTTCCGCACGGACAGGGATTCATAGCGCCAATAAACAGAAAATCTGCACTGTAACTTATTTTAGAATTTACCCGGGCGATATTTACAACCCCATCTTGCATCGGTTCTCTTAAAGCTTCTAAAGTTTTAGAAGCAAAATGGGGCAATTCGTCAAAAAAGAGCACGCCATTGCTTGCCAGCGCCACTTCGCCGATTTTTGCACTATGCGAACCTCCCCCGAAAATAGCAGCGCTAGTAGCGGTGTGGTGCGGGCTTCTAAAAGGGCGCAGCGGAGCGAAGTTTGGCTCTTGGTTATCTAAAAACTGGTGTCTTGCAATTGCTAAAATCTCTTCTTGCGAAAGCGGCGGCAGAATGTATCTTATGCGTTTTGCAATCATACTTTTTCCAGAACCCGGATTGCCGTTTAAAAGCAGATTGTGCATCCCGGCAGCGCTTATTAAAGCGGCTCGGACTGCCGTCTCTTGCCCCAAAATATCGGCAAAATCTTCTTCGTAATTTTCTAAATAGTAGTAATTTTTACCTGCTATTTTTAACTCTTTTGCACTATAATTTGTTTTTGGTATTTCAACTTTGGGCAACTCTTTTGCTTGTAAAATTTCTATCGCTTCATTTAAATTTTCGACACCAAAAAATTCTACACCTTGAATAAACTTTAATGATTTAATTGCATCTTTTGGGACAATAGCTCTTTTTATGAACCCTTGTTCTTTAAGCGACAAAATAAGCGGAAAGATTAAAGAACTGCTTTTTACCCTGCCGTCTAAGCCCAATTCGCCAAATACAAAAAGCTTTTTGTGCTCAATTTGCATTTCGCCAAGGGCAACCAAAATTGCGATGCTTAAATCAAAATGAGTGCCGCTTTTTTTAATATCGCTGGGACTTAAATTGATTGTAATTTTAAGCGGCGGCAATTCGTGTCCGCTAGCTTGCAGGGCGTTTTTTGCACGCTCTTTTGCTTCTTGAATATCGCTGCTTGCCAAACCCACTACGCTGAAATTTGGCAACCCTTTTGTTAAGCTCCCTTCAACTTCTACCAATTTGGCTTCTGTTCCCTCTATCGAGGCGCATAAAAGCGAATTTACAATTATTTTGTCTCTGTTTTCCATAACATATTGTAACTTATATTAAACAGATAGGCGCAATAAATGACATATTTTATATAGAAACAGCTCTTTATTTATCTTTTATCAAAATTAAGGTATAATATTTTTAAATATTGAAGGAGGATGCCGTGTCGTTTGTAGATAGAAAAGTTGCAGAAGGTATGTTCAGGGAACTTTTGGGCGAAAGACCAATCTACCGCACACTAAATATTTACGGCAAACACGGTATGGGAAAAAGCCGATTCAGCCGGTATATTAAAGAAAAATATTTAGAAAAGGCAAAATATATTGTTTATGCCGAAATGAATTTTGAAGACAGGCTGCTGCATAAACAGCATAAAGCTATTATGCATTTGGCAAAACTTTTAGAAGAAGAATACGATTTTAATTTTATATCGCTTTGGAAAGCTTATGCAATGCTTTGGTATGGGCGGTATGAGCACAGCCCTATTATGTATGCTGCCGATTTGCCTTACTTTCACGAAGTTAAAAAGTTATTAAAAATAGATAAAAACGGCAAAATAGATGTTGATATAACAAAAGGGCTGGTCGGCGAAGAGGTTGCAAAAGATTTAGAAGAGTTAAAAAATTTAGACAGTGCCGAAATCGAAGCCCGTTTACCTCGGTTTTTTGCAAATGATTTGCGAGAATTGATTAAAAACAGCGATTATAAAGATTGTGTGATTATTCTTGAAAATATCGATTTAATAAAAGAAAACAGCGATGCAACGCCTTGCTCAAAAGATGCGTGGATTCGCGAATTAATTACAAAAGTCGGCAAAGATGCCCTGTTTATTATAACCAGCCAAGAAAAGCTGAATTGGCAAGGCTGCAACAGTGCGTGGCGCGATGTTATAAAAGCCTATTTCCTTACTCCTTTCTCTCCAAAAGATGCGCTTAGATATTTAACTATGAGTGATTTAAAAAATGAAAATTTAAAACAGGCAATTTGCGCAAGCTGCGAAAGAGAGCCGTTTTGGCTTTCGCTTGCAAAAGATTCTTACAGCGATAATATAAGTTACACGCTGCCGACAAACCGAAGTGAAATTTTAGACGCTTTTATCAAAAGAGTTGATGAAACATCTGTTAAGCTTTTAAAAGTGCTATCACACGCCCGTTTTTTTACACTGGATTTGATAAAAGTCATCGGTATTCAATTTGGTTTGAGTATCGATAAAGCACTTATAAAAAGATTAATGAATTACGATTTTATAAAAGAGATTAGCGAAGATAAATATGCGGTTGATACTTTGCTAAAAGAGAATTTAATTGCGATAGAAAACGATTTAGAAGGCATAGAGTATAATGCATTTATGTTCAGTTATTGGGAGAATACTCTGCAGTCTTTAGACCAGTCGCTTATAAAATCAACACCGCAGATAATAGATGAAGCGATAGAAGAAGCGTGGTATCATTTAAATATTATCAATAAAGAGCCGCTAGTGCACTTTGAGTGGCTCGATTATTATGTTTCCCGCTTTTTTATGTATGCGGCATGGGAACCGTTTATAGACAGATACCACCAAATTATGCCAAAACTTCAAAAGGCAAACGATTCTGTTTCGCTAGATAGGTTAATAAGTCTTTACAATAATTTAGCAGGGCTTTACGAATCGCTGGGCGAATCTAAAAAGTCAAGAGCTTACTACAATAAAGTTATAGAGTTAAACCGCCCGCAGCTGCTTTCGGCTTAATATACAGCAGCTGAAAGTATTGCTTTCTGTCTTTTGGCGCTGTTTTTTAATTTTGCCAAATAAAAAGGATTAACAGTTGAATAAAATATACCTTTGTGCAATTAATAATATTTTAAGCGGAAATTGCAGCGAAGATTGTAAATTTTGCACTCAAAGCGCAAGATATAAGGCTCCAATAAACCGATATAAATTTAAAGACACAAAGATGATTTTGCAAGAAGCAAAAAAAGCCAGGGCAAACGGTGCGATTGGATACTGTTTGGTAACTGCCCAAAAAGGATTAAATGATTCAACTTGCCAAAAAGTAGCCCAAATAGCTTATGAAATAAAAAAAGAGATTAGCAGTTTTAACATAATCGCGTGTAATGGAACTGCAACAAAAGAACAATTGCTATACTTAAAAGAAAACGGTGTTGATAGTTATAATCATAATT
>JALWKP010000051.1 GCA_027081355.1 Campylobacteraceae bacterium
ACTATTTGGATGTTTTACCGAAAGACCACACAAACCCTATTGTAGTTGCTTGTTTAAAAGGGTGGTTTGCAAACAGAGTAATGGGGTATTTAGAAATGATGGGGTATGAAAATGTCTATGTGTTAGATGAAAGTATCGAAAACCTAATCGAAGTGCATCATGCACACGAAAACAGTTAAAAGGGCTTATAGGCGCCTTTGATACAATTAAGTTAAGTATAAAAGTTCCATTTTTTGAAAAAAAGCAAAACAGTTCGTCATTCCCGCGAAAGCGGGAGTGCAAATAAGTCCAAAAATTTTTGCCTCTTTGTCATTCTGAGCAAAGCGAAGAATCTCTTTACTACCGTTCTATCGAGATTCTTCGTTTCGCTCAGAATGACTGAAATGGGTAATTTTTCAAAAATATTAACTTTTTGCGCACTTTCAAGCAGGAATCCTTAGGTTTTACAAGCAAAATGTTTGGATTCCTTACTATTTTGGTTCTTTAAACCGTGAATTCCCGGTTAAGCCGGGAATGACAAAATGCAATTCTTTGTCGGCTTTTAGTTTTAAGCTTTTTGCATTTTCCACTAGCTCCCATAGTTCGAGACTGTGAAAAAACTTAGAGAAATTGGAGCAGGGACTTCAGTCTCTTTTGTTAAAACAGCAATTGAATCAAACTGATTTTGCGGGGCTAAAGCCCCTGCTCCTTAAAGTTGCAAGTTTTTTCAAAGTGTCGCAATTTATGAGCAGGGGCAAAAGATCCTTTGCTTTGCTCAGGATGACGAAGCGCCAAATTTTTTGGAATTATTTCACGGAACATAATACCAGCTTTTGGCTTTAGGCTTTAAGCTTTGGGCTTTTTTAAACCGCCTCGACATCAAAGCCAAGCTCTACAACCTCGTTAATAAAATCTTTTGATACCCTGATTTTAGACTCAATTACCACATCTGCCAATTTTGAGCGGACTCTTAGGTTTAGCGGGTGGCGGCCGGGATGGCGGGTGGCTAGGCACATTAACTCTTCGGCTATTCGGGAGTCGGGCATTAGGTTTATTGCTATGGAGATTGGTTCTAAGTCGGGTTCTGGGGTGTAGTGTTCCTCTTTTTTCTGTTTTACTTTCTCTTTGGCGGCATCATCGAGTGATTCGATTTTTAAAATCGAAAGGCGGGTAAACTGCTCGGTTTTGGAAACTTTTACTTTAAACGCTATCGGCTCTTCGAGGTTGAATTTTTCTTCCAGGGTTTTTATGTGCTTCTCAAAGAGCATCAGTTCGATATTTCCGTGCAAGTCAAGCAGGGTTGCTATGCCGAATTTGTTCCCTTTTTTGGATATTTTTTCTTTTATCTCTTCGATTTTACCTACAAGTATCGCTTCGGAGCCGTCGCCTAAATCTTCTAAGTCGGAACTTAGGGTGTATTTTATTTTTTCCAGCTTATCTCTGTATTCATCAAGCGGGTGCCCCGATACATAAAAGCCCAGCGTCTCTTTTTCAAATGCCAAAATTTCCAGCGGTTCGAACTCTTGCACATCGTTTAGCGTTACTTCTACGCTTGTCATCTCTTCTCCGCCGCCAAAGAGCGAATTTTCCGCCTGTTTTTTCGCTGCGGCTGCTTTGTGCGAAGCGTCGATTATATCTTCTATCTGCATTATCATAGCGCGGCGGCTGTAACCGAAGCTGTCTAACGCCCCCGATTTTATGAGCGATTCGATAACTTTTTTATTAACTTTAGACGAATCTATACGCGAAACAAAATCGCTTAAATCTTTAAAAGGTTTGCCGTCTCTTGCTTCTAAAATAGAGGCAATCGCAATATCTCCCGCTCCTTTAATTGCACCTAAACCAAACAGAATTACCTCTTTGCCGTCTTGATTATCGGCAATAAATTTTAAACCCGAACGGTTAATATCTGGCGGCAGCAGCTCTATACCCATTCGTTTTACTTCTTCTACATAGCGCACTACTTTGGTGGTGTTATCTTTTTCTAAAGTCAATTGCGCCGCCATAAAATCGGTTGGGTAATAATATTTTAAATACGAAGTATAAAAGGTTACCATAGCGTATGCGGCAGAGTGTGATTTGTTAAATCCGTATCCGGCGAATTTTACGATTAAATCGAATAGCTCTTCGGCTTTTTTTCTATCGAAGCCTTTTTTCTCTGCGCCTTCGGCAAATTCGCCTTTTAATCTGTCCATCTCTTCTTTAATTTTTTTACCCATTGCACGGCGAACCAAATCCGCCCCGCCAAGAGAGAATCCGCCGATTGTCTGCACAATTTGCATAACCTGTTCTTGGTAAACGATAACCCCGTAAGTCGGCTTTAAAATAGGCTCTAATTCAGGGAACATATAAGTAATTTCCGCGCGCCCGTGCTTTCTTTCGACAAAATCATCTAGCATTCCCGATTCCATAGGTCCCGGACGGTAGAGTGCGAGCATCGCAATAATATCTTCAAATCCGCTAGGTTTTAGTTTTTTTGCCAAATCCTGCATACCTGCCGATTCTATCTGAAACAGCCCCAATGTTTCGCCCGTAGAGATATATTCGTAAACTTTAGAATCTTGTATATCAACAGCTTGGAAATCAATATCAACACCGTGGCGCTCACGAACCAGTTTTAGCGCTTCATCAACTACGGTCAAAGTTTTCAGCCCCAAAAAGTCGAACTTAATTAAATCGACATCTTCGATATATTTGCCGTTATACTGCGTTGCCAGCGTCTCCTGCCCGCTCGGTTTAAATAGCGGTGTTTTATTCCACAGCTCATCGTTGCTAATAACTACGCCCGCTGCGTGGGTTCCTGCATTTCTGTTAAGCCCCTCAAGCGCTCTTGCAAATTTCCAAACCCGCGCAGCTTGGGGGTCGCTCTCTAAAAGCTCTTTAATTTTAGGCTCTTTTTCGTAAGCTTTATCAAGCGTAATTTTTAACTCGTCTGGAATCAATTTTGCCATCGCATCGGCTTTTGCATAAGGCATATCAAGCACGCGCGCAACATCGCGTATAACCCCTTTTGCCAGCAATTTACCAAAAGTGATAATTTGCGCCACATTATAACGCCCGTATTTTCTAATTACATAATCTATAATCTCTTGGCGGCGGCTTTGGCAAAAATCCATATCGATATCAGGCATCGATACACGCTCGGGGTTTAAGAAACGCTCAAAAAGCAGCCCGTAAGGCATAGGGTCGATGTCGGTAATTTTTAAAGAGTATGCAACAAGGCTCCCCGCAGCAGAACCCCGCCCGGGACCCACCGGAATGCCCATCTCTTTAGCTTCGCGCACAAAATCCCAAACAATCAGCATATAGCCCGGGAATTTCATACTGTTGATAATATCAATTTCGGTTTGCAATCTGTCGCGATACTCTTGATGTTTGCTCTCATCCACATATTTTAAGCGCTCTTCCAAACCTTTGCGCGCTTCGTATTCAAAAAGCACAATATCGTTAGCCAAAGAGTATTCCTCTTCGGGTTCGGGAAGCTCCAGCCCGACAAGCTTTGCCCGCTCTCTTGTAAATTTAAAATTTGGCGGCGTAGGGTTGCCAAGTTTAATTTCTAAATTGCATTTATCTACGATTTCCTGCGTATTTTCGATGGCTTCGGGAATATCTGCATAGAGCCTGGCTATCTCTTCGGGCGACTTTACATAAAATTCGTGCACAGAGTGGCGCAAACGGTTTGGGTCGTCGTAAAGTTTGTTCATCGCAATACACATAAACGCTTCGTGTGCCTCGGCATCTTCTTGATAAGTGTAATGGGTGTCATTTGTAGCTATCAGTTTAATGCCGGTTTCTTGCGACAGCCTGATAATATCTTCATCTATCCTAAGCTGGTCGCCTATTCCGTGGCGCATTATTTCAAGGTAAAAATCGTCACCGAAAATCTCTTTATACTCAAATGCTATCTCTTTAGCTTTTTCGTAACCTTTAGCGCCGTTTTTTCTGTTGCGCTCATTTGTATTAAGATGCCAGTTTATTTCGCCCTGCAGGCACGCCGCAGAGCAAACCAGCCCTTCACTGTGCTCTTTTAAAATCTTTTTATTAATGCGCGGATAGTAGTAAAAACCGTGAATATACGATTGCGAGCTTAAATACATTAAGTTTTTGTATCCAACTTCATTTTTTGCATAAAGGCAGAGGTGGTAACGCTGTTTTATACTTTTGTCGCCTAAATCATCACTGTTGTGAAGATACGCTTCTATCCCGATAATTGGCTTTATCCCCTCTTTTCGCATCGCATTGTAAAAATCGATTGCCCCAAACATATTACCGTGGTCTGTCATTGCAACCGATTCCATCCCAAGCTCTTTAACACGCTTTGCCAACTCTTTAATTTTATTGGCGCCGTCTAACAAAGAGTATTCGGTATGCAGATGCAAATGAGTAAATTTAGGAGTGGACATTTAAAACCTTTTTTATTTGATTTTAGCATTTTTTTGCTAAATTTAGGGTTTAGGGGTGAGAATTTAGGTTTGAGGTAGCGGGGGATTTCTGCTTTCCGGATTATAGATGTGTTTTTAAAGAAGAGAGATTGGAGATTAGAGATTAGAAATGGTGACAGTTCAAAGATTGCCGTTTTCCGTTTTCTGTTTTCCGAATGTAGGGAGCGACCTGTGTGTCGCCCCGTATCCTTAACTGCAACCGTCATCTTAAGCGTTGATAGAAATCTCTTTAATACTATTCTATCGAGACTCTTAACTTTGCTCAGAATGACTGAAATGGCAATATTGTTGAACCTATTTCGCACTCTCTCTTTAGAATCAATGCTTAATTTCTCCGCTTTTCAACCATTTCTTTCTACTTTTAGCTTTATACCAAAAAATAGAAATGTTTATGCTTAATTTAATGTAATGAAAGGTGTAGGTTGAGAATGCAAGAAGCGCTAAACCTAAGAATTAAAGATATAAACTTTAATTATGACAAAGTGTATATTTAAGATAGCAAAAGTTTATCGGATAGAATAGTTCCATTGCCGCAAGCTTTAAAACAGGATTTAAAAGAGCAGGTGTTAAATAGTTCAAGAGTTGTTGAGGGAAATTGGTAGAAACTACAATCATTTATACACATATTGTTGCGAAGTTAAATAAGGGTAAAGTGATAAGTCCTTTGGATATGTAGGATAAAATTTCTGACATTATTAAAGCAAAAAAATACTCTATAATCTTAAAAATAGCTTAAATTAAGAGCCATTTAAGATTAAAAAGATATACTTTCGCCACTGCTTTAGAAGAAGTAAGAAAGAAAAAGGAAAAGTAGATGAAATTTACTAAATCTATAAAGCCAAACGAGGTTAAGCGCGATTGGATTTTGATTGATGCGGAAGGTAAGACTTTCGGGCGTATTTTGACAGAGGCGGCTACTTACTTAAGAGGTAAGCATAAGCCATACTTTACTCCTCATGTAGATTGCGGCGATTATGTTGTGATTATTAACGCTAAAAAAGCTAAATTTAGCGGTAATAAACTAGAGGATAAAGAGTATTTTAGACACAGCGGTTATTTTGGCAGCACAAAGAGCAACAAACTTAGCGATATGCTTGAAAACCACACTGAAAAACTTTACAAGTTAGCGGTTAGAGGTATGCTTCCAAAAACAAAACTTGGTCGTCAAATGCTTAAAAAGCTTAAAGTTTACGAAGGTGAAGAACACCCTCACACAGCACAATTAGGTAAAGGAAACTAATATGGCAAAAGTTTACGCAACAGGTAAAAGAAAAACAGCAGTGGCTAAAGTTTGGTTAGAGCCGGGCAACGGGCAGTTAACAGTTAACGGTAAAAGTTTAGACGAGTGGTTAGGCGGACACGAAACTTATAAAATGAGAGTTAGACTTCCGCTAAATGCAACAAAACAGTTAGAGGCTGTAAATATTGTTGCTAAAACTTTAGGCGGCGGTGTTTCTGCTCAGGCAGACGCGCTTAAACACGGTATCTCTAAAGCGCTTGTAGCTTA
>JALWKP010000052.1 GCA_027081355.1 Campylobacteraceae bacterium
GGTGCGTTTGGAATTTTAAGCAATGTTGCGTGGGTCGGCAATAAACCGTATGAGCTTGATTACTTAAGAGAAAACGAAATAGAGATGAAGTTAAAAGGGACATTCCCAAATATCGACAGTGTAGATAAATTCCCAAGATACCTGCAGCATATTATTCCGGCAGACAATACCAGAATTTTGGATGCCAGCAAAGTCAGAATGGGCGCTCAGCTGGCTGCTGGAACTACGGTAATGCCGGGAGCTAGCTATATTAACTTTAATGCGGGAACTTTAGGACCTGTGATGGTAGAGGGGAGAATCAGCTCCTCTGCGGTTGTTGGAAGCGGCAGCGATGTGGGCGGCGGTGCAAGTATTTTAGGGGTTTTAAGCGGAACAGACGGAAATCCTATAAGCATTGGAGAAAATACGCTTCTTGGGGCAAATTCGGTTACTGGCGTGCCGCTTGGCGACGGATGTATTGTAGATGCTGGTATTGCCGTGCTTGCAGGAACAAAGATAAAAATTGCAAAAGAGCAGCTTGAAAAGATAAAAGATGCAAATCCAGGAGCAAATTTAGAAGATAAAGAGTATTTTAAAGGTGCAGAGTTGGCAAATTTAAATGGAATTCATTACCGCCAAGATTCGACTACCGGCGAAATTATCGCGCGCAGAAGCACAAGAGAAGTTAAACTTAACGAAGAGTTGCACTAATGCCTTTAAAAGAAGATGAGATAGAAAAAAAGGTTATCCTTTTAAAGCTGCTTTTACGCGAAAAAGATGAGAGCTTAGAAGAGGCGCTAGCCGCTCTTGCCGATACAAAAATGGCAACGATGCAGCAGCTTCAAGCGCTTTTAAAAGAGTTGCAGAACGAAGGTTATGTAACAAATGATGGCAATTTAACGCTAATTGGCGAGGCAGAAGCAAAAAAAGCCAAAGAGGAGTTTACACTTTGAGAATAGATAAATGGCTAAGTGCCGTTAATGTTGTAAAACGGCGCACAATTGCCCAAGATATGGTTAAAAGCGGTGTTGTTTTTATTAATGGTATGAAGGCAAAACCCTCTAAAGAGGTGAAAGTCGGCGACAAAATTACAATAGAGTATTTAAGCGGCAGTAAAAATTTTGAAGTGCTAAAAATTCCTACAACAAAAACAGTGCCAAAGTCTGCAAAAGATGAATATGTTAAAGAGGCAAATTAAGTGCTTTGCACTTAATTTAGCAATAAGCTTAAAGCCTAAAGCAGAAAGCTTTATATAATTGTTTTTAGCTTATTAATAAGGAGGGATATAATGAGTAAAGAGATGTTTGAAAAACTGTTTAACAATGAGTTAAGCCAAAACGAAGCGCGGGATTTTTTGGTAGAACTTTACAAAAAAGGCGAAAGCGGAAGAGATATTGCAAATGCGGCTTCGGTAATGCGCGAACACTCTATTAAACTGCCCGTTAGCAAAGAGCTGCAAGATGAGCTTATAGATATTGTAGGCACGGGCGGTGATAAAAGCGGCAGTTTTAACATCTCTTCTACGGTTTCTCTCCTTTTAGCTGCAAGCGGCAGCAAAGTTGCAAAGCACGGCAACAGAAGCATTACAAGCAACTCCGGCTCTGCCGATTTGTTAGAAGCTTTGGGGATAAACTTGAATTTAGAGCCGCAAAAGCAAGTAAGAATGTTAGAAGAGGCGGGGTTTACCTTTATTTTTGCAATCAACCATCACCCGGCAATGAAGCACATTATGCCAATACGCAAATCTTTAGAGCATAGAACCATATTTAATATTTTAGGACCTTTAACAAACCCAGCAGGCGCTAAAAAGTATCTTTTAGGCGTTTTTAGCCCCGAGTTTATCGATAAAATTGCAGATGCGCTTTTGGAGCTGGATGCAAAACGCGCCTTTGTAGTCAGCAGCCATGACGGAATGGATGAGATAAGCATATCTGCTCCGACTGATTTTGCTTATGTAGAGGCGGGCAAGGTTTCAACAGGCGTTATAAACCCGCAAGAGCACGGCTTTAAGCTTGCGCCTAAAGAGGCTATTTTAGGAGCAGATGCAAAGAAAAACGCAGAGATTACGCTTAATATTTTAAGCGGCAAAGAGCAGGGCGCAAAAAGGGATGTTGTGCTTTTAAACGGAGCATATGCGCTATTTGCCGATGGAAAAGCCAGAGATATTAAAGAAGCCGTAGAGATGCTAGAACATACCATAGCAACAGGAAAAGCCAAAGAGCATTTGGAGAAAATTATTGAAATCTCAAACAGTTTATAGTAAAACAGCTCCATTAGACGAAGTTAAGAGCGTTGCTAAAGAGATTTTAAAACTGCTGCCTAAAAACGCGGTTATTTTTTTAAAAGGCGATTTGGCTGCGGGTAAGACAACCTTTACAAATGCTGTTGTTGAGCAACTGGGATTGGGCACGGCGACATCGCCTACATTTTCTTTGCAGCAAGTTTACGGCGATAGCTTTTTTCATTACGATTTTTACAGAATGGAATTTGAAGAGATAGCAAATTTGGGATTGATAGACGAATTTGAAAAAGAGGGGCTGCATTTTGTAGAGTGGGGCGGTGATAAATTGCGAGAATTGCTTTTGGGCGCCGGTTTTAAACTGTTTTGCATTTCAATTGAGCAAAAAGGCGATAAAAGAGAGTATGTTTTAGAGGTATTAAATGCATAAGTTAGAAGCAAGAGAGTTAAGCAAAACAATTGGGAAAAAAGAGATTGTAAAAGGTGTTTCTTTAAATGTTCAAAGCGGTGAAGTTGTAGGGCTTTTGGGACCAAACGGCGCAGGAAAAACCACTACGTTTTATATGATTTGCGGCATTATAGACCCAACAGGCGGCAAAGTTTTTTTAGATGAAGAAGATATAACCCATCTTTCATTAAGCCAAAGAGCAAAATTAGGAATCGGATACCTGCCCCAAGAGTCAAGCATTTTTGGCGAACTTAGCGTAGAAGATAATTTAAAAATAGCGGCTGAAGCTGGAATTTTAAGCAAAGAAGAGCAGGATGAGCAGATAGAAAAAATGCTTGAATCTTTTAATATTCAGCCTATACGCAAGCGTCTTGGCGTTAAATTAAGCGGAGGGGAGCGCCGCCGTGCCGAGATTGCCAGAGCTTTAATAAACAAGCCCAAATTTTTACTTTTAGATGAACCGTTTGCGGGGGTTGATCCGATTGCGGTTGCAGATATTCAAAAAGTGATTTCTCAATTATCGGATATGGATATAGGGATACTAATTACCGACCACAATGTGCGCGAAACTTTGCGTATCTGCAGCCGTGCTTATGTGCTAGAGAGCGGCTCAATTTTAGCAAGCGGAAGCGCTCAAGATATAGCAAACGATAAATTGGTAAGAAAACATTATCTTGGAGAGGATTTTAGGTTTTAGGGTTGAGATTTGAGAGCTGAGGATTGAAGTTTTTACATTTATAAAAAGCATAAAGCTTAAAGCCTAAAGCGAAAAGCGGTTTAGAGAAGAGAGATTAGAAATTAGAGATTAGAGATTAGAGGTTAGAATATTTGCAATCCGTAATCCGAATGGATGACGGGAGGCAAACAACTTTTTTGATTTTTGCTTTTTGCTTTAAGCTTTTTGCCAATGAGTGGGTGATTTGCCATTAACTTAAATTTCCATTCTCAAAAGAGCTTATTCAATTAAGTGCTTTAGCAGAAATTAAAGAAATTACTGCCTTAGCACCCAATTTATCAATTTATTGTATGTCTGTTGGAGAATCTAAAAAAGCTCTTTGGCAAAACGATAAGGCTATTTTTGAATTTTGCAAGCAGCATAATTTCTATTACTCAGATAGACTCTATATAAGAGTCTTTGACGCAACCCAAGGAGTCTAATTACTAATCATTATCTCTATTTCGTTTATGCTTATGATGCTTATGACCTCTATGGTGTTTACCTTTATAATATCTTTTTACTCTTTTTTCAAACTCTTGAAAAAAGCTTTCTTCATCGTAATCTTTTAACCATTTATTAAAATTGTCTCTATCATCATCTTTTTCGTCTATATCTTTAAAAAATCTATCATATCCATCATCACTTCCAACTTCATCTAAGTCACAGGCAGTATTAACTTTTTCATAGAAATTTCCTTGAATTGGTACTCCCCCAACTTCAATGACTCCATCAACATCAAGTTCATCTAAATTAATTCTAAAAAAGTATCCTCCATCACTCCAAAAGTTATAATAATATTTTCCATCTTTGCTGATATATTGCATATGAGATTGAGTCAATTTTGTAAAATCTGCTCTTGGAAAATCTAAATAAATATTTGTAATAAAATCCATTTCTTTATAATTAATAATAGAAACAACTCTATCTAAGTGGTTTGTAACAACAGCTAAACCTTTTTCTTTAGAAAATGCAACATGCCCGGCTCCAACTCCAGTATAAATAAACTTTTTAACTTTCATGGTTTTTGCATCAACTATAAAAACTCCACCTTTTGGAATAAATTTATATTGAAATTGCTGATAATAGTTTCTCATTAAATATTCGCTAAATGATGGAATATATGTTGGCAAAAATTCTGAAAATTTTTTATTTTTCTTAAAAATCTTTTTAATTTTTTTATAATCAAAAATATCTATATCATCATCAATATCTGCATACATTTTAATGAGTTTGCGATAGTTTTGTTTTAAAAGTTTTAATTTTTGAACTCGTCTTTTAAAATCTGCAAAAAGATTTTCATCTGAGTCATCTTGCAATTGTAGTGTTGATGCTGCTGGAACATAAAGATATTTTTTATCTGGAGTAATGTAAATATTATGACCATTTGTTCCAAAAATATTGTTATATTGAAGTGGAGTATATTTTAATACATAAACTCTATCATGTTTAACTTTAAATTTATAAACTCCAGAACTTAAGTTTTTAGCTCCATTTCCCTCACATGAACCATAAAAAATATTACTTCCGTCACCTTTTGGAATAATTTGATGCAAAGAAGTTACTGTTGAAATAGTTTGAACTAATTTAGTTTTAAAAATATCACCTTTCTTTTTTATTTTATAAATATGAATTGCTCTATTTGCTCTATCTATAGTTCCAAATAGATGGTTATTAAACCAAATTGGATGCCCACTAATTTGATCTCCACCAAAATCTAGTGGTTTACACTTATAATTTTTATCATAAATATCTTTTTTTGCATATTGCATAAATATTGGAAGAGCTTGTGCATCTTCTTGAGAGCATCGAATATTAAATCCAGCTTTACCAACGATTTTTAATTTACTATCATCAATTAAAACAGCCACTGGTCTATCGCGACCATTTAGTAAAGTTAAATTATATTTTTTATTGTATGCATCTGAAGAACGTGGTCTAAAAGGAAGCCTGATCTTTTTTACAAAATTATCATTTCTAATATCGTATGCATGCACAAAATACGATCCTTTTGGCACCAAAAGCATATAAGTTGCACTTCTTAATGTTCCTAAAGGATCAGCATGGTGATTAAGTGAGCCTTCAATCTCTTTTTTTTCTAATAACTCCATATCTTTATAGTTAATAGTAACAATGTGATTGTGAGGATCATGTTCATCGGCATATTGCACAATGTGATCGGTATATTTCAAACAACAATTTGCCTGCAACAAATTCAATGATAATAGAAATCCCACTAATATTACTTTTTTCATCTAGCATCCTTTTAAAAAATTTATAATAAAATTTTATAAAGATAATAAAAAATTCAATAAATATATGTCATTTTGAAATATTAAGAAAATATCGATGTTTTAAAACTTTTAAGTCAATCTTGCAAATTTTTTTAGCTTGGGCTTTTTTAATGGAGCTCTTTTTTTCTTGCTTTTTAGTTAGCAAAAATTACATATTAATCCTCTCTTTTTTCATATCTATTCAATAATCTTTTTTGTTTTTAGCAACAATACTTTTTATCATAAGATTATTTTTTAAAGAAGCCC
>JALWKP010000053.1 GCA_027081355.1 Campylobacteraceae bacterium
ACAAAATCATACCATAATACTCTATGGGACACACATTTTTTTAAAAATTAACTTTTTTATTCCATTATATTGGGATTAAATTATTATGAATTTTTGATTTTTGGGAAAAGTGAGAAAGTCAGGAATAGTATAAATGCAAAGTTCTACTAAATAAATATAATATTTAAAATGTTAATAATATAGAGGTTCAAAAGATGAAAATACGGGTCTATTTTGAGAACACCTTTAGCGTATTTGCATACGAAAAAAGCCCAATATATAGAGGTTTGTGAAATTTGTAAAATTGCAAAAATAAGGTTTTAAGCGTAAAAATAGGCACACTCTTGGGCACACTTGAATTACTTCTGTATCTTATGTACTTTTTCAAAACAGTAAAGCTTTAATGTATTCAGAAAAGTATATAAAATTTTTCTTAAAAATGGTATAATATGCACATTAATGCACATTTATATAAAGAGTTTATGATGAATAGAGTAGAAAATATATTATTAGAGCTTTTTGAGAAGCACCCCCAATTAACTACCAAAGAGATAATAGAGCATACATCTCTTGCACGAAGAACCGTGCAGAAATATTTAAGCTCTCTGCTTCAAAAAAATCAAATAGAGGCTTTTGGAGAAGGCAGGGGGCGTTATTATCAGCGTATATATAGCAATAAAGAGATTTTGCATCATTTGGCAGTTTTAAAAAACGATATTTTAATCGGAAAACTTTCTTACGGGCATGGTCAATACTCTTTTACTTATGATAAAAGTTATAAAGGCTCTGAGCTTTTAGGATTAAACAGGGATAGCCAAAATTTATCTTCTGATTTGTATCCTATATTTGAAAATCTCTTACCGGAATATGAGCGACGCAATAGATTTTTAAAAAGAGTTAAAGACAGTGCAGATATTCTCTCACAACTTTATAATATTCAGGGTGATTTCAAATTTATTCCATATCATCAGCTTTATAAACATCGTTCAAGTGCTGAAAAAAGACCTATATGGTTAACGGTGAAGCATAAAATATTAAAAGAACATAGTTATCCAAATTTGCTAGATTTTAATATCGTAATTTCCGATGAAATTTTAGAAGAACATTCAAATAAAGAGCATTCATCACTTAGTGGATACCAGCATAAAATAGATATAAATATAGATTTTGAAAAGAGGGTAATAACAGAGGCAAACACAAAAGCCACCTATCTTATGAAACCTTTAAACCGCACAATGATAGACTACTTTGCTAAAGATAAAAATCATCAAAAAAGATATTTTCCTCTATTGGCACTTAATGAACATCTTTTTATGAGTTTTGCAAAAAATGAATTGGGTTTAAATACCCCTTGGAGTGCTATCGTATCTGCTAAAGGGGGTGATTTTCATTATATTGTAAAGCGTTATGATAGATATGAAAACTATTCATATGGGCAGTATGATATGGCACAGCTTTTAAATATTCCAAGCGATAAAAAATATAATACCGATACACTCACTGTAATAGAGGAGTTTTCTAAAAAAGTTAAAAATACAGATGCAAGAATAGATATGTTGAAATTTCAGGTTTATGCCTCTTTAATTGCTCATAGTGATTTTCATGCGAAAAATATCTCTATTTTGGATATAGGAAAAGAAAACTTTATATTAGCCCCACTTTATGATGTTATCTCTCTAGGTGTATATAGTGGAAATGTAGACGATTTGGGCTTGCCTCTATCAAAAAAAATAAGAAAATTTGGCAAGTATAAATTGGAAGATTATCTGTTAATTGCAAAAAGTTTAGATATAGGAAATATTAAAGCAAAGCAGGTTATTAAGCAGGTTATAGAAACTTTTCTTGATAATTTTCCTCTGTATATTCAAAAAACAAAAGAGTTTGAAGAAAAATACAATATAAAAATACAAAGCAGCAGAATGGGGAAAAAAAAGTTTTCAGACTCTTTAGCATCAATGTATGAAAGAAAATTGATACAGCTAAAGAAACAGGGAGTTCTGCAAGAACTTAGCATAATTGAAAAATATGGCGGTGTACTAAAAAGAGAGAAGATAAATAAAAAATTATAGTTGATAACTACTAAGTTAATAAAAAATTTCTAATAGTGCATAATTGTGCAAAAAGTTAACTGTTTAAGAATTTTTTTAGCTAATAGTTTTGTTTTCAATTCTAGGCACGATTTTTAAAGAGAGTGCAATCACAAGGGGTGCACTTTATGGTATTTTTTTCGGAAGTAAGAAGCATAAAAATTTACTTTTTCTCTTACTAGGCGAAAGCGGAAGCAAGACGCTTACAGATTTAACCATCGAGGGTTGGCTAAACGTTCTACATCGTTACCCTGCTTCACTGCTAGAGCATAATTATAGCAAAATTATATTTTCAATTAAATGCAAATATAAATACATCATTTACCAATATTTGGAAAATGTGACATTTTTAGATATAATAGTGCTATGGAAAATAACGCTAAATTCAATATATCAAGCCATATTAAGAATAAGTTAAGACGGTTAAGAAAAGATAAGCTTTATGATTATTCCGTGTTTGAGCCTATCCCTCAAGATAAAAAAGCAGCCTTTAGAAAAGCTATTTCACGCCTTGCCAAAGAAGGAGTGATAGTTAAAGTAGGTAATGGAAAATTTTACAAAAAAGGGCAACGCGGGTCTATATCAAAAGAGATAGTGCATATCAAGCCACGCCGCAAAGAGTGGCTTAAAAGAGGCTATGTGCCGGTGGAAAATCTCAAATATAGAATATCAAGCAATCTCTTTTGGTCCAACCCCAAAGGCAAGGTCCCGGTAGAAAATATTATTGCCTCCATTATTAAAAAAGGGGCGTTGGATGATCTTGATTTTATCCGTTTCTCTTTTGGAGATAATAAGGTCAAAGAGGTCTTTTTAAAACATTTTGATATTCATTCAAAGCCAATGGTTAGGGATATTCTCGGTGTCTAATATAAAGCAGCTGCAAGCATCTATGCCGCCGGCTACCTTTGAGCTTATGAATGAGGGCTTTATGCCAATGAGTGAGATTAGCCGATGGACACTGGTTGGAGGCACGGCACTTGCTATCCACTATCAACACCGGCTATCAGAAGATTTGGACTTTTTTATCAAAAACTCTACCTTGCAACAAGATTTAAAACGCATCGACAAGATGATGGAACTCTTAGAACAAAATGGGTTTGAGGTTGCAAAACTCCAAGAAAACGATACGCAAATCGATTTTGAGATAAGCGGTGTCAAAGTTACTTTCTTTGCTTCCGGCTTGGATATTTTACAAAAGGAGAGCCTCTCTTTTGAAAATGTAACTGTTTCGGGAATTGAAACAATTAAAGCAATGAAGATGGATGCCATACTGAACCACCGCACACTATCAAGGGATTTTTTTGACATTGCCGCCATAATGAAGCAAGAGAAATTAACTATCTTTGACTTGCTTGATAGCTACAAAGAACACTACAGTAAAAAACTTTCATCCTCTCTTATTTTGGATAGGCTCACTCAAAGAGCTTACGAACCAGATGACCCAGGGCTTAACCCGATGAAACCAAAAAGCAGTATCAACCCATCTAAATTTAGGCAAGAACTTGCAGCACAAATCAAGCAGCAAGCCCAAAAGGACACAAAAAGCATCGATACAATTATCTCTAACCCCTCTATTATCAAACAATATCTTGATAGAAAATTCGGGCTAAGCAGAATGAATTTGGCTCAAAAATTGGCAACACTTGGTGAAGATGAATTAGTGCTTAAGGCTCTTAAAGCAGACAACTTTGATATTACTTACAAAGATATAAGCGGTCATACTCTGCTTGATTATTACCTGGAAAACGATACAATGTTTGCCAACATTCTTAGTTTTGCAAAACTAATACCAGATGAGTGGCTACAAAACCGCACTTTCAAACGCCACAATAAAGATTATCTCATAGCCCTGGAGAATAGCATTATAAGTTGTGCTAAGAATAAACAGAACTCTAACGAAAAAATTGAAAGGATTGCTATCAAACATAACATTGAGCCAAAAGAGTTGCTTGGGAAGATAAAAGCAAAAGAGAAGCTGCTTAAAAGCTCCCTTTCTATGAAAGCAGGACGCTTACAGATTTGACCATCGAGGGTCGGCTAAACGCTCTGCATCGTTACTCCGCTTCACTGTTACATTGTAATTCTATCTAAAATATTCTAAAGTTATAAAATATTTTCGTGATGTTTGACAAAGTAAAATAAAGAGCTTTTTAAATTAAAATATGTTACAATGTAACATTTAAATACCGGAGGCAGTTTTGCAAAGAGCTAATAAGTGGCGGATTAGAGATGAAGAGGAGTTTGTTATCGCCTTAAATTATCTGCAAAGAAGCTTTGTTAAAAGCCCCTCATTCTGGGAAGACTCTAGTAAGAAAGAAGAGGCTTTTAATGATCTGCAACATTTTGATGATACTTTGCCGATAGATGAAATCTACTTTAATAAATTAAACAACTGGATAGATGAGTATCTAAACGAGAATCAATTAAAGAAACTAAGAGTTGCTATGCGTGTTGGCAAGTCAAGGAACCGACATAAAAGAACACAGGTAACTTTAGACAAAGAGGTGCATCAAAGGCTATCGGCTCAAGCTAAAGAGCTGGGGTTAAATTTGTCTCAGACGGTTAATTTGCTTTTAGATAAATTTCAAAAAAAGGAGAGCTAATGACATATGCAGCAATGTTTCATTTATTAGAACCGTTCTTAATGGATTTATATAATGCTAGAGCTAAAACAGTAGATAGTGCAAAGGTAGAGCAGATTAATAGCTGGATTGATACTCTTCAAAGTAATCCGACACCAAAGCAGTTTGAAGAGATTTTAAGCCGTGTAAAAGAGCTGTAATGAAAAAAGCTAAAAGTATAGCAATACTTGACAGATACAAAAATAAAATCCCAAAAGAGCTTTATGAACAGATACTTTGGGTTATTGGCAATCAGGCTATTGAAGATATGTTTTTAGACGAGGAGGATATAAAAGCTTTAATCGCTCAAGGCAGAGGCGAAGTTACGGCTGATGAGTTAGTAAGCAGATTTAAGAAAAAATGGGGAGCGGTGTAATGTTTGAGTGGCTTAACCCAAAACCCGCCCTTAGCGATTTTGACAAGCAGTTAATCGCCTCTAACCTTACCGGTGCAAAAGATTTGGCAGAGTTAAAAGCAAGAGAGACAACCCTTAGTGCCATTAGAAGTTTCGAGTTAAAGCAAAACCCTATTAAGGGCGAATTTGATTATGTCCATTTAAAAAGTATCCACCGCCATATTTTTAAAGATATTTATGTCTGGGCAGGAATAGACAGATACGAAATAGGTTTGCGGGGCGATTTTAGAAAGGGCGATAGCTTTTTTACAACAGGCAGCAAACTTCCGACAGTTGCTAAAGCTCTATTTGAGGAGTTAAAAAAAGAGAATTACTTTAAAGATTTAAAGAGGGAGCAATACATAAAAAGCTTTGCAAGTTTTATGAACGGTTTAAATATTCTGCATCCGTTTCGCGAGGGTAACGGCAGGGTGCAAAGAATCTTCTTAGAAGAGCTTGCCAAATTTGCAAATTGGAATTTAAACTTAACAACAGTCAGTGCAAACACTATGATTCAAGCCTCTATTATGGCTCATAAAGGCAATTTAAAGGGCTTGGAGATAATTATCAGAGATAATTTGCATAAAAAGGAAAACAATGCTTAAAACAATCATTAATCTATTTAGAGGCTTTACACCGCAATACTACTTTAGACAGTTATTCTTTGGGCTAATTATTGGCTCTATTTACCTTTATATGATGTGGAGCACCATCAATAGAGATGGGGTTGTAAGTGAAAGTGATATACACGACTTTACCCAAATGGCTATATTTGCTATTGTTAGCACACTGCTTTA
>JALWKP010000054.1 GCA_027081355.1 Campylobacteraceae bacterium
ATTGGTGATTGGTGGGGTTTGAATTTGGCTATGAACTTTGGGGAATTGAGAGTTAAGAATTTTGGAAACATTGCTTTGCAATATTTTTTTTAATAAAAAGCGAAGCTGTACTGTTAGCTTTATGCTTTGTGCTTTAAAATTGGGATTTGTATGAAGAGAATTGTTGGTATAGATATTTTTCGCGGGGTTGCTATTGTTTTGATGGTGGTTTTTCATTTCTGTTTTGATTTGAATTATTTTAAATTTGTGGAAATTCCGCTTTATAGCAGTGAGTTTTGGCTTGATTTTCGGCTTGTGATTGTGAATATTTTTTTAATTACGGTTGGGATGAGTTTGGCTTTAGTGCATAGAAACGGGATTAAATGGAGCAGTGTTAAAAAAAGGGCGCTGATTTTGGGCGGGGCTAGTTTGGCGATAAGCGTTGTTACATATTTTGTTTTTCCGCACACTTGGGTATATTTTGGGGTGATTCATTTTATATTTGTTGCTTCGATTGCGGGGCTTTTGTTTGTAAAGTTTCCTAAAACCTCTTTGGCTTTAAGCGGTGCGATTTTAATTGGGTATTTTTTCTTTAATTTTAATATGCATCCTGTTTTTTACAAAGTTGCTCCTATTTTGCATCTGCCTATGCATTATACCGAAGATTTGGTGCCGTTTATCCCCTGGTTTTCGGCAGTTTTGTTAGGTATTGCAATTGTTGGGCTAAATTGGCACAAGGTGCTGTTTGAAAATAGAATTTTTAATGCCAAAACACCGGTGCACAGTTTTTTGGCATTTATCGGCAAAAGGGCTTTGCTTATTTATTTGATTCATTTGCCTTTGCTTTTTGGAATTATAGGAGCTTTTCAATTTTTATAAATTAATGAGAATAATATATTATTCCGGATTTATCAATCCGGGTAAAAAAAAGCAGATTTGAAGATTAAAAATGTAATTTAGAGATTTTTTTTGAATTAGTATAAAGTGTAGGTAATATTACTTTGTTTATTTTATTGGCAATATCGGGACATTTATTTGGGTTTTCTTTTATAAATTTTGCAAAATCTGTTACGCTTTTACATCCAGCATTTATAGCGCATTTTAATAATTGCATATTTTTCACACTATCTCCTTTTTTATTACCATTATATGCACATATAATTATATTAACCTTAAATATCACACTCTTTTTACATTTTTATTAAAAAATATACTATTTTTTTCTGATTTTTAAGAGTTTTTTAAATAAAACACGCAAAAACTATTTTATTTTATTCAGTTTAATTTTTTAATACCATAAAATGGTTTTATATTAAGAGAGATGAAATTAGAGCAACA
The DNA here is from genome assembly GCA_027081355.1 of Campylobacteraceae bacterium. Classification (GTDB taxonomy): domain Bacteria; phylum Campylobacterota; class Campylobacteria; order Campylobacterales; family Sulfurovaceae; genus JAADEQ01. The sequence continues at coordinate 1,318 of JALWKP010000054.1, forward strand.
TATTTGAATAAAAAGGGTATAATTTTATATGGAAAATAGCACTCTGATTTTAGTTTTAGCTTTTTTATTATGGTTTTCACCTTTTTTGGGAAAATGGAGCGGTATTTCTGTTGCTGCTTTAGAGATAATTTTAGGCTCGATATTAAGTTTTTTTAAAATATTACAGCCAAATGGATATTTTGAACTTTTAGCAAAAGTCGGTTTTTTATATTTAATGTTTTTAGCCGGGCTTGAAGTGGATTTAAAAAAGATAAAAACGGCGCCTAAATCACTTCTTAAAAAAGGGGTGCTGTATGTTTTTATTTTAATATTTTTATCTGCATTTGCCGGATATATATTTAAATTTAATATTATTATAACAGTTTCTATGCCTTTAATTTCTGTCGGGCTTTTAGCAACACTTTCTAAACTTTACGGCAAAGATACCAAATGGATAGTAACAGCTTTTATTGTCGGTGTAATCGGCGAAGTTGCAAGCATTATTGCTTTGACAGTTTTAGATGCCAGTATAGAATCCGGTTTTGGAGAAGAACTTTTTGTTAAATTGGCGATTCTTTTTGGGTTTATTTTCTTAATTTTTGCACTTTATAAATTTATTGATTTGCTTTTTTGGTGGTTTCCTCAAATTAAAGAGAAGCTTATGCCTAAAAAAGATTTTGCCCAACAGGATATTCGCTTAAGTATGGCACTGTTTTTTCTTTTTATTGTTGCTATGATTAAGCTGCATTTAGAGCTGGCGCTTGGGGCTTTTATTGCAGGTGCGGCAATAAGCGCGTTTTTTCATCATAATAAAAATCTTGAAGAGAAAATTTCCAGTTTTGGATTCGGTTTTTTAGTTCCGCTGTTTTTTATTCACGTGGGAACCACTTTTAAACTTAATTCTATTGCGAAAGATGGTGTTTTTTTAGGGGCGGTTGAAATTGTTTTACTCTCGTTTGCAATAAAATTTATCGCTGCTTTGGTTTTAAAAAAGTATTTAACAATTAAAGAGATAATTAAAGTTTCGCTTTCTCTGTCTATGCCGCTTACTTTAATCGTTGCAGTTGCAACTATTGGATACAATATCAAAATTATTAACACTTTGGAGTATGATACTTTAATATTGGCTGCAATATTGGAAATTATTATCGCAACAAGTCTATTAAAAAAAGTTTAAGGAATATATATGAATTTTAATGCCGTTTTTTTGATATTTGCAATCTCTTTTTTGCGTCTTTATGCCTCTGGAGCGGTTCCTGTCTATTTTTCTGTGCAAAAAGACCAAAAAATCGAAGTTGTTCATAGCGGAAAAAGCCGGTGGATTGTGCCTGTAAAAGAGAACTTCTCTTATAAAGGGGATTTTCCCGAAACTGTTTTTACTAAAGCAAAGCATTACAAAGGAAAATATGGGGCTTTTTATCTGATTGACCTCTCTAAAAATGCAAAATTTTTTGATGCGGTTGCTTATGATGAGTTAGAAGTCAAAACAGATGCTAAAAATTTTAAAATAGCGCTTGCCGATGCTGATATGGCAAAGAGAGAAAGTAATCAAATTATTGCAAATAATCGTTATAAAATTCCCCTAGAACCCAAAGAAAAGGGGCTGGATTTACATAAACTTAAATATGTGGTAATTTTAACAGAAGATAAAATTTCGCATCTTAAGGTGATTTTTCGCAAAAAAGAGCCTTTGGAAAAAGGCGGGGTTAAGCTCTCTTTGTGGGCTTGGCAGCCTTTGAAAGTGGATGCAAAAGAACTTGCAAATGCCGGGATAAAACGGTTATATTTGCAAGTTGGCAAAGGGTTTTCCCAAGCTATTGAACATCTTGAAATTATGAAAAATCCTCCAGAAATTTATGCTTTAGACGGTTCTCCGGGTGACATTAACCATAGTATGGAATTAATTAAAAAATTTTCTAAACTTCCGCTTAATAAGCTTAAAGGTATTCAATTGGATGTTGAGCCTTATCTTTTGCCAAATTTTTTAAAAAATCCGCAAGAGATTTGGAAGCAATACCTTTATATGCTTAAAAATATCAGCAGCTGGTGCAAATCTAAGGGGTTGCGTTTTTCATTGGTAATCCCTTTTTGGCTTGACAGCGTTAAATATGATAAGCGCCCTCTTTTGCCTCAAGTGCTTAAACTTGCTGATGAAGCTGTTTTAATGAGTTACCGCTCTGATACAAAAAGTTTTATTAAAATTTCTATTGATGCTTTGCGTTGGGGCGAAGTGCTTAAAAAGCCGGTTGCACTGGGGGTAGAATTGACTCCGATAGCAACGCAGGAACACACAGTTTACAGCATTGGTCCAAAGCAGCCTTGTATTTTTGAAAACTCTTATCACGATGGGTGCCAAACTCTTAAAAAATTGCGAAGTTATAAAGTTTTAGGCTCGAAAATCACTCTCTTTAACAATCCAAAAGCTTTAAAAAACATACTGAATTTAAAATTGCCTTTTAACTCATTTGACGGTTTTGCGCTGCATGATTATTCGATGCTTAAGAGGATGAAAATAGTGCTCGATTCTGGGAATATTTGCCATAATTGCTACAAAAAAGTAAGAAAAAAAGAGCAGCAAAAGAATACTGCGTATTAGTTTAGAAAAGATTTTTTTTATCATTTATTACTCGCTTTATTAGCGGCAACAACTGTTGATACAGAAGGGTTCAAAGGAGCTTCTTCGATTTTATGGCGTTGAATTTCTCCCCACTCTCTATTTAAAAAAGTAAAAGTAGCAATAAGCTGCTCCATTTTGGTAACTGGCTTATAGCCAAAAGGCTCAAGCATACAATCTAGCGTAAATCTAAGAATTATTTTAAATGAGTAACTCTCTCTTATAAAAATAATCAGCCAAAGTGCAAAAATATTCAAAGCCATTCCCCAAACAAATTCGAGGATAAAAAAAAGCAAAATGGTATTTTGGTTAATAAAACCCGCCAAATAAAGAAGCAAAATAGAAATTGCACCCATAAAGGCAATAAGCGGATTAAATATTTCAACAAACAGATAATATGGAAGTGTAATTAAACCTGTAATACCATAACGAGGATTAAGAATCATCTTTTTATTGTAAAAAAGGCTCTCTATAAGCCCGCGCTGCCAGCGGTTTCGCTGTTTAAACAGAGAATTTGAATCTGTCGGGGCTTGGGTCCAGCACATAATTTCTGGAATAAAAGAGACTTTATGCGGAATTTTATAATCGTAGCAGTAGCGCCGCATTCTAATAACAAGGTCGAAATCTTCTCCTATTGTGTGGCGGTAACCTCCAATTTTTACAACTAAATCTTTGCGAAAAATCCCAAAAGCTCCCGAAACAATCAATAAGCCGTTAATGGCAGACCAAAAAGTCCTGCCGGCGAGAAACCCTCTTGCGTATTCGATAATTTGGATTCTTTCGATAAAGCGAGAAGGCAGCCCCAAATGGATTTTATGATTTTTATCAAATGAAGAACCGTTAGAGATACCAATATGACCCCCGGCGGCAATTACCCGCTCGTCTTGTATAAAAAGAAGGCTGGTTCTAAGCAAAGAGTCTTGTTCAAGAATTGTATCTGCATCTATGCTGCAAAAAAGCGGATAACGGCTAAGATTTATTCCGGCATTTAAAGCATCGGCTTTACCGCCGTTTTCTTTATCTATTACAGTCAGGTTTTTATAATGGGGCGAACGATAAACCTGGCGGATAGCAGCGTGCTTTAATAAAAGTTCAGACGGTGCTGCAACCGGATAAAGCTCGAAAGCTTCTTGCAGTTTTTTAAAAGTATTATCTTTTGAGCCGTCGTTGATAACTATTACTTCATACTCTTCAAAATCGATATTTAAAAGGCTTTTTGCAGAATTAATAACAGTAAGTTCTTCATTATATGCAGGCATTAAAATTGAAACAGGCAAATAGACTCTGTTTTTTGCGACACTTTTAAGCAGAGCTGTCCGTTTGGTAAAATAGTTTTTGCTGACATCAAACAGAGAGTAAAAAACAAAAAGCGTTGATGTTATATTAGTCAGCACCAAGTTTATTAAATAAACAAATTGAAAAAGAAGCAAGCTTGCTATAAGATGGTGGCTTATCATGCAAAAGTTCCCTCTTTTAAGTTATTTATTTCCATATTATCTCTTAAAGGGTTATTTAAAATTTTAGGAGCTGCGGTTTCATAATTTTTATATACTTCCATAAAAGAGCGCACTATTAATAAATTTAAATTTGTTGCTAAAAGCCACTCTTTAATTTTATTCTGCTCAATATAACTTAACTGTTTAAGTATGTTAAAAAACAAAAGTTTCAAGTAGTTTTGCCCCAAACTGTATAACAAAGCTGTATCGGAAACTATTTTTAAAAAAGTTTTTGCCTCTTTAGCAGAGCTTACACTTTTGCTGAATGCAAAAACTGTCAAAGAGTAACAATCTTGCGTGCTGCCGTTTTTGATAATATTTTTATAAAGTTTCTGCTGACGGCTGCAAGGCAAATTGGCAAGCAGAGAGAAAAAAAAGCGGCGGCGGAATTTAAAAAATGAAGTT
>JALWKP010000055.1 GCA_027081355.1 Campylobacteraceae bacterium
TTTGCTTCTATTTATTGCGGCAAAGCCGCATCTATTAAAACGCGGCGAAGCCGCACCGTCTGCTTTAAACTTTAAGCTTTTGGCTTTTAGCTCCCTCTGGCACGGCGAAGCCGCACAATAAACTCTGTGCTTTGTGCTCTTAGTTCTAAGCTTCATAACCCCGTCTCCACAATGCTAAATAGTTCCCTTGCCTTTTCGATAACCCTCTTTTTTTGTTTCTCATCCTCTATTTGAGTGTTTATATATTCTAAAAAATAATCTTGCAGGGTTATAGCTTCTACATTTTCATAAGATTCACTTTTGCTTTCAAGCAGATGCCGTTTTATCTTTACATAACTTGCCCTGTCAAAATGGGACTTGATATAAGAATTGTCAATTTCCATTGACAAATTAATGTCAAGATTGTAAAGCACCGCTTCAACAATTGCGCCCTCTATTTTGCTTAAATCCAACTGCTTAATTTCACTCTCTAAATTTTTGGCATCTAGTTCAAATTTTAAAAATTTCCGCAATTTTATAGTTTCGTGGCGGACTTTTAAATCTTTGTCTAAATCGATAACAACATACCCTTTGTCATTTCTTGTATCGTTGCTGCTGGTTCTCTCGCTTGAGCCGGCATAATAGACATTGTTAAATTTTTTTAAACCGCTAAAACCGTGCCAGTGCCCCAGCGCAACATAATCAAATTTTTCAAAAAGATACTCCCTCTCTTTAGGAAAAACCCACTCGCCAAATTCGTGCATTAAGTAGTAGGCGCCAACAGTTGCGTGCATTAGTAAAATGCGTTTTTTATTTAAATCGAGCGAATTTTCAATTTTATCCAATTCGCCCAAAAGCTTTTTTTCATCATTAATATGCGGCAGTGCGTAAAAGTTTATATCTTTAAATTCAAATATTTCGGCATTTTGGGAGTAAGCAGCATAAACATTTTCAAAAGAGTCAAAAATTTTTAATATCGGGGCAAGTGCTTTGCTTTTTGGCGCTTCGTGGTTGCCGGCAATCAAAATCAAAGGAATTTTAGCACGGTTTAATCTGTCTATCTGCTCTAAAGCAAAAGTGATTGCCCTGTTAGTAGGCGAAGCTCTGTGAAACAAATCGCCGGTATGCAAAACAAAATCGGGCTTAATTTTTAAAATTGCATCGATAATATCGCTAAAAGCTTTATAAAAATCCCCCTCTCTTAAATTAACCCCATTACTGTTTAAAACATCTAAATCGCTAAAACCTAAATGGGTATCAGAGAAGTGAACTATTTTCAAAACAAACCTTTTTTAGTTTATATTATAACCAAAAATTCTTGTGTGTAGAAAATATCTAGTTGATAAGCTGGAGTTTTGCAGCACTTTGGCTGCTTTATTTATATCAAAACCTGCCGTTAAAATCCAGTCCGAAGCCTCCGCCAAAGTTCATATTGTTGAAATTTGGGTCCATATATCCATATTTTGCACTTAGATTTCTTAGGTTGATAATATCGGTTTTAGAATCTATATTTTGCGGGCAAGCTAATGTGCATTCGCCGCAGAGTGTGCAGTCCCAAATGCCGTTGCTTTGGATTGTGTCTATATGCTCTTTTTGCTTGGCTTCTCTTGCATCTATTGCGTATTTATAAGTTTTTGTTAATGCAAAAGGTCCTGCAAAATTTGGGTTTACCTCTATAACCGGACAGGCGCTGTAACAGCTGGAGCATAAAATGCAATCACTTTGTATCTGGGTTTTAAGCTCATCTTGCGGGGTTAGCATCTGTTGATTATAACTTAGCAAGGCAGTTTTTACCCTTTTTAACAATCCTTTTTGGCTCGATTTATCTACTATCAAATCCCGTTTTATTGGATAATATCTTAAAGGCTCAATTTTGTCGCCATCTTGCGGAGTGTAAGTGCAAGAGAGTTTCTCTTTGCCATTAACCCTAACCGCACAAGCTCCGCAAACTCCGCTTTTACAGCCATAATCAAACCCTAAAACCGGCTCAATATTCTCTTTTATGTAAATCAAAGCCTCCAGCAAAGTAGCAACCGCTTTCTTAATTTTATATGATTTATTGTTAATTTCTATATTCATATTAAACCTTAATTATATGCTTAAATGTTTAAGAGTTGAAGTTTGTGAAACTGTTTTAAATATTTTGGGCACCTCTAATAATGGTTATAATAGTTGTAGATAACAAATCATTTTTATTCATAGAACGAAAAAAGTTTACAACTTCAATGTGCTTTGAACTGTTTATATCAATTAAATAAGATAATATATTTGTATCTAAAATATAGTGAGCCATTAATTAACTTCTCTTAAATTAAATGAATTTCGAAACTCTTTAGAGGTTTTTATTATCTCGTCAGATACATTTGAAATTTTTAATTTTTCAATGTCATTTACTAATTTGTCCCATTTATCAGTATTATTTAATTTACTTTCTAAAAAATTCATAAATATATCTTTTATCTCTTTTTGCGTCATTGTTTCTAGTATTTGTTTAATTTTAGAGTTTTGAATATCTTTATCTTCTATTGTGATGTTTAACATATTAACTCCTTTTTTCATATCGCAATTACTCTATTATATCATAATTTACTTTACTATTTTTCTCAAACTCGACACTCTCTTTGGGATAATCGCTTCTTATGTGGGCTCCGCGGGTTTCTTTTCGCCAAAGGGCTGATTTTATCAGTGCAGTTGCCAGTATAGAGGCGTTTTGCAGCTCCAAAAGTTCTATTAGCAAGGTGGAGTGTTTTGGGGTGTCATCTATTTTTAAATCTTTTATATTCAAGCTCTCTATTTCGCTTAAGGCGCGGGATAATTTATTTTCGTCTCTTACCACCCCCGCATTTTCAAACAGTGTATCGGCTAAAGTTTTTTTGGCTTTAAACAGTTCCATATTATCGCTGCCTTTTGCAATTGGCAGGGTATAGGCAAGCTCTGTTTCTTCTATCTTAGAAGCTTTGGCTTTTGCAGCTTCTTTGGCTCCTTGCAAGCCAAATGCCGCCGCTTCTAACAGCGAATTGCCGCCCAGGCGGTTTGCGCCATGCACATTTGCATTGCTGGCTTCGCCGATGCAGTAGCACCCTTTTAATCCCGTTACTTCAAACTTCTCATTTACGCTTGCACCGCCCATTGTGTAGTGGACAGCCGGTTCTATCTCTATTAACTCTTTTGCGGCGTTGCAATTGGCGTATTGTTTTATAAGTTTTAACTCTTGCGGCATCAATTGCTTTAACTTCTCTTCTCCTATGTGGCGAATATCTAAGAACACCCGTTCACCAGATTGAATCTGCCCGTAAATTGCTCTTGAAATTACATCGCGGGTGCTTAACTCATTAATAAACCGCTCCCCTTTGCCGTTTACCAGATAGCCACCCTCGCCTCTTGCGCTTTCGCTTATTAAAATGTTGCTTCCTTTTAGCGTAGTGGGGTGAAACTGCACAAATTCAAGGTTGCTCAACTCTCCGCCTGCCCTTAAAATTGCTGCCAAACCGTCGCCTGTGCTGGTTGCGGAGTTTGTGTTTTTAGAATATATTGCCCCAAAACCGCCTGTTGCTATTATCACTTTGCCTGCATATATCGGCTCTGTTTTGCCAGTATCAAAGTTAAAAAAGAGTCCTCCGCAAACTTCGCCCAGTGAGTTTTTTATAAGCTCCAGCAAAAAAAGCCCCTCGTAAATTGGAATATCCAAATTAACAGCACTCTCTAGCAGGGTATGCACAATTTTTAAACCGGTGTAATCTTGCGCATAGCAGGCTCTTTTTGCACTAGCCCCGCCCAAAGCCCTTTGGGCGATAGATTTTAACGGAGTATCGGCACCTCCAATCCTAGAAAATTGAACTCCCAGCTTTTCTAAAAATTCAATAGCTTCTATACCGCCATTGCACAGCTTCTCTACCATATTTTCATTTGCTAAATTGTGTGCCGATTTTAAAGTATCTTTTGCGTGCAGGTTTGGAGAGTCGGAATCGATATTGCCAAGAGCTGCATTTATTCCGCCCTGAGCCATTACAGAGTTGCCTTTTGTTGCCGCACCTTTTGTAGCAATTGCCGCACTCGCCCCCGTCTCTTTTGCAGCAATTGCGGCAGTAAGCCCGGCAATTCCGCTGCCGACAATCAATATATCGACACTATGCATTTAAAAAGCCTTTTATATTTGCAATTGTCCCCTCAAGCAGTGTCTCTCTCGCCTCTTGGCTTCCCCACGCTATATGAGGAGTGATTATTAAATTCTCTTTTTTCTTGATATTTAAAAGCGGATTGTCCGGCTCTATCGGCTCTTTTGCAGTAACATCAAGCCCCACAAGCAGATTTTTGCTATCGATTGCTTCGGCTAATGCAGCTTCGTTTACAATCGCACCCCGCCCTAGATTTAGCAAAACAGCCCCGTCTTTTAGTAAGAACAGTTGTTCTTTGTCAATCAAGTTGTCGGTTTTTTCATTCAAAGGTGCATGAATCGAGATAATATCACACTCTTGCAAAAGCTCGTTTAACTCCAAATGCTTATACTCTTGCGAGTGCGGGTTTTGGTTTGTTGAGTAGTAAAAAAGCTCTGCCCCAAACGCTTTTGCAACTGCGGCAACTTTGCTGCCAATTGTTCCAAGCCCGATAATCCCCCATTTTTTGCCTGCAATTTCAAAAAAGTTATGCTCCAAATTGGTAAATATAGGCGATTTGCTCCACCGCCCCTCTCTTGTGTAACTGCTGTAATACTCCAATTTGCCGATTAAAGCGAGTGCCAGCATAAATGTTGTCTGCACAACTGAATTTGTTGAATACCCCGAAACATTTTTAACAATTACGCCCTTTTTTTGAGCATAATTTAAATCGATATTATTCATTCCGGTTGCTAAGACAGAAATCAGTTTTAAATTTGGCAGCGCATCCAAAATATCTTTGTCAAACACAACCTTGTTTGTAAGAGCAATATCCGCACTCTTGCAGCGGTCTATTGTATCTTTATACTCAGTATATGGATATATTGTCACATTCCCATACTCTTTTAGGGGTGTTAAATCCAAATCTCCCAAAGTATCGCTGTCTAAAACCACAATATTCATTCTATTATCTCCTGCAAAATTGCTTTTGTGAGTATATGAAATTTTATGTTATAATAAGATTAGAGCTTGTAAAATTGGATTGACAAATGTTTACACTTTTTAAAATAATTGCAGTTTTATTTGATATTTTGGCACTGTTTAAGATTTACAAAGACGAACAGTATCTTTTCGACGGTGAAAAAACAAGGTATTACGCAATTACTCTTTTAATTCCATTTGCCGGTGCAATTTATAGTTTATCTAAAATCGGATTTAATTGGTTTTCTATTTTTGCACCTTTGAAAATGTTAAACTGTATGAAAAGAAGACCTTATAATCATACAGAAGAGTTCTACCAGTGCTGTTTTGAAGATGAAAAATAAAGTGACAAAAAAGAGAGGCTGGTCGATAGACAACTTTTAACCTTACTCTTATTCTCCTATGACAATAATTATTTGTGCGATAATAGTGAGGCTAAGGATTATTTGTAAATATGAATTTTACACATCTGCACCCTTATCAAAAAATATGCGGCAGAGCCGCAGCTGTAAACTTTTAAAAACTTAAAAGTTTCAAACCTCTTCTTTTCTTGCAATAGTAAACAGTGCAAATATCATTATAAATAATCCAAAAATACCTAATGAAGGTGCTTTAAGTTTTTTATGGTTTTCTGGATGCACCTTATAATCGTCGCAATCGCAGTAAATTCCTAAGTCGTTGCTGTAATCGTCTTTTACTGCTTTATTAACAGTTATTTCACCTTCTTCATTTGCATCGGAATCTTTA
>JALWKP010000056.1 GCA_027081355.1 Campylobacteraceae bacterium
CATCTTTTTCATAAAGCGATTTAATACCATCTTTTTTATAATTTCTAATCCATCTATACACTGTCTCTTTCCATACATTAAGGACAAATGATATATCAGCTACTGATATACCTTTATATCTCAATAGCAATGCTTGAGCTCTTTGTCTAGTTCTATATTTTTTCTCAATCTTAACTATTTGTTTTAACTGGGCTATTTGTTCTTTACTTAATTCTAATTTTATTTGCAGTCTCATATAGTTATTATATCAAAATGTTTATTGGATGTTTATTAGTTGTTAGCACTTAATTCTATGTATATCTACAGTGCATCCCCACTCTTCGAGCTTATTGGCATTTCCATAATGCCAACCTTTATTACTATCATTGAAATTTTTATATCCTTCTATTGCAGTAGGATAATGTAAAATATATTTTTTTATAGGTGGAATCATCCCAACTATATGGACTTTATATTTTTCTACTCCCAATTCTGCACAAGTTTTTATAGAATCATCTTTTTTGGTAACCCAGATATAATTCCCAGGCGGTCCCATTTTTGTATTTTCTTTAAAACTAATATCTTGAAAATCCTCAAGAATTTCTTTTATATCTTCTGCAGTTTTTTTATTAAAATCCTCGGATTTATCATATTTTAAATTAACTAATAAATCTTCATCATCTATTTTGTCAAAATAATTAGCTTGAAAAGCCTGTATAGAAAAAATATTTAAAAGCTCACCATTATATTCAAAATTTTTTTGCTTTAATTCCAAAGAAGCTATGTTGGTATTATTGTTTTTTAACTTTTCTAAATAATCGCATAATACCTTACTATCAGTCATTTTTGACTGCATTGCATAATATATTGTCAATAATAATTTTTTTCCTTCATTATTGGAAGCTAAATTATTTAAGTATGTTTTCATATTTTTCCTTTTTTAACATGCAAAACATTTTTTTAATTGACCATAGCACCTTGCTTCCATCATAAACAAATTATATCAAATTTATATAAATAATTAATAAAAATGTTAACTAATTTTATTACTAAATGGTGACAGTTAATGATTGCTGTTTTCTATTTTCCGATTTGTGTTGTTTGCTATTATTCTAATATGCATCCCAAAGCTGGAGTTTTGGGGACGAAATGCGACCTACATCCTACATCCTCAATCCTCACCCCTCAAACCTAAACCCTCGAATTTGCGTTTTAGGTAAAATTTGGTATAATTGATAAATTATTACAAGACTGCGATGTAGTGTTTTGAAAGATTGGAGTTTGGTTATGTTTGAGAGAACAGTTGCTAAAAGAGTTGAGGTTACCGGTATTGGCTTGCATAGCGGGGAACCTATTGGGATGGTTTTGGAGCCGTTGCCAAGCGGGAGCGGTATTGTTTTTGTTCATGCTTACAGCGGAACGGTTTTGCCATTGGGCGTTGATATGGTAACTGAAACCAAGCTTGCGACTGTTCTGGGCAGAAGACCAAATGCGATTTCTACAATTGAGCATTTTTTATCGGCTGTTTATGCTTACGGGATTGACAATTTAAAAGTTACGATTTATGGCAATGAAATGCCTATAATGGATGGAAGTGCTGTATCTTTTTGTATGCTTTTGGATGAAGCGGGAGTAAAAATGCAAGATTCTCCAAAAACTTTGATGGTTATAAAAAAAGAGATTAAAGTAGAGCAAGAGGGAAAAATGGCGCTGTTAAAACCTTCTAAAGAGCCTAGTTTTAATTTTATTATCAACTTTAACCATCCGGCTATTGGAAGGCAGGAGTATAAATTTAAATTCAGCAAAAAGAGATATATCGAAGAGATTTCACGCGCTAGAACTTTTGGCTTTTTGCGCGATATTCAATATTTGCAAAGCATAAATTTGGCTTTGGGTGCCAGTTTGGAAAATGCTATCGGGCTTGATGACAACACCGTTTTAAACCCTGAAGGCTTGCGTTTTGAAAATGAATTTGTGCGCCATAAAATTTTGGATGCAATCGGCGATATGATGGTAATGGGGCACAGCATTGTAGGCGAATACAGTGCGGTTGCAAGCAGTCACGAACTGAACCACCTTTTAACAAAGAAAGTGCTAGCAACAGAAGGGGCTTACGAATTGGTAAGTTTGGCAGAGGTTCAAGAGAGCAGAGAGCTTGTAAAAGTTTTTGCTTAAGGAGCCGGGTATAGTTATTGTTATAAATACGGTTTCTAAGCCTTTGCAGCTGGGGCTTTACGAAAACGGCAAACTTATAAAAGCAAAAGAGTTAAACGGTTTGGCTTCGGATGTTCTTTTGCCTGCATTAAAAGATTTGCTTAAAAATTACAGAATAGAAAAAATTTATTACACAAGCGGTCCGGGCAGCCATATGGGGACAAAAATTGTATATGTTTTGCTTAAAACTTTAAATATTATTAAAGGAATTCCGTTTTTTGCAATCTCTTCTTTTGACTTAAATGGCGATAAACCTATAAAAGCTTTGGGTAAACTTTACTTTGTCAAAGAAAAAGAGACTATAATTACAAAAAGATTTGAAAAAGAGCCGCAAAGCAGTTTTTATATGCCTAAAAATTTAGAGGCGTTAAATATTTTAGAAAATAATGAACCAGATTACCAAATAGCTGCTGTGTAGGGTTTATAAAAGGAAGAGCAGTTTGTTAGTTTCAGTTCCAGCAACGAGTGCAAATTTGGGTCCGGGGTTTGATACGCTAGGGCTTGCTATAAATTTGCGTAACGAAATTATTATAAAACCGTCGCGTTTTTTAAGCACCTCTACAAAAGGGGAAGGGGCGGATAATCCTAAGATTAAAAGAAACTCTATGTTTCTTAGCATATTTAACGAGCATTATAAAAAGTTAAGCGGCGGTAAATATAACACATTTAGGTTTGAATTTAAAAATAGAATTCCAATATCGCGCGGGCTTGGGAGCTCTTCGGCAGTGATTGTTGCAGCTTTAACCGCAGCGCATATTGCAGCGGGTGTTAAGTATAATAAGAGAAAAATACTCAATTTGGCGCTGCAGTATGAACCGCATCCGGATAATATTACGCCTGCGGTTATGGGCGGGTTTAATGTAGCGTGTTTGTATAACGACAGGGTGTATAGCAAAAAACACAGATTGCCAAACTATTTAAAAGCTGTTTTGACAATTCCAAACAGGACGATTTCTACAAATCGTTCCAGGAATGTTTTGCCAAAAAGCTACCATAAAGACGAAGCGGTTTTTTCGCTTTCGCATGCAGCTTATATGACGGCGCTGTTTATGAGCGAATCGTGGGATCAGCTTAAGATTGCGGCTCAGGATAAGCTGCATCAAGACAGAAGAATGGCAATGATGCCCGAACTTTTTAGGGTGCAAAGCATTGCGATGGAGAGCGGAGCGCTTATGAGCACGCTATCAGGAAGCGGTTCTACTTTTTTTACTTTATGTTATGAGGATGATGCAAAACGGATTGCAAACAGGCTGCAAAAAGCTTTTGGCGAATTTAGGGTAATTATCTGCGATTTGGATAATTACGGAGTTATCAGCAGAGTATAGAATTTTGTGATATAATTACGATGAGAAAATCTAATCCTGTAAGAATGTGTGTATCGTGCAGAAAAAGAAATCCGCAGCAAAAGCTTTACAGATTGCAGAAAGATGGGAGTATTTTAGTTAAATACCAAGGATTTGGGCGTAGTTTTTATCTTTGTAAGGTGTGTTTAAACTCTAAGCATATCGAAAAAAAGATAGCCGGCAGAATGAAATTAGATATAGAAAGCGTAGAAAAATTACTGGATTTGTTGCGATATGAAGATAAATTATAAAAATCTTTATATCGCAGCAAGTCTGATTAAGGAGTTAAATAGTAATGTCGAAAATTAAGATAGAAGAAGTTGCGTTAGAAGCAGGAACATCAGCTAAAACGGCTTTGGAGAAAGCTAAAGAGCTGGGGTATAATGTAAGGGCGCGAAACAGCACAATCAGCGAAGAGCAGGCAGTTGTGCTGATGGAATATTTAATATCTGGCAAATTGCCTGAGAGTGCGAAGAAAAAAGAGAATTCAAAAAGTGTCAAAGAAGAGGCGCCAAAAGAGAAAAAAAGTTCTGCAAAAACAGAGAAGAAGAGCGCTAAAAAAACTGCTCCTAAAAAAGAAGAAAAAGAGCAGCCTAAAGAAAAAGCCAAAACTGAGGCTGAAGCAAAAAGCGAGGCGAAAAAAGAGCCGGAAAAAGAGAGTTCTAAAGAGCAGCCTAAAAAAGAGCCAAAAGTCAGAAAAGGGATTACAGCCAGACCAAAAGAGGAGCCAAAAAGCATAATCAAGCCTATTGAGGGCGAGAGAAAACAGCCTATGAAAAGAAGAGGCATTACTATTGTTAAAAAGAAAAACCCTAAGCCTGAGCCTAAGCCGGAAGCGCCTAAAACTGCTGCTTCGGCTCCAAGCACGAGTAAAAAGAAAAAGAAAAAAACTCCGGCAGCTGCAAAAGATACAGGAAAGAAAATCGATGCATTCGAGAGAGATTTTGGCGGGACAACAGAGATTTTTGAAGAGCAAGAGGTTGTGTTGCTGGATTTTTCAGATAAGATAATTTTTGAAGAGCAGCAAAGACAAGAGCAAAAAAGAAAAGAAGATGCTAAAAGAAGGGCAGCGCAAGGATTCCAGCAAAGAACAAATATGAATAACAGAAGAAGAAGCACGGGAAAAAGAAAGAAAAAAAGAGATTACAAAAAAGATGCTGCTCCTAAAAAGGTAGAAGTGGTTAAGATTCCTGAAGATGTGCGTGTTTACGAATTTGCCGAAAAGGTAGGAAGAAGCGTGGGAGAAGTTGTAAAAGTGCTGTTTGCACTTGGCACAATGGTAACTAAAAATGACTTTTTAGATAAAGATTCGATTGAAATTTTGGCAGAAGAGTTTGATGTTAAAGTAGAAACAATCAATCCGCTTGACGAGCTTGATTATGTTGCGAAATATGACGAAATTCCAAACGAAAATGAAGTTGAGAGAGCGCCGATTATTACAATCATGGGGCATGTTGACCACGGTAAAACTTCGCTTTTAGATAAAATACGCGAAACTAAAGTAGCAGCTAAAGAAGCAGGCGGAATAACACAGCATGTCGGGGCGTATCAGGTAGAGAAAAACGGTAAAAAAATTACCTTTATCGACACTCCGGGTCACTCTGCATTTACCGAAATGCGTTCGCGCGGGGCACAGGCTACCGATATTGCGATTATTGTTGTTGCCGCAGACGACGGCGTTATGCCGCAGACTAAAGAGTCGATTTCTCACGCCCAAGCTGCCAATGTGCCTATAATTGTAGCGGTAAATAAAATCGATAAACCCGAAGCCAATGTGGATAATGTTAAATCGCAAATGGCAGAAATCGGTATTTTGCCTGTGGATTGGGGCGGAGAGTATGAATTTATTCCTGTTTCTGCGCATTCGGGCGAAGGGATTGACGATTTATTAGAGACTATTTTGCTGCAAGCCGAAATTATGGAGCTTACTGCCGACCCTGAGCGAAAAGCAAAAGCGGTAGTAATAGAGAGTTCGGTAGAAAAAGGCTTTGGAGCGGTTGCAAATATAATCGTTAAAAACGGAAGCTTAAGCGTTGGAGACAATGTAATTGTGGGCACGACATTCGGACGTGTTAGAACAATGATTTTAGATGACGGCAGCAGAGCTAAAAAGATTGGACCTAGCACTCCTGCAGCGCTGGTAGGTTTGCACGAAGTGCCGCAAGCCGGAGATATTTTAGTAGCGGTTGAGAGCGAAAAAGAGGCAAGAGAAATTGCAAATAAAAGAAAAGAGTTAGCGCGTGTTAAGGAACTTTCTAAATCTACAAAAGTATCGCTGGATGAACTTAGCGACCTTATTGCAGAGGGTAAAATCAAGAAACTTCCGTTAATTGTAAAAGCGGATGTTCAAGGTTCTCTTGAAGCTATTAAAAAAGCGCTTGCCGAGCTCAAAAACGAAGAGGTCGAAGTGCAGATAATCCACAGCGGCGTGGGCGGAATTACAGATAGCGACGTTGTATTGGCAGATGCCAGTGAAAATGCATTTATTGTAGGCTTTAATGTGCGCCCTACGGGTGCGGTTAAAAATAAAGCTAAAGAGCTTGGCGTAGAAATTAAAACATACAGCATTATTTACGATTTGCTAGATGATGTAAAAGCGTTGCTTGGCGGTTTAATGAGCCCTGTTATTACAGAAGAGTCAATCGGACAAGCAGAAGTGCGCCAAACATTTACAATTGCAAAAGTGGGAACAATCGCAGGCTGTATGGTAACAGATGGCAAAATAGAGCGAAATGCCGGGGCGCGCTTAATCAGAGACGGCGTTGTAATTTATACAACAAAAATCAGCTCGCTGAAGCGCTTTAATGATGATGTTAAAGAGGTAAGCAAAGGTTACGATTGCGGTATTATGCTAGAAAACTTTAATGATATTAAAGAGGGCGATGTAATCGAAACATTTAAAGAGGTAGAGAGCGAAGCTACTTTGGATTAGGATTTAGGATTTAGGTTTGAGAATTGAGGATTGAGGTTTTAGAAATGGATAATGGATAATTCCGTATTCTGTAATCTCTATTCCGTAATCCGAATGTAGGTGTTTTTAGAGAAGAGAGATTAGAGATTAGAAATGGTGATAGCAAAGATTGCTGTTTTCTGTTTTCCGAATGTAGGTGTGTTTTTAGAGAAGAGAGATTAGAAATGGTGACAGTTCAAAGATTGCCGTTTTCCGTTTTCTGTTCTCTGTTCTCTGTTTTCCGAATATAGTTGCGGCCGTGTCGCACAATAGATTGAATATTTTTAGAAATATTGCTTTGCAATGATTTTTTACAATGCATGTTTAATCCCTGCAAAAAAGAAAAAAGGAGTATCTGCGGTGAATCAGGCGGAGATAAAAAGAAAGCGGACGGAATCGGTGTTAAAAGAGCTTTTGCCGCAAGCGTTTGCTATGCTTGATGACGAAGCTTTAAATACACTTGTTGTAACAGAAGTAATATGTTCGCGCGGAAGATATGATTCTAAAGTTTATTTGGATAAAACCGGGATAGATGAAAAAGAGCAAGAGATTATATTAAATAAATTATCAAAAGTTACAGGTTTTTTAAAAAATTATGTAAAAGAGAGCGAAGGCTGGTATAGAAGCCCCAATTTTAAATTTAAATTTGATGATTATATGGAAAAAGTTGCAAGAATAGATGAGCTTTTTAAAATAATAGAAGGAAAGAAATAGTGGCTGTTATTGATGAAATTGAAAAAATTATAAACTCATACGGTGCAGAACTTTACGATACCGAAACGGTAAACGAAAACGGTGAGACAATATTTAGAGTTTACATTGTAAAAGAGGGCGGAGTAAGTTTGGATTTGTGCGCCGATATTTCAAGAGACGCATCGCCTCTGCTGGATATTGAATCGCCCGTAAGCGGAGAATACCGCTTTGAAGTAAGCTCCCCGGGAATAGAGAGAAAATTAACAAAAGCAAAACACTTTAAACACTCTATAGGCGAAAAAGTTAAAGTAAAAATAATAGGCGAAGGCAAATTAAAAGGCGTATTAAAAAATGCTGACGACGAAGGCATAACGGTTGAAACCAAAGAGGGCGATAAAAATTATAAATATTCTCAGCTAGGAACTGTCAAAACCTATTTTGATTGGTAGGATTTGTTAATAGTTAATGGCTTTGATAAGTTATAATTCTTACTTTTTTTAAAACCATAAATATAATTTAATATACACAATTTACTTAGCGAAAAAATGTCTCTTCTTTACAAAAAACAATAAAAAAAATTAAAATTAATAAAATAATTCTTGCAATATAATTTAATAAACAATATAATTATTAATTAAAAAACTAGGTATAGTTAAATATACTAATATGTGTAAAAAAAGCATTTTAATATAAATAAATTTGATTATATCTAACTTTTTAGTTAAATAAAATTTTATTTATGTTAAGATGTTAATTGTAGTTGTCTTAAAAAACTTGGAGAAAGGTGATTGTATGAGATTTTTATATCTGATACTGTTGATTACGACAGTAAACTTAAATGCAGGACTAAAAAATTTAACTTTGAGTCAAGCTTTAAGTATGCTAGAAGATAATAACTTAGAGGTTAAGGTTGCTAAATATGAAGAGACTATGAAGTTTTATGATATAGCAGCTGTAAAAGCTAAAAATTACGGAACGCTAGATTTAACAGTAATGGCGCTTCGCTCTAATGATGCAGGCAATGTATTTGGGTTTAAACTTCAAAGCAGAGAAGCCAATTTTGCAGATTTTGGATTTTCTGATTTTATGGGAGCATTAGGACAGGGAGTTCAACAGTCTGCAATGAGCAGCGGAGGTATGCCAAATTTTGCTTCTTTTGCTCAAGGATTGTCTCAAAATGGCGGTAAAATATTATCTATTCAGCCAAAAGATTTAAACTATCCAAAACCTAGAAGTCATTTTATAACAAAAGTAACTTACAAGGTCCCATTATACACAGGCGGTATGCTAACATATTACAAAAGAATTACACAAAAAATGTATGAAATGAGCAAATTAGATACTGCTAAAGTTTTAAGTCTTAAAAAATTTGAATTGAGAAAGGCTTTTTACAATGTGGCTTTGGTAAATAACTTTATTGGCAATTTGCATAAAATCAGAAGAAATGTGGCAAAATTAAAAAATGTCATTAGAGAAATGGAAAAAGAGGGATATGCCCTTGAGACTGATTATATGGAAGTGGATGCTAAATTGGCAGAAGTTGATGCTATGCTTGATGAAGCAAAACTAAATAAAGAATTGGCTTATCAATTTATATCATTTTTATTAAATACGAATGTCAGTTCAATCAGAGCGCCTAAAGGTGCGCCTAAAAGACCAAGAATTACAAAAGAGATTGTAGAGGCTAGAAGCTTAGATATTGCAAAAGCTAAATTGGGCTTAAAAATCACAAAAGATGCAATAGAAGTTGAAAAAGCAAAATTTAAACCACAAGTTGGAGCTTTTGCAGAGTATGGATATGCTGACCACAAATTATTCCCAGACAGTATAAAGAAAAAAGACTTTTTTACAGTCGGTGTGCAGGCAAAATGGAATTTGTTTAACGGAGGTGCAGATAAAGCATCGCTTGAAAAGGCGAAATTGAACCGTTTAAAGGTTGCTACGCAGGTTATGCTTGCAGAAAAGGGAATGTGGCTAAAAGCCAGCAAATTGAAAACTGAATTAAGAAGTCTGGATGCAAGAGTCAGAAGTTATTATAAACAGTATAAAACCGCAAGCAGAATATATGAAACTTATAAAGCTAAGTATAAAGAGGGTATAGCTTCTATAACAGAAGTTTTAATTAAGGAATCTGAAGAGACTCAAAAACTTATGGAATATTTAAAAATTAAAAATGAGAGAAATATAAAAATCTTAGAACTTCAAGATTTAATAAATGGGTAAATAAGGAGCAGTAATGAAAAAAGTTTTAGCAGGGTTGTTATTGGCTGCAAGTATATTATCGGCAGCAGGAATAGAGTTAAGCGGTTCGGTTGTATCGGATAATCAAAAAATGATTACCAGCCGTTTTATGGGATTTATTAAAAATATGAAAGTTAGCGAAGGCGATATTGTTAAAAAAGGAGACCTTTTATATGAAATTGATTCCAATGAAATTGCTACGGCTGCAAAGCAGGTAGATTTGGCAATTTCGCAAGCCAGATTGGCGCTTATGATGAATGAGAATCAGCTTAATAATGTTTTAACAAACTTAGCAAGAAATAAAAGACTTTATAAAAAAGGGATGGTTTCTAAGTTTCAATTGGAAAATTTGGAATTGGCTGCAAAAAATATGAGAGATATGGTTAAATTGGCTAAAGATCAGGTTGCTCAGGCAGAAGCCCAAAAAGCAAATGTGTTGCATCAGTATGAGTATTTAAAAATAAAAGCACCAAATGACGGCGTTATTGTTATGAAAAGAGCAAAAGAGGGAGAAATGCAGATTCCGGGTATGCCAGTATTGATGCTTACAGACTTAAGCAGCTTAAAAATTGTAACTGAAATTAGCGAGAGCAATTTAAAATATGCAAAAATCGGTAAAAAAGTAAAAGTTGAGATACCATCGGTAGGTTATAAAGGCGATGGCGTGATATCTGCAATTATTCCAAGCTCTAACCCAATGACACATAAATTTAAAATTAAAGTAAAATTTAATAAAGGTAATGCAACTATCTTTCCGGGTATGTATGCAAAAGTTTACCTTAGCGAATAGGAGAGGGTAAATGATTAAGTATAAACCGAAAGATTGGGCAGGAAAGCTTGCAGCAGGTTTTTTAAAGAATCCTCTGACTGCGGTGATTGGGATAACGCTTATAATTCTTGGTTTTATATCTTTACAAGTTATGCCAAGAGAAGAAGACCCTCAAATTGCAATCAGCGGCGGTGCGGTTATTGTTCCTATGCCGGGAGCGAGTCCTAAAGAGATAGAAAAAGTTATTGTTGAACCTTTAGAAAGGAAAATGAGAGAAATTAAAGGGGTAAAGCATATCTACGGGATGGCAATGCATAATGTCGGTATTGTTAATGTTATGTATAAAATAGGGCAAAACCGCCAAATATCTAATTTAAAGCTTTATGATAAAGTTATGCAAAATATGGACAAGTTACCTCAAGGAGCAATGCATCCTATTGTTAAACCTTTTGATATTGATATTGATATTCCTATCGTTACGATTGCTTTTTATCCTAAAAACGGAACAAAAGCCGATTATGATAAAATGTATTCTTTAATTAGAGAGTTTCAGCAAAAAGTAAATGCAATTAAAAATGTTGCAAAAACCCAGTTAAAGGGGAGTCATAAACCTCAATTCAATGTAAAAGTAGATTTGAATAAATTGAGTGCTTATCACCTTTCTATGGGACAAATTATGAAAGCTATACAGTCTGTTGCAGTGGATGTTCCTGATGTAAAGGGGCGGACCAAGACAAATAAGCTTTTAATATTTGGCGTAAAAAATGCTATAGAGAGTGTTGATGATGTTAAAAATATTATAGTTGCTCAATATATGGGCAGTCCTATTTACTTAAGAGATGTGGCAACAGTAGAGAGGGGAATAGATTTTCAGAATTTCAAAACTGCATATGTAGATTTTAAAAAGGATGAGAAAAAAGAGGAAAAATTTTTACCTGAAAAAGAACAGGTTACTTTAACAGTTGCAAAACTTGCGGGAACTAATGCGGTTTTTGTTGCTAAAGATGTAGAAAAACTTTTAAAAGAGTATAAAGAAAAGTTTGCAAAAAACAATATTGGCTATATAATTACAAGAGACTACGGCAAAAGAGCAAACAAAGCGGTTAATGAATTGGTTGATCATTTGCTGTTTACAATTTTAATTATTGCAGTGATGCTTGTTTTTGCTCTAGGATTTAAAGAGTCTATTATTGTTACGTTTACAGTGCCTGCAATTTTATCTATTACACTCTTTATTGCTTACATTTCAGGGCAGACAATTAACCGTATTACGCTATTTGCATTCCTGCTATCGCTAGGGCTTTTAGTGGATGCAGCGATTATTGTTATTGAAAATATCCACCGCCACTTGCATGCGCATGATGCAGCAGATAAAGAGATGGAAGAGATTTTAGTGGAAGCAACAGATGAAATCGGCGCGCCTACGAATATTGCAACTTTAGCAATTATTATGACAATGATTCCTATGCTGTTTGTCGGAGGTATGATGGGGTCTTTTATGAAACCGATTCCTTTAAATGTGCCGGTTGCTTTGATTGCATCGCTTATAGTTGCATATATTTTTACACCATATTTAAGTTTAAAATTACTTAAAAAACCAAAACATGAACATAAACACAGTGCCAACGGTAAGGAGGCTCATTAATGCATAGATTAGAAGAGTTTGTATATTGGATTTTAGAATCAAAAGGCAGAAAATTTTTAGTAATTATTTTAACACTTATTGCACTTGTTTTATCAATTTTAATGCTGCCTACCAAAATGGTAAAAGCAAAAATGCTTCCTGGTAAAAGCGCTAATACTTTTTCGGTGTATATTGATACTCCTACAGGCAGTTCCAAAGAGCAGACAAAAAAAGTTGCAAATTGTGTTACCGGTATCCTTAGAAAAGAGAAAGAGATTTTAAATATGGAAGAGTTTATCGGCGAAGGAATTCCGCTTGATTATGCCGGGCTTGTTAAGGGTGCTGGAATGAAAAACAGTGAAAATGTTGCTGAAATTGCAGTTAATTTAACGGATAAAGATGAAAGAAAAGAGAAATCTTTTATTATGGTGAGCCGTTTAAGACCTGTTATTAAAAACAGTTGTGAAAAGCTGGTTAAAGGCACGGTAATTAAAATGGTTGAACAGCCTGCCGGTCCCCCTACTCTGGCTGCTATTGTTGTTGAAGTCACAGGTGACAATTTAAAAGAGATGAGATATATCTCAGGTGAAGTTGCAAAAATTTTAAAACACACAAAAAAAGTTGTGGATGTTGATATTATGGATGATGACATATATACTAAATATGAACTTGTTCCAAATAAAGATAAAATAGCAAGAAGCGGTTTAAGTGTTGAACAGGTGAATAAGATTTTGTATCTTGCCTTTGAGGGAATGAAAATTGCTCATAAAAACTCTAAAAATGAAGACGGGCAAATTGGCATTTTCTTAACATTAGACCCTAAAACAAAAAAATTTGATAAAAAATCTTTAGATGCACTGAAAGCAAAACTTGACTCGATGAATTTAATGAACCAAAGAGGTATGCTTGTTTCGCTTTCGGAAGTTGTAGATATTAAACCGGTGCACAATGACCCGATGATTATGCATAAAGATTTAAGAAGAATGATAAATGTTGTTGCCGAAGCAGATAATGAATCTCAGGTTTATCCGCTGCTAGAGGCTAGAGATAAAATGATTAAGCATTTTGAAAAACTTGGCTATAAAGTAGAAAAAGAACCGGGAATAAGCACATATATGTTTGATTTGCACTTAACAAACAAAAAAACCGGTGAAAAGATTTTGCTCCGCTGGGACGGAGAGATGAAAGTAACTCTGGATACCTTTAGAGACTTAGGCGGCGCGTTTATAGGCGCACTTATTTTAATATTTTTGCTTTTAGTTGTTTACTACAAAAGCTATGCATTAAGCGGTATTGTGCTTGCAGGAAGCTTCTTGTCTATTATCGGGGTAATTGTGGGACATTGGGTTGCCGATTTGGTTACAACCGATACATTCTTCCTTACGGCAACTTCGCTTATCGGATTTATTGCGCTAATGGGAATTAGCTCGAGAAACTCTCTGCTATTAATCGACTTTGCTAAGTCATTAATGGAAAGTAAAGGAATGGATAAAAGAAGAGCAATTGCAGTTTCATCTGCTACAAGGGCAAAACCTATTGCACTTACTGCAATTGCAATTATTTTGGGTTCTGCGCTTTTGGCAAGCGACCCGATTTTCGGCGGCTTAGGTGTTGCGCTTATTTCGGGAACCGTAGCAGCGGTATTTGTATCGCTTATTTTCGTGCCTGTTCTTTTGGATAATGCAAAAGCTATGGAGTTAGATGACGAAAATCCGATACATCATGATCCGCATAATGTATCTATTACTAGATAAATAGTGATAGTGGTTAGTGATAGTGATAAAAAGGGGTATTAATTTACTCTATCGCTATCAACTAACTATATAACCTCTCTATAACTAACTTTATGCTACAATTTCGCATTATTTTTCAGGAGAATATTATGGCTACAATCGGTATGGGCGATATTAAAAAGGGCGTTAGATTAGAGCTAGACGGCAACCCTTATAAAGTAATTGAATTTTTGCATGTAAAGCCGGGTAAAGGCGCTGCATTTGTTAGAATGAAAATAAAAAATCTGCAAAACGGCAAAGTAATAGAAAAAACAGTTCACGCAGGCGACAAATTTGAAGTGCCAGATTTAGAGTATAAGAAAATGCAATATCTTTATGATGATGGTGAATTCTTGCAATTTATGGATACAACTACATTTGACCAAATCGGATTGACTCTGGAGCAGGTTGGCAAAGAGAATTTCGATTTTATGATTGATGGTATGGAGGTTGATATTCTTTTCCATAAAGGAAAACCGATTTCTGTTGAAATTCCGCAAACTGTTGTGTTAAAAATTGTAGAGACTCCGCCTAACTTTAAAGGGGATTCTCAAGGCGGTAAAAAACCGGCAACACTAGAAAGCGGTGCAGTTGTTCAAGTTCCTTTCCATGTATTAGAGGGCGAAATGATTAAAGTAGATACCGTAGAGGGCAAATATTTAGAAAGAGTTAAAAGCTAAAACTGTAGGGCAGCCCCAATGCCATTAAGTTAAGAGTAAAATATCCATTTATTGGCACAAAGCTTAAAGCTAAAAGTAGAAAGCAAAAAAATTATCTGCCTCCTGTCATTCCCAACTTGATTGGGAATCCACGATTTAAATTGCTTAAAAGTAAAAATAGGACTTTTGTAGCAGTTCAAACTGTGGATTCCCGCTTTCGCGGGAATGACGAGGTGGTTAGCTTTTGGCTTTGAGCTTTAAGCTTTGTGCATTTTATGGATATAGAATCCTTAACTTAATGCATTGAGGGGCAGCCCTTGTGGCTGCCCGTTATAGAGTAATGAATATATCTTTTGCCTATTAATACAAAAAAATTCTGATTTCTTTACAATTCTATAAAATCAGCTAAAAAACTTTTCAAATTTTTTTACAATTTTGAATACAAAACCTTTCTTTTTGTGATATAATTTTCGCATCAAATTATAAAGGAGATGTTATGGCATCTGCATTAGTATTACTGGCTGAAGGTTTTGAAGAGATAGAGGCGGTTACTATTATCGATATTTTACGCCGAGGCGGTGTAGAGGTTCAAAGCGCATATCTGCCTGATGAGTTTGAAACCAACCTTGTATTGGGAGCAAACGGAATTACCGTAGAGGCGGATATTCCTCTAAGAACCGCTTCGGTAGAAGAATACGATATCGTAGTTCTTCCAGGCGGCTGGGGAGGCACAAACAGGCTTGCCGAAAATGAGCTGGCTCAAAGCGTCATAAAAGAGTTTAAAGCAAGCGGCAAATGGGTAGCTGCAATGTGCGCAGCGCCTTATGCACTGCATGTAGCAGGAGTTTTGAGCAAAAAATATACTTGCTACCCAAGTGTAGAAGAGCAAATCCGCCCCGAAGAGAGAGTAGATGATATTGTTGTGGTTGAAGATAAAGTAATCACCTCTCAAGGTCCAGCAACAGCGATTTGCTTCGCTTTAGAAATTGTAAGACAGTTAGTCGGGCAAGAGAGTTTTGAAACTGTTAAAAACGGAACTTTGGCAAAATATTGCCAAAAATAAGCAGTTTTACAGTTTAAGAGACCACTGCACAATAGTTAGTTCCAAAGTATGATATTTTATTAGTGCCGTAATTTGGGCTTACTATTGTGTTTAAACAATATTGTCATCGAATTCCCGCAAAAGCGGGAATTTGCAGCAATTTATGCTAGAAAATTTTGGATATGATGTATATTTACTATGATATCTGTGTATTTTATATTGGGAATGACAGGATTTTTTTTGGATAGCTTATTGTTTTACTCTTGACTAATTTTCAATGGGTGCAATAGCACAGCAGAGACTATTAATCAGTTAGCCTAACAAAAATCTATTACTGTCTATCTTATATTAATAGCAATGAAGATGCTTTAAAGTATAATCTTTCCAGCCGTTATTACTGTTGCCGTTTCGCTTCTTAATATAAGCGGGGTGTTTAAGCCGACTATTTTTTCGGGGTTAAAAAGTTTTATCTCATCTTTGCTCAATCCGCCTTCGCAGCCGATAACGATTTGCCCAATATTTTCTTTGCAGTTTTCTAAATTTTTTTGGCTAAAATTTAGCAAGTAACTTTGGGGGTATTTTTGTAAATAGTGTTGCAAAGAGTTGGCAAACTCTATTTGCATTAAAGAGCTTCTGCCGCACTGCTGGCAAGAGTTTATTAAAATTTTCTCCAGACGCTCTTTTTTTATTTTAAAATTTGCCTGGGAGTATGCGCATTTTATAAAAACTATTTTGCCTACTCCTGTTTCGTTTAGCATCGGAAGCGTTTTTTCTATAACTTTAGGGTCGATTATGCACCAGCCTATTATCAAATCTTTATTAGGCAAAACAGGTTTCTCTTCGCCGTAAATCAATTCTAAAAAAGCGCTTTTTTTATTTACCGAAATGACTTTGTAACTGTATAATTTATTATCTTGCAAATTTCTAAAATCTATAATATCCCCGACCGCTTTGCGGCGGACTTTGAAAAGATATTTGTAAGTTTCGCCCTCGATATTTACAGACGGCGCAGAAGCTTCTTTTAAATAAACAAACTGCATTTTGCTAATTTAGAGACTTTTGTAAAACCGTATAAACAATTGTTAAAGCAATTATGGCAATTTCAGAAAGCATTACTAAAATAGAAAACTTTAACCCCTCTGTTTTTTCTTGCCAGAGCTTTCCTAGTTTAACCGCTCTGTAACCGTCTAAAATCGGAAGCAAAACCGCTGCTGCAATCATTGCAAAAACAGCCGGGCTTAATTGCCCTTTTTGAAAAGCAAAAACAACCAAACCGCTAAAGATTGTCATAGCCCAAAATGCCCAAAATGCAAAATAACCTATGCGTGTATATTTAACATATTTAAAAAAATCTTTTTTTGTAATCAATTGCACGGCAATATTTATAACAATTACAAAAAGCAAAGCTTCTACAAGCATTTTATGGTAGTGTATTAAATAATTCATACTATACCTACTGAATTGCCAAGAAATCTAGCAACTTCTCTTTAAAACTCTTTTTTTTATTAGATTCTTGTTCTTTTTTGTCTTCTTGCGGCTTGCTGTCTTCCTCTTTTAAATATTTTTCTGCGCGTTTTGGCTGCAATTGCCCTTCTATAATAAAGCGGAGAGCATTAAGTCTTATAAACCCTTCGGCATCTTTTTGGTTGTAAACTTCATCTTCTTCAAAAGTTGAGTGTTCAGGTGAATAAAGAGAATTTTTAGAATCTCTGCCGACAACAATCACATTGCCTTTATAAAGTTTTAATCTGACATCTCCGTTTACATTTTCTTGAGTTTTATCAATTGCCGCCTGCATCATTTCGCGCTCCGGTGAAAACCAGTAGCCGTTGTAGATTAAACTGGCATATTTTGGCATTAATTCATCTTTAAAGTGCGCCTCTTCCCTATCAAGTGTAATAGATTCAATAGCTCTGTGCGCTTTTAGCAAAATTGTTCCGCCCGGAGTCTCATAACAGCCTCTTGCTTTCATACCGACATAGCGGTTTTCAACAATATCGATTCTGCCGATTCCGTGTTTGTTTCCGTATTGGTTTAGGGTTCTTAAAATTGTAGCCGGACTCAATTTTTCTCCGTTAATTGCAACTGCATCTCCGTTTTCAAAGCTGATTGTAATATACTCCGGAGTATTGGGAGCATCTTCAGGAGAGTTTGTCCACAGCCACATATCCGCTTCGGGTTCGGCATTTGGGTCTTCTAAAATCTGCCCTTCGTAAGAGATGTGTAATAGATTTGCATCCATAGAATAAGGAGATTTTTCACCTTTTTTAGTAATTGGTATGCCGTGTTTCTCTGCATATGCAAGCAGTTTTTCGCGGCTGTTTAAATCCCACTCTCTCCACGGTGCAATAACTTTAATATTTGGATTCAGGCTCAATGCGCCTATTTCAAAGCGCACCTGGTCGTTCCCTTTGCCTGTTGCGCCGTGCGCTATTGCATCTGCGCCGGTCTCTTTGGCAATCTCTACAAGTCTTTTTGCAATTAATGGTCTTGCAATCGAAGTTCCTAGCAGATATTCGCCCTCATAAATCGCATTTGCCCTAAACATCGGGAATACAAAATCGCGCACAAACTCTTCTTGCAAATCGTCTATATAGATATTTTCAGGCTTAATACCAAGCTTAAGCGCCTTTTCACGAGCCGGCTCAACCTCTTCGCCCTGCCCAATATCGGCAGTAAATGTTATTACTTCGCAGTTATACTCATCTTGAAGCCACTTTAAAATAATGCTGGTATCAAGCCCGCCCGAATATGCTAAAACTACTTTTTTAACCTCATTTTTACTCATTTTCATGCCTTTTTAAAAAATTGTTAAAATTTTACCATAAAGCATATAAGAAATGTTATAATTAGACAAAAATTAAAGAAGCATAAAGTTAAAAGCTAAAAGCTAATGGTGCGGCTTCATTCGGAAAACTGAAAACAGAAAACGGATAAATTCTGTTGTCCGTTTTCCGTTATCCGTTTTCAGTATGCGAAGCCACCTTGTTAGCTTTAAGCTTTATGCTTTATGCTTCCCCAAAGGGGAGAACATGCTTTTAGGTGTAAATATCGACCACATTGCTGTTTTGCGCGAGGCGCGCAGGGTTAATAATCCAAATTTGATAGATGCATTAGCCATTTGCGAAAGGGCGGGGGCGGAACAGATTACTATTCATTTGCGCGAAGACAGGCGCCATATTCAAGATAAAGATGTTAAAGATATTATCGAACACTCCGTGCTGCCGGTAAATTTAGAGTGTGCAATTGAGCCGGGCATTATAGAGATTGTCTGCAGCTTAAAACCCCACCGCGCAACGATTGTGCCCGAAAAGCGCGAAGAGGTTACAACAGAGGGCGGGCTGGCGCTGGATTTAAACAATACGCGCTTAACAAACGCAATTAAAAATTTGCAGGCAAATGAGATAGAGGTTTCTCTCTTTATCGACCCCGCAGCCGAAGCGGTAGAGAGTTCTATGAAACTGGGGGTTGAGTGGGTAGAGCTGCATACAGGCAGGTATTCTAATCTTTTTGCTATGTTATATTCAAACCTTCCGCACTCAAATCACACAATAAATGAGTTTAATTTAAGCCGCAAAGAGTTAAAGCAAGAACTTGCAAAAGAGTTGAAGCAAATTGAAGATGTTGCAAATTTAGCCAAAAAACTGGGATTAAAAGTTGCCGCAGGGCACGGATTGAATTACCAAAATGTCAAAGCAATAGCCAAAATCGGCGCAATAGAAGAGCTTAATATAGGGCAGAGTATTATTGCGCGCTCAATCTTTAGCGGGCTTTATAAAGCAGTAATTGATATGAAAGAGTTGCTAAATGGCTAAAAAAGTTGCAATATCAATCGGCGATTTAAACGGTATTGGCATAGAAATAGCCCTAAAAGCGCACAAGCGGGTTGTTAAAATAGTTGAGCCGCTTTATATAATAGACAGATTAATGCTTAAACAGGCAAGCGAACTTTTAGGCGTTAAAGTCCCAAAAGATTTTAAAACTGTATCTCCTGATGATATGCCTTTTAATATAAAACCGGGGCGTGTCAGTAAAAAAAGCGGCGCTTATTCGTTTGCCTCTTTTAAAAAAGCCATAGAGCTTGCCAAAAAGGGCAAAGCCGATGCAATTTGCACCCTGCCGATAAATAAAGAGGCGTGGAGCAAAGCGGGTATAAAATACAAAGGTCACACCGAAGTATTAAGAGCCGAATTTAAAAAAGATGCTATTATGATGCTAGGCTGCCCAAAAATGTATGTTGCGCTTTTTACAGAGCACATTCCGCTAAAAGAGGTGCCAAAACAGATAAAAAGCAAAAAATTAACCCGTTTTCTGCTGGATTTGCAAAAGAGTTTAAAAACCGGTGAAAAAATTGCAGTTTTAGCCCTAAACCCTCACGCAGGCGACGGCGGAGTGCTGGGAGATGAAGAGAGCAAAATTGTAAAAGCTATAAAAAAAGCCGATAAAGTTTTGGGCAAAGAGCAGTTTATTGGTCCAATAGTTCCAGATATTGCCTTTACTCCGCATTTTAGAAAGCAGTTTAAATATTTTGTTGCAATGTATCACGACCAGGGTTTAGCACCTCTTAAAGCTTTGCATTTTGATGAATCGATAAATGTGTCGCTAAATCTGCCAATATTAAGAACATCTGTCGATCACGGCACCGCATTTGATATTGCGTATAAAGGAAAAAGTGTTAATATAAAAAGTTATTTGAATGCAATAGAGTATATTGTTAGTGATTAGTGATTGGTTTTAATATTGATTAATGTTTTACAATAGCAAACAACTAATACACCACTAAGTCTGCTTCAATTGATTTATCTTATCCAAAGTGGGTTTATAAAACGGAAACTGCTTGTATCTTTGTAGAATTTTGCTGGCCTTT
The DNA here is from genome assembly GCA_027081355.1 of Campylobacteraceae bacterium. Classification (GTDB taxonomy): domain Bacteria; phylum Campylobacterota; class Campylobacteria; order Campylobacterales; family Sulfurovaceae; genus JAADEQ01. The sequence continues at coordinate 20,154 of JALWKP010000056.1, forward strand.
TCCAATTCGGATTTTGGCAAGCCGAACCAATCTACTCCCATAAGAATAGTGTTTATATAGTCTATTGCATAATTTTCTTCTTTATTCATTAATTTTAGGCGTAATTGATGGAGTTCTTCGTAAAGTTCTTTTGTATCTTGATTCAAATCGCGTTTTATGACAATAGTATTATTAATAACAAGCGCCAATTTCTCTTCTAAGTTATTTTCTTTTAATTTTTGATATAAATCTATATAAATATCTAACGCTTCTTGTTTTAAACCTTGCTGCTGTAACTCTAAGGCTTTATCTATTGCATTATTATATTGCTTTATTGAATCTTTATCCCTTTTTAAAGAAGGAAACAGTTTAAATACAAAATCTGTCATTAACTTTCTTTCTCTCTTAATTATGTCATTCTTATTATAACTTGCTGTTACTTATAATAGCTCCATAAAATTGATTTTGTTTTAGGTATTTTTATCTTATTATACATAACAGATACATATTTATTTTTATTAAAATGCCAATATATCGGTATTTTTAGCGGATTACAAAGATAAAATATTCAATAAATAACTGTGTCACAATATGTTACAGTTTTATTGATATGATAAAGTATTTACAATAAAATTATTTTATTTATATGAAGTATTTTTTTATATTATCTAAAAAGACGGGGAACTCTCTGTCATCCCCCGTATCAAGCAAGCAGATTAATTTTGTCTAAAATTGGCTTATAGATAGAAAACTGCTTATACATATTAAGCATTTTTTTTGCATTTTCCAATTTGTTTTTCGGCATATTAAACCATTCGACTCCCATTAATATTGTATATATGTAGTCGATAGTAAAACACTCTTCATCTCTTAGCATCAAAGAAAAACGCAAATCGCATAACTCATTATAAAGCTCTTTAGAATCTTGCTTTAATTCATGTTTTATAACAAGCATATTATTTATTACCAAAGCCAGCTTCTCTTTTTTCCCTTTTTCTTTTAACTCTTTGTAGAGCTCACTGTAAATTTTTAACGCTCTTAAATATGAACCTTCTTTTTGAAGTTTTAT
>JALWKP010000057.1 GCA_027081355.1 Campylobacteraceae bacterium
TGCCCTAAAATATATCCATGTTCTCTACTTAAATCATCTTTAATTTTAACTGTTGCAACAGATACGTTAGAACGCTCGCCAAAAGATGTTATAGCCCAAGCTTGATTTATAAGCTCTTTTTTTCTGGCACCAGCTCCAATTAATGCAATATAACTTAAATCTATGCTGCTTTTAGCACCAAGTTTAGCTACTGTATAACTTAATGTTCTTCCATCTGCCGATATTTTAGCAGGTGCTTTTAATCCATTTATCTTTAAACTGCCTTTAACAAATTTTTCTCCAATTGGCAGCAAATCTTTTACATTTATATTATTTATATCTATTTTGCTTATATTTTCCACATTAATTGTATATTTAACATACTCGCCAATAGAAGCATAATTTTTGGAACTTGTTTTGGTAGTTATAAGTCTTGAACTTACAGCAGCAACAACTGCATTTGCTTTTATTTTTTTTACAGTTTCATTATCACTATACAAAGCGGTTATTTTATCATTTGTTCCAAGGGTTAAAATACCATCGTCTTGAGTTGTTTTTCCTGGTCTTCCTTGAATAAAACCTATAAATTTTCCGCTATTTTTACCAGACTCCCTTAAAATGAGGTTCTCTTTATCACCGGTATTTGGATTAATTAATTCAATTTTTATGCTCTCTTGAGTGTCTTTATTTGTATTTTGGTCTAAATCGGTAACTTTTATAATAATTAAATCATTTTGCAAATATGTCTGAGTAGGCTGCATAGGCAAAGCAACAGGCGTATCAATAAAAGTTCCATTTGGCAATTTAGCTTTTTTCAGCAATATTGGCACATTGTTTTTGTTTATATAATATGTAGGCTCTAAAATTTCATTTGTATCTTTTTCTAAATTTGAAGCTATATCTTTTTTATTTTTATCTGGGCTGTAAATATCATTTGGACTGTAACTGTAAAATTCAATTTTAGCAGGAGTTTTACTAATAACTGCTGTAACTTTATTCGTAGTTTGATTTTTATCAACTCCATCTATATTATAACTTACAAATGCTGTATTTTTAATATTTTGACCAATATATGCCCCATAAATAAAAAAAGAAAGAAGAACATACAATATTAAAATAAATTTGATTTTACCCACAATTCTCCTTTCTTTTTACTTAATCGAGAAAAACCCGGTTTATTTAATTTCTGTCTCTATAGAGACACAGGTGTGTTTGCCTCCGTTTGCTACATTAATATGCTCAATAGTTACATCTTGACCATTTACAGTAGTATCATCTGAAATAGAAGAAGAAGGTTCTGCAGAACAGTTGCAAGAATCAACATTTTCTTCTTTTTTAGCACTTGATTTTGTATTATCAGTTAGCAAATTAGAATCAATAGTATCAGTAATATTCAAATCGCTAACATTACCGGTTCCTGTATTTTTGATATCAAACATATATCTAATAATCGCACCTGGAATTCTTTTGGGATTATTTGTGTCATTTACCGGGTCGCTAACAACACAAGATGTTTTAGTTACACTCAAAACTGGTGTTACAATCTTGTAACCGCTTCGTGCAACCTCTTTGCCATCTTTAGGAGTATCACCTTTGCCGCTGCTGCTTGAACCTAAAGTATCACCGCTTACGCCATCGGCTAAAACTACATCAACTTTATCTTGAGTATCGCTTGAACTCTCTTTTTCAGCAGTATTGCCGCTGCTGTCTGTTACTGCTGTTGCTGTTAATTCGACATTCATCACATCTGTGTCTTTACCGCCTTCAGCATCTGTTTTAATATCTGCTCTAACTTGACAAGTTGCATTAGTATCCTGTTTTACCTGAATTGTAAATTCATTAGCCCATCCAGCAGTTTTTTTATTACCGTCTGCATCGGTATATTGACACTTAATTTCTAAATTCTTTACATCATCGTTATCTTTATTGCTATTATAATCTGCTTCTTTTCCATTAGCTAAATTATCCACTGTAAATTTAAAATACTGATTTTCATTTCCTTCATTTTTAAATTCGTAATTAGTAATTCTATCCTGCTGTCCTGGCGTTACATCTACTTGATTAGAGTCGTTGGTTACCAAAACCATATCTATTTTTTTATCCACTTTAAAACTGTCCGTATTAGATGTAACGTCTGGCTGAGCAACTCCGCCCGCACTATAACTTAAAGTTGCACTGTTTGTTATGTCAGTTCCTGCCTGTGTTCCTGATGCGAACAGACTTACAGAAGCTGTTAATATAGATATAAATATTGCTTTTTTCATCTGCTATCCTTATTTAATTTTTACTTGATATTCAATATTCACTTTTGAATGTGCAGGAATTTTATTTATTGTAAATTCCAAAGCGTTATACTCTTTAACATTAGCTAAATGTTTTTTGCCTTTTTTATTTTTTATAAAAAGTTTATTAGAGGGTGCAAAAGTTTTACCTCCGTTAATTGAGTATAAAACAGTAAATTTCATATTAGATTTTTCACTATTTTTAATTAAAAATGTATTTTTATTAATTGGATTTCTTATCTTTATATTATCTATTGTTTTATTAGTATTATTTGTAATAGTATCTATATATTTAACTGTATCTTTTGGCACTACTTTTGCAACTTTAACCCATTTTACAGATTTTTTACCATTTTTATGGACAATAGTTTTTTTCTGCAAAGAATGCACAGTAATAGAAACAGGTGTAATCTCTTTGGCATAAACACCTAAAACAAAAAACAAACTTAAAACTGTTGCAACAGAAACTATTTTTCTCATTTTTTTATTCTCCTTAACTTTAATAATTCATATAAAATATCTGCATTTAATGTGCCTTTATATACAAATAAATTCACTTAAATAATTAAGCGCCAATCACTTAACAACAGCATCAAAACTAACAACAGCTTTCTCATTATCTTTTAATTTCCCGATATGAGCAAAAACTGTTCCATCTTTTACATACCCTTCATCATTATCATTTTCATCACTTAACAGCCTGCCGTTTAATTTTAAAGAGCCGTTTAAATACTCAAGAGCAGCATCAAGTTTATCTTTTACATTTATGTTTTGTATGCTTTTATTTTTGGTATCACCTCCTAAAAATAGTTCGATAGAGTATCGGATAACCGTTCCTGTATGAACTTTACCGTCATTACTTATTATTGTTTGCTTCTTTTTAGAAATCAAATAATAATTTCTAATTTTATAAATTCCTGTATCTTTATCAGTGCTTTTCCTAATAACAATATCTATTTTATTTTTTCTATCGGTGCCTTTATTAATTGTTTTTTGAGATTTTGCTATTATAGAATCAAAAGATTCTTCATTCGCAGTATAATTTCCATCAGGAATATCTGCAACAATAAATAGTGTTACACTTTTATCTGCTTCTAAATTTACGGCACTAACTTCAGAATCCGCAGCTGAATCAAATACTCCATCACCATCGCTGTCTGCGTAAATTTTTGCATTTGCCGGCACAAAATTAGAACTGCTGTTGTGCTCATAACTTAAATTAATGCTATCTTCTCCATTTCCTTCGTTTACAAGCAAAAAGGTTAAAACCCTGTGCCTCTCTCCTGAAGAAACATTAACAGGTTTGGTATTTTGCCATTTAAGCTTAATATCAATAATTTGATCAACAACGAAACTGTCAGTATTAGAACTTTCAGAATAAGATATACCATTTAGTGTAAATTCTATTTTTGCACCATTTTGTATCTCTTTACCGGCAATTACACCTTTTGCAAACAATGATAATGTCATATAAATTATAACAATTGCTAATTTTTTTATATCTATTATTTGCATATTAATACTTGTTTTTGTGAAATAATAACATAAACACATTATAAAAAAATTAATTTTATGTCTTTTTTTAACACAAAAGCAATAATATTCCATTGATACACAACGATATCATCGAATTAAAATATCGATGAATTATAATATAAAAGTGTAATCTTTATGTATTTAATTACACTTTTATTGTAAATTAAATTTAAATTTGTATAACCTATTTTCATATGCTTAAAACAATAATTTATTTTAAACTTTTATACTAAATTCTATTTTTGCCAACTGCTAATAAAATCTTGGCTATAATACGCGCCAGATACCTAAAAAAGGGATTTTAATGCGATATTTCCTTATTATATTTACACTGTTTATTTCTATTTTAGAAGCCAAATATACGATAAAACCTGGAGTTCGCCCTCATACTGCAATTGATAAAATGCTGCATTTCCATAATATTGCCGATATGCGAAATATTCCTCAAAATACAAGTTATTATGCAAAACAGATTGAGCCAATTAGTTACAAACAGCAGTTAAAAGATGCAAAACACTATATTTATAGATTTTTTGCACCGTGGTATTACCATAGTATGAAAGCGGGCTATGGTGTTTTAACTTGGCAGATAAAATTAGCGCGAAGCCGCCGGCGAACAGTTTATGGATTTAACAGACGCCCTATTCCTAAAAAGACTCTTTTATATTGGGCAAAAAATTCCAATTTTAAAGCATTAAACAGTGTTAAGGGGCGTGCGATTTCTGTTAAACATACAAATTTGCACGCTTTCCCGACAACACGCGATATTTATTTAAATACACACAAAAATACAACATATTACCCATTTGATTATAATCAAAACAGTGAGCTTCATCCGGGTGTCCCGCTTTATCTTTCCCATTATTCTCTTGATAAAAAGTGGGCATTTGTGCGTGCCGGACACGCTTTTGGCTGGGTTAAACTGCGCGATATTGCACTTGTAGATAGCAATTTCATAAACCGGTATAAAACAGGCAGTTATGCAATAAGCGTAAAGGATAATTTGTATGTTAATAAAGATTCGCACTTTTACACTTTAATAAAACTAGGCAGCCTTTTTCCGCTAAAAGGCAACAGTGTGCTCTTTCCAATCCGGGGAAAAGACGGAATGGCTAAAATTGTGGAAATAGCAAAGCCAAGCGATAAATTAATTGCAAAATTTCCAATTAAATTTAATGCCCAAAATGCCGCATATATTTCTCAGCAATTTAAAGATGAACCTTACGGCTGGGGCGGCAAAGCGTTTTGCAGAGATTGTTCGGCAACTACAAGAGATTTTTTTGCGCCGTTTGGCGTATATTTAGACAGAAATTCCGCTTCTCAATCAAGAGAAGGCAAAAGAGTAATTAGAATAAAAGGGATACCAAAAGCAGTAAAAAAAGCAATGATTATAAGATACGCCAAACCTTTCCGAACCCTGCTTTATGTGCCCGGACACATTACAATTTATTTGGGGCACTATAAAAATGAACCCGTAGTTATGCATACATATTGGGGAATCCGGCTTAATAATTGGAGCAAATACACCCTTTCGCGCACAATAATAACCACAACCGAACCGGGCAAAGAACACCCAAATATTAGAGAGAAAAGCAAGCTTATAAATACTTTGCAAAAAATTATAATTTATTAAAATATCCGCCAGGGGTTGCATTTTTTACTTAAAAATAATATAATATAATATTCCAATGCGCAAGGCAATTTATGGGGCATACTTTAATTTCCAAGCTAAAACCTAATTACTTAGACAGAAGCGAATTAAAATATGATATTTTAATTATAAAAAGGCGAAAATGCTCTATAAATAAAAATTTTTCTCCTCCTTTTAGTTTTATTAAAAAAATTGTAAACAGCAGCTCGCTCTCTAGGGCAAGAAGAAAACTTTTAGAAAATTTAACTTGGAAAAACGGTTTGTCTGTTTTAATAGTAGCTATTGATAATGGTGACAATTTGCTTTATATACCCAAAAATATTGAACAATCAAGCTTAAGTATAACCGGAGTTGATGCCTCTTTTTCTAAATTAAAAAAGACTCAAAATTTATACGCCAACAGATTTAATTTATCTTTAATACAGTGCTGCGCGCAAGAGTTGCCTTTTTTAGATAATCAATTTGATATTGTCTTGCAGATGGGTAATTTTAATAAAATTAAAAATAAAATTAAAGCAGTAAAAGAGATGCTGCGGGTTGCAAAACCTAAAACCAAATTGATAATTTCTGACAGATATATTGGCTACCGCACTCAAGAACAGATTGACGCAATAGAGCGCGAAATTTTAAAACACTCTTACAGCTGCGATATTTCTTTTTTAGAAAATAATAAATTTTACGCCATCGAATTTATTAAAGATGAATAAAATTACATTTTTTATTGCCTATAAATGGCGGTAATTTTATGCCAAACTTCTTTTGCTAAGGTATTTGGAATTTCAATATCATCAAAAGTGACAATTTCTCCTTTTGATACATTTTTTATAAATACTGCATTTGCTAAAAGCCCTATTGGAACATGGTTTGGGTGATTTTTAATAAATACCGCTTTGCCTCTGACATCAAAGCTGCCTATTCCTTTTTTAATTTTATCACCGGCGTTAATATCGTGTTTCGCAATTGCTGCTACACTAATTTTAGGATTTGTGCCATTATTAAGTAAAATACCGTCCCCTCTTAATACTCTTTTTATAGTTTTTACAATTTCTAAGTGGCAAAGATGGTAAGGTTTTTCTATAATATAGTAAGGTCCATCACCCATTTTATAATATTTTAAAGCATCTGATTGTTCATTTTCGTGTTCTGCTACTATAAAAACACCTGCGGGCAATTTAGAAGAGAGAACATAATCGCTAACAGGCATTCCCAGCTCTTTAGCCTTTTTAGCCAAAATTTCACCCGCTTCTTGCATACTGTCGCTTTTTATTTTTAAAAGCCCCTCTTTTGCAATTGTGGCTCCTAATCCGTTAGCTACAAACGCCTGCTCTATTTCAACTTTTGTTCCGTCTGTAAAAGAGGTTACCATCTCCAGCGACAAATTGGATTTTGCCCCCCAATACTCCATCTCTTCTCTTATGGGGTTTTCATTTAAAAAGCCTTTTATATTTACATAGGCAAGCGGTTTAAACCCCATATCCAAAACCTCTTCTTTCAAAATAGCTTCAACTCCGGGTTGGTCGCCTTCGGCTTCGGTTAAAATACCCTTATTTACAAAATATGACCCCGTTGTTATATGAAATTCTGAATTCATAGTAACCACCGGAATATTAGCTTTGAATATTTCACTAATACAATCGGTTGCATAAATTGCATCGCCGCTGCACTCTACTATTAAGTCGCAACTTTTTATCAAATCATTCAAATTGTTGGTTAAAAGTTCCGGGCGGAAGAAATCACTTCTTTTAGAAATATCGCTTCTTGTTAAAACATATTGCAATTTAAAATCGGAGCGTTTATCTAAAAGTTTAGCCAAACCGCTTGCTATAAACCCTGAACCTATAATACCGATGTTATGAGTTTTTCCTCTTTTAGCTTCCATTTGCAAAAGGCATTTTTTTAAAGAGTCGTGCCAATGGGGTATTGCCAAGTTAAAATCTTTTTTTATTTTATTTTTATTTAAAACAGTGTAAAGCGGGCGTTTGGCTAAAGTTGAATGTTCCATTGTGCTTATTGGAGCCACATTGCAATCTATATTGCATATTTCAAAAATTGCTTTTGCAAAATCATACCAAGAGCAGCTGCCTTCATTGCTGTAATGGTAAATTTCTGCGCCATCACTCCCCTCGCCTCTATTTTTTGCAATTAATATTTTAAATATAGTTTCTGCCAAATCCCTTGCGTAAGTAGGCGTGCCTATCTGGTCGCTTACCACTTTGATAGTTTTATGTTTTTTGCTCAATTCAAGCATAATTTTTACAAAATTACTGCCCAAACTAGAATATATCCAAGAGGTTCTAATTATAATTGCATCTTTTGGGTTTATTTCTAAAATCTTTTTCTCTGCTTCGTCTTTTGATTTTCCGTAAACCCCTAGCGGATTTGTTGTATTTTCTTCTCTTAAAGGGGCATAACTTTGCCCGTCAAAAACATAATCAGTAGAAATGTGGATAAATACAATTGAATATTTATTAGCAAGCTTTGCCAGCCCTTCTACTGCGTAAGTATTAATTTTATATGCATCTTTTGGATTTTCTTCGGCTTTATCTACATTTGTATATGCCGCACAGTTTATAATTGTATCTATTTTATTCTCTTTTATAAAAGCTTCAAGCGCATTAAAATCGGTAATATCCAGACTGTTTTTATCGGTAAAAAAGAGATTAAAATCTTTATAATCTTTGTTTTTGGCTACATATTTGATTTCTCTTCCTAACTGTCCGTTTGCACCTGTTACTAAAATATTTTTAACCATTTTCAACCTCTTTAACTGCTTGTATATATTTATTTATAACTATCGATTCATCGAACTCTTTAACAATTTTTTCCCTGCCTCTTTTGCCCATCTCTTCTCTTTGTTTAGCGCTTAAATTCAGCATCCGCTCCATCTGCTTAGCAAGGCTTTTGGCATTTTTAACTTCGCATAAAAAGCCGCTGGTTTCATTATCGATTACATCTTTGCATCCGGGCGTATCGGTTGTGATTATCGGTTTTTCCATACTTGCAGCCTCCAGCAAAACTCTTGAGAGCCCCTCTCTGTAAGAAGGCAGCACCACGCAGTCGCTCTCTTTTATAATTTGGCTAACCCTGTCGCTTGTGCCAAGGTAATTGACAATTCCTTCATCCTGCCACTTTTGCATCTGCTCTTTTGTAATTGCGGTAGGATTTCCGGGATAGAAGGCTCCTAAAATTTGAAACTGTGCATTTTTATATTTTTGCAAAATCTCTTTAGCCGCTTCGACATATTCTATTATGCCTTTATCCCTAACCAGCCGCGCAATAAACAGAAATTTAAATTTACCGCTGCTCTCTTTTAAAAGAGGCTTAAACTTTTGTGTATCTATCCCCGAGCCCGGAAGCAAATCGGTTTTGCCTTTATCAACAAGCCTGTTTTCAATAAACAACTCCCTATCATACGGATTTTGAAAAAACACTTTATTGGAAAATTTCAAAGCTATTTTATAAAGGTTTCTGCCTATTTTAGAAGAGATAGAATTATTTAAAAAGACCGTTCCAAGCCCAGAAATATTGTTAATTACTTTTACACCCGCCAGCTTAGCCCCTATTGTTCCGTAAATATTTGGCTTAATTGTGTAGTGCAGGGCGATACCTGGCTTAATCTCTTTATAAATTTTATAATACTCCCATATAGTCTTAATATCTTCTATCGGATTTGTCCCCTTGTTATTCATAAAAATATCAAAACACTCCACCCCTTTTTCTTGCAGCTTCTTAACATACTCATCTTTTGGCGCCACTGCATAAATTTTATACCCCTCTTCCTGCAAAGCCTTTATAAGCCCCATCCGAAAATTATAAATATTCCAAGAAGTATTAATGCTTATCACAATCTTTTTCATAAACCATTCCCAAAATTATCCATTATCCATTCTCAATTATCAATTAATCAAACCCATTTCTCTTTCCACATCTGAAAACTCAAAATAAACCAAATAGCGTTAAAATAGGAGCTGTCACCGGCAAAAAACGCTTCTTTTATCCTTTGCACCTCATCAACATTAAAAATTTCACTCTGCAATTTGGCAGGGCTTAAATACTCTTCTGCCAACGGTTTTAACTCCCCTTTTAACCACTCGTTAAGCGGAATTTGAAAGCCGCTTTTTGGTTTATCGATAATTTCTTGCGGAATATATTTATACAAAATCTGCCTTGCTAAATATTTGCCTTGATTGTTTTTATATTTCAAGCTCTCAGGCACTCTTGCCATAAATTCTATGATTCTGTGGTCAATAAGAGGTTCGCGCCCTTCTAAACTTACACTCATAGCCGCCCTATCAACTTTTGTCAAGACATCATCAACCATAAAAGTTTTATAATCGATTCTCATCATATTGTCCAAAAACCCAAGATTATTATCCATTTCAAATTTGCCGTATAAAATACTTTGCGGTTTCTCTTTTAAAATTTTACCTACATCTTTTGGGCTTACATATGAAGAAGCATTGATAAACATCTCTTTGTAACTGCCGGTATTTAGCGCACGTTTAAATTTATTAAATTTATCGGCGATATTTGTCTGTTTATACTTTTTAGGCAAAATAGAATTTAACGATTTTACACTTTGAGCGCTGAAAATATTTACTGCTGTTTTTAAAAAAGCTTTTTTTAAACGGCTTGAAAAAACAGAGCTTATTTTATTTAAAAAGAAATATTTGCTATACCCGCAAAATGCTTCGTCCCCGCCGTCTGCGCTTAAGGCTACCGTCACATCTTTTTTAGCCAGTTTTGAGACAATCATAGTGGGAATTGCCGAACTGTCCCCAAAGGGCTCATCGTAAAAATATGGCAAATTTGCAACAATGCCAAGCATCTCTTTTTCGCTGACATAATATTCGGTATGTTTTGTGCCAAAATACTCAGCAACCATCTTAGCGTGTTTGGCTTCGTTATACTTTTTGTCGTCAAATCCGATTGTAAATGTGCGCAGGTTTTTTTGGCTTTTAGAAAGAATTGCAGTAACCAAAGAAGAGTCGTAACCTCCGCTTAAGAACACTCCCACGGGCACATCTGCTACCATTCGCAAATTTACTGCATCGTTTAAAATAAGCTCTAGGCGTTTTAAAATTTCACTCTCGCTAAAATCGAACTTCTCTTTGGCATAACAGTTATCGACACTCCAATATCCGTAAATGTTAAACTCCAAAGTTTCAATATCAAGTTCCAAATAAGCGCCGGGCTCCAGCTTGTAGCATTTTTCAAAAACAGAATATGGCGCAGGAATATAACCAAATTGAAAATAGTAAGGCAAAATCTCGATATTTAACTCTTTTTTAAAGCCTGAATATTCATAAAAAGATTTCAATTCCGAAGCAAAAAGAAATTCGTTATCGTTAAAGTAGTAATAGAGCGGTTTAACCCCTGCCCTGTCGCGGATTAGAGTAAGTTTGCCGTTAGCTTTATCTAAAATCGCAATAGCAAACATCCCGATAAACTTCTCTACACAATCAACACCCCACTGCCTAAAAGCGTAAAGAATCACTTCGGTATCGCTGCTTGATTTAAACTTAACCCCAAGTTCTTGCAGCTCTTTTTTTATACTCTTAAAATTATAAACCTCTCCGTTAAAGACAATTATAAAATTCCCGCAATCGCTAAGCATAGGCTGATGCCCAAGAGGGGAAAGGTCTAATATAGAAAGCCTGTTGTGCCCCAAATGGATAAATTTGTCTTTAACTTTCCCAATCCAAACACCCCTGTCGTCCGGACCGCGGTATGCTTGAATTTCTAGCATTTTTTCTAAAGTTTTTTCCTGCTTTATCGCAGAAACTGCACCAACAATTCCGCACATATTTAAAACAGTCCTTTAAAGAGAATATTTTGATAAGGTATCCAATAAAAAGAGTTTACAGCAAAATTAAGCCATGCCGATAAAATAACAAAATAGACAAATACCACAAAATAAGTAACAGTTGATGGCGAAAATTGCTCTCTGGCTAAAACAGGCAAACGGGCATAAACTACAATTTGCAAAGGAATGAAATACAAAGACATTCTATCTACTGCCGTAGCTGCAAATTTAACCAAGAATATCGATATAAAAGAGGCTATTGCAATCATTTTCCAAAAGGTGTAATCTTTAAAGTATCTTTTCCACTGCTTTCTGTAATAAAAAAGAAAAACCGATGGTATAGTATTTAAAGTGGTTCTTATCAATGCCCCGTGCGATTGCATATGAGTTTCTACATAATTTTGCCATAAAGCATCAGCTTCATTCCCCATAAAAGAGATCCATATGCCATACATAGCTGCTAAAAGACCGATAAGTTTTAATAATTTTCCTCTCTCGCCTGCAAAAATACCAAATGTTATCATAATAACAGCAGTTTTGTGAAAAGCACTGGCAATTGCTACCAAAAATACAAAGCGCCAAAATTTACCTCTGTTCAATTCAGAAATCGCCCACATAATAAATCCAAGCGCTACCCCCTGGCGCATATATCCCATATAAACAACTATAATCAAATAGGGAACAGTAGCAACCAACCCCAGCCAAGGGTTAGGCTGTTTGCGAACAAAAATTATTAATCCAGTCATAGACAGTGCAGCGCAAATAGCAGTTAAAGTTTCAAATCCCCAGCCTTGATGGTAAACAAAATAACTCAAAAGCCGATAACCTTTATCCCCTGCTTCTAATACTTGATTTAAACTTAAATGCGCTAAGTGGCGAAATCTATGCAAATAGTTATACCAGTCACCGCCGCAAGCTCTAAAACCTATAATAAAAACATAAAATATTCCAAGCAGCCACCATGTAAAAGTTAGTGACCTTCTTTTTTTATTAATTCTAAGAATTGCCCCGGCAGCAGCAACAAAATACATTAAATAGTAAACCCACATTTAACTGTTACTCCTATATTTACTGTGTAATTATTAGCTCTTTTATTATTTTAATATAACTTTTGCAATTTTTGTTATTATTAAACAGATTGAGGATTTTTTTAAAGTTCCTATTTGACATTTTTACCCTAAGTTCTTTATTTAAATATAACTTTTCCAAAGCTTCCAGCCACTCTTTATTATTAGAGACCAAAAAACCGTTATCCTCTTGCACAATTTCGCAGTTTATACCAACTGGAGAAGCAATTATAGGCTTTTTGCACGACATATACTGTATTAGTTTAAATCCGCACTTCCCTTGGCTCCAAGGGTCGTTGTGCAAAGGCATAATACCTACATCAAACTCTAAAATATTTTCGATTTCGCTCTCTTCACTCCAGGGGATAATATTAATGCCGTATTCTTTCGCCTTTTCTTCGCTTAAAAGCGATTTATCAAAACCTATTAAATTAAATTGAACATTTTGAAATTTATTTTTAAACTCTTTAAAGACATCCAAAATTTCTAAAATATAAACACTTGTGCTTTTAGAGCCTATCCACCCGACGATAAAATTTTTACTCTCTTTTTTTTGATAATTTACACATTTTTGTATATATCTGTCTATCAATACAACCGTCGGCAATCTGTATATTTTTTTATTATATTTAGCCGCATAATTCTCCAAATAACTGTTACAGGCTATTACAGCGGAGGCATTTTTTATAACATTTGCTATTTTTTTAGATAGAAATTTTTTTATAAACAAATTGCTGCTCATATCATAACGGTGAAAAATAGCATCATCATAATCAACAATATATTTGATGCCTCTTAACTTCAACAGTTTTTCAAATATTGCAGGAAAATATGGAAGCAGTTCATACTCTATTAAAATTAAATCATAACTGTTAAAAAACAGAATTTTAAATAAAATAATAACCCTTTTTATATACGCCTTTGCCGCTGCCGCTGTTTTGTCAAAGCTATTTTTGGCAGTAAAATAGTCTTTGTTAAAAAGAGGATAAATATCCATATCTATACCGTTTTTTTCAAAACATTGCTTATAATTGTAAAAGCGGTATCTGCTGCTAGGTCCTTCATAAGAGTATTTACTTAAAGCTAATATCTTTATCTTTTCCATCCCAATGCCCTCATCTTGATTTCTGATATAGAATTCCCGTAAAATGTAAATCTTTTATGAATATTTGTATCGTAACTGCTATAATTTTCATCTACAAGAAGAATATTTTTAACCCCGTTATTTTGCAAATACTCAAGCTGGCTCTTTTTATAGCTGCCGCTAGGAAAGGCGTAAATTTCTAAAGGCAATTGTAATTTCTCCGTAAAAATTAAATAGTAATATTTTGTAAGCCTGAAAATATCTGTATAAAATATAAGCAGTGCAAAAAAATTTTCTCTAAAAAAAACATAGAATGATACAAGTATCATTTTTTCTCTCCTTTTTACGCCTCAAGCAATAAGCGATAAGCACTTCTTAATGCTTTAGTAATTTTCTTTTGATTTAACCAAATTAATGTCATTGTTTTTGCTATTTTTATTTTAAACTTCAAATAACTAATTTTTGAAACATTTTCTAGTTTTTGAACCTCCTTTATTAATTTAAAATATCCATTATCCAATCCATCCAGGTTTGACATAGCCGAAATATGACCTACTCTATGCCAATAAATATCTTCATTAACATGTCCGTAATTTATATTTTCTTTACTGGCTAATTCTATACAAAAAAGTAAATCTTCTGCGTGCGTCATTCCCTCTTTAAAGCGAACTTTATTAAGAGCTTTGCTTCTAATCATATAGCAGACATGACAAAAAACCCTGGAATCTAAATCTATTATTCTTGGCAACAATTTCCCTTTATAGTAAGGGGTATAAATTTTTACATTATCTTTCAATTCACTGTCTTTAAGAAAAATTTTGCCGTCAAGCAAATCTGTATCTTTATTATCTTCAAGATATTTCACTCTTACTTCCAAGCTGTGAGGAGGCAAGACATCATCTGCATCTAAAAAAGTAATATATTTGCCTCCGGCTTTATCTATTCCCCTGTTCCGGGCACTGCTTACGCCCCTATTGTCTTGCTTAATCAATATAATTTTATCATCCGAGAAACTTTGGACAATTTCTGCCGTTTCGTCTGTGCTTCCGTCATCCACAACTATAAGCTCCCAATTTTTATAAGTTTGGTTTAAAACCGACTCTATTGTTTCCTTAATATACTTTTTTGCATTAAATGCCGGCACAATTATAGAAACCAAGGGTGTATCACTCATTGCATTATCTCCTCTTGCTCAATTAATTTTTTAATATCTTCAACACTCAGCCAGTCGCTATTTTTTCCGGAGTGATACTCAAAACCATTTTCCATTTTAGTTGCACCTGTTTTTTGGCAATACTCTTTATAATTCCACTTATCTTCCAAAGGGGTAATTATGTAATAATTTCCCCGTTTAACGGTCGTATAAGATTCATATTCGCTCACCATAACTTCATGCAGCTTTTCCCCCTGGCGTATCCCGACTTCTCTATATTCAATATCGGGCGCAACAGCTTTTGCTACGTCGGTTATTCTGTAAGATGGAGCAATAGGAACAATAATTTCGCCGCCCCAGCCGTTATTAATACCCTCCATAACCAAATTTATGCTCTCTTGCAAAGTTATGCTAAAACGGGTCATTTCCTTATCGGTTATCGGCAAAAAGCCCTGCTCTTTTACTTTCATAAAAAACGGAACTACGGAGCCTTTGCTTCCGAAAATATTGCCGTATCTAACAATTGAAAATTTTGTTGTTTCATTATTGTCATCTCTGTTTGCATAAATAAAAAGCTTTTCCAAAAGCAGTTTGCTAGCCCCGTAAGTATTAATCGGAGATGCCGCTTTATCTGTAGAGAGCGCCACAACTTTAGGTATTTCATTTGCAAAAGCAGCATCTATAATATTTTGAGAACCCAAAATATTTGTCTTAACACACTCCATAGGGTTCTGCTCTGCGGCAGGAACATGCTTTATTGCAGCGGAGTGAACCAAAATATCGACATTTCTGCTAATTTGCATTACCCTCTCTTTATCGCGCACATCGCCCAGATAATACCTTATCGGGTAATCTTTAGGGGGAAATTCACTAGCCATTGCGTGCTGTTTTTGCTCATCTCTTGAAAAAATTATTACTTTTTTAACTTTTGGGTAATTTTTAAATATATACTCTGTAAAAGCTTTTCCAAACGATCCTGTTCCTCCTGTAATTAAAACTGTTTTATTATTCATTTAACATCCTTTTTACATAAATTCATTTCAAGTTTTAATAAATTATTCATTATTTATAGTTTCTAATCCGGAATTTCATTTATTTTTAAACAATTTGGCAAAGTTCCATAACCCTTGGGATAAGCTAATATTTTTTTTACATATTTTAAAGATTTAAAAAAATTTAATGCTTCATTTCTATCATCTCTTTTTTTTATTATAGAGTGAGCTAATAATAAAGAATATTTAATACTTGATAGAAAAATATACGTAAAAAGATAATAATTTCCAACTTTTCTTAAATATAACAAATATGAAACCTGCGCCTGCTTTTCCATCAATCCATACTTATCTGTCTGTCCAGACGAATGAGTAAGCTCTGCAAATGGATAAACCATACATTTATATCTTTTAGAAAAGCGGTTTCTAAAAAGATCAACATCCTCTACA
This sequence comes from Campylobacteraceae bacterium, assembly GCA_027081355.1. Classification (GTDB taxonomy): domain Bacteria; phylum Campylobacterota; class Campylobacteria; order Campylobacterales; family Sulfurovaceae; genus JAADEQ01. Next base: position 16,001 of record JALWKP010000057.1, read on the forward strand.
TACATGAAAAAATCCGGGTCAAACCCTCCTACATCTAAAAAGGCTTTTTTCTTCATCATAACAAATGGACAATAAAACCCGCCTACCTCAAAAGGTTTACTAAAATTATGTTCTTCTTCACTTTTTTTATTTACTTTTTTCTCTCTAAAAAGAAATTTTTTAATTCTATTTGGAAATAGATTTTTAAAATATAATATAGTAAAACTCTTTTTTGACAACTTTTTATTCATAAAATAAGTATTTTGCTGTGTGCCGTCACGATTTTTAATCAAGCAGCTAATGGCACCTATATCACTATCTACCGTCTGAAAAAAATCAAACATCTCTTTAAAAACATTTTTATTAATTATTATATCGGGGTTTACCATACAGAAAAAGTTATATTTAGAATATTTTACTCCCTTGTTAATAGCTCTTCCAAAACCTTCATTGCTGTTTTGGATGATAAAAATATTATTATCTACTAAATAATTTTCTTTCCATCTAAATTCAGAAGGGCTGTTGCTAACAATAATTATTTCATAATTTTTCATCTGTATCGTTGAAACTATTTTTTCAACTAAAGGAATAATATATTTTTCGCTATAATAATTTACAATTATTATTGACAATCCATGTTCCATGCTGCTATCTCCTCTTATTCTCTTTCATTATTAGAGGTCAAACTAAGCATCGCTTCCTTAAACTTTTTATTCAACACTTCAAACCCCCTATACTCCAGTCCCACTTCTCTGCAATGTTTGCGCAGGGCATCTCTGTCTTGTTCGAGATAAGCCCTGATTTTTGAAGCTGCTTTTCTTATCTCATCTTCTGTAAAACCGTCCACAACAACGCCGACATTTTTTTCCGTAGCATAAATGTAATCCTCCGAAACCCCTTTATTGATTAAAAACGGCAGACCCGCACAGAGATACTCGCCTACTTTAATGTTTGAAATAAACTTTTTAGAAGGACCCTGCGGAACCGAAATAATTGCAAAATCCGCCGCAAAATGGTATTTGTGTATATTGTCGTAATCACTGTGTTCTATAATATAATCTTCTCTTGGCACGCCGGCTTTTTCAAAAAGCTCTATAACCTCTTCATCTTTGTGCGGAGTGACTATTAGCATATGAAATCTCGGCTCCTCCTCTTTTAACCACTTATACATATATGCAAACTCCTCTCTGTAATAGAGGTCGCCGAATTTTCCCGGATAGTAAAGCACCCACTGATCGTCTCTAATACCTAGTCTTTTGCGCGTTTCTTCCCTCTCCTTCTCGTTAAAAATAAACTTTTTATCATTTGCAACAGTCGGAATGCGGATAAAGTCGGCTTTTGATTTCCAAATATCTTTTACCCTCTCTTGCATAAAAATAGTTCCCGAAGCTACCGTTTTGGCATAGAGTGCTGCTTTCTCTTCTAAAAAATGCGAAATTTTATACTGCAGCCCATCTTCACTCCACATTTTATTATCTATCGCATACTCGCTGTGAGGCTCATACTGGTAAAGATAAAGCTTCAATCTCAAAGGCAGGGCAAACATATAAGCAAAAGTTCCCGCAACAGAACCTAATGTCACAACATGGTTATACCCTTTTAAGCGCAGTTTCGCGACGGTTCTAAAGCCGTCGAGCAAATCGTAAATCTTATTTTTCAACTCTTTCCCCGGATGCCAAGTCAAAGGAGTCCACTCCAGCCCCTGCTTTTTCCACTGCTCCACCAATTCATTCTGCCCGACAGTTAAAGGAAATTCCGGATTTTCATAAGTGATTAAATGAAACTGGTAAGGGTTATTCTCATCCTCTAAAAAATCCTTTATATAAAGCCAAAAATTTGATTGAATCAGCGGGTCAAACAGGCGGTTGTATAGATAAATAATAACTTTTTTCTTTTTCATTTTATAACTCCTTTATTAACATACTCAGTATCAATTCAGTATCGATTTTGTTAAAAGCAAACACTTTTTTGCCCAAATCTTTTAAACTAGCCCCTATATGATAAGCCTCTTTGCTGTCAATCAGTAAAAACCTGTCATGAAATTTATTTGAACTCTTAACTACTAAGTTGTTATATTGTGCATTATACTTTTCAATATCCAACTTTAAATGTTTCGAAATTTTCTGAGTAACTATTTTAAATTGCAAATTGGGATATTTAGAAAACAGAGTTAAAACAGTATCATCAATATACCCATCTATTAAAACAATCTCTTTTTTTGCACTTTTTAATAAATCGTTTATAAAATTATAAGCGTCATATATTTGTCCATTGCAAAAAACTCCCTGAATAAATGTTCGCATAATTGACAGTGTAACTTCTGTTGCAACCTTGCTTTTTAAAACTGTTGCTAACATATAAACACCTTGTTCTGTAAAACTTTAGGTGCATATTTTCTATTGTTTAAGCTTTTTTTTAAGGTCGCATTTTGCGGCCTTAAAAAAGTTACCTCATCTTTTGTCATTTTAAACATTAAATCATCTGGAAATTTATCTTTATTTCTCCTAACTGCCTCATTAATTCTTTTCGTTTCAACTTGATAAAGTTTAGCTAAATCACTATCAAGTATTACCTGCATATTACGGATATTATATATCTTATTTTGAATATTCTCTTCATTAATTATTAACTTATTCATTTTTACACCCTAATGTATTCATTTTGATTATTTTTCAAATTCTTATCCTCTTACTTGAAATTGCTTAATTAAATTAAAAATTTTTTCTATCTGTTTCTCATAACTGTGCTCTTTGGCAAAAGCCTTTCTTAACTCCTGCTTCTCTTTTGAATTGTAAAATTCAAGATTTTCAATAACCTCTTTGAATTTTTGAAGATAATTTTTCGAATCATCCACCATTACAAGCAAATCTCTTTTATCTTTATACTCATCGGTATAAGTTGCCACTGTTACTTTTCCGCTGTAAAGATATTCTAATATTTTATGAGAATTTGATAACTGTTCAAAATAATCTTCTACTTTGTAACATAATAAAGTAATATCGGCTTTTTCTAAAATAGCTGGTATTAAACTGCTTTCAACCCTCCCCCACCATATGCTGTTTTTGTAATTTTTACATGCTTTAAATAATTCTCCATTTGCAGAATAACTTCCAATAAAATGAAAAGATATATCAGGATGGTTTGCGACAAGTTTGCTGAAAATATCCGTATTGATATATTTCATATCTAAATTGCCTATATAAACTGCATTTATGCTTGAAAAATTAAACCTTTCTATCTGTTCTTTTGAAAGTTTCTGTTTTTCTAAATGCAAACTTAAACCGTGAGGAATTTTAAAAACTCTTTTGCTGTATTGCTCAAGCTCTTTTTTAATAAAATCCGTTACGCAAAAGCATATATCTGCACTGCTTGCCGCCTCTTTTACATGAAAATTTTGATTTGAATCCACCTGATGGTAAATTTTTAATCTATCTTCGGCAAATTCCATATTGTAAAACCTCGAATTTTCAAAAAGCCAAACGGCGAAAGTCTTTTCATTAATTAAATTCTCTAGCTTTTTTAGCCACTTTTTTTCTATCCAGACGCGCAAAAATCTAGGCATAAACCTCATCCCTTTTGCGGCTTGCGGAGCATTTATTTCATATAAATTTTTATACTTTGTCTTTTTAACTTCTATCTTTTCTAAACTATTATCCGGCGGATTTAAAAAGTAAACTTTGTGCCCTTTTTGAGCCAATGCAATAGCATAATGGTGTTTGCTTACATACTGCCACTGCCAACGCTCGGGGGAAATTATTAAAAATGTTTTTTTATGCATATTTTCTCACTATATTTTCATAAATTTTTCTATCTTTACTGTTTAGCAGACAACTGTTGTGCCAAAGAAACACAAACTCTCCATTATACTTCTTTACAGTTGCTGCCAATTTTTTTATCTTTTCAAGCATCTCTTCGGGCTTAATATCGGGCTGATAAGTAGTAAAACTCCCCTCCATTACAATTAAAGGCTTCTCTTTCAGTTTCAGTTTTTTTCTGCTTAAAATATTAAACACACTGTATTCATAACAGACACCGCATCTAAACCCCTCTTTATCGGCATAACTGAGCGTTGAATCCCACTCCATGCCGTTATCTTCCCATATCTGCCAAGTATTTGGAATGGCAAATCTAAGATAGTGCTGCCTTCCACAAGAAATCTTTAAACCTGTCGCCTTCTCTATATTCTCTTTTTCCCTTCTCATCTGCTCTTTATTATTAAAAGTGAAATATGAAGGGTGAATTCCTATCTTATGTCCGTTTTTTATAATTTTTTTAACAAGGTTTTGAATTTGAGGGTCATTCATACTGTAACCGTCATCATAAATCGGGCTTGTGCCTGCCCCCATAAAGAAGAAATAAGCCTCCAAGCCTGCCTCTTTTTCTAAATTGATCATATAATCAAAGGTGTCGTAAGGATCGTTTTTTATGCCCAGTTTTATAAAAGAATACTCTTTTGCTTTTTTAAAAGCATCAAAATATTTCTTATTTATAAGTAAATCCCGCCCGATCTCTTTTGCAGTTTTTGCCGCCGAATAGTAACGCAGAGGAAAATCGACATCATGCGTAGGAACAAGCTTAAATTCTCTTTTTTTTCTCTCTTGATTAATGCCTAAAAATTTAAGCATATTCCAAAGCATCTCTAAATACTCATTAACAACCAGACGGTGTAAAAAGTTAAATTTATACGCCAGGCTTGCTGCTGCAGGAAACCTTTCATGCTTATCCCTGATTTTGTTTGTATACTCTTCCCATCTAGTCAGCATAAAAAATATGGAGGCAAAAATATCTAAACCGCAGGTTAAGTTGGAAGTTTCAAATTGGAAGTTGGAATTTCCGTAAATTATCGGAATGTCCGCTTCCGGACAAAAATCATTTTTGGCAAATTCTACTTTCTCAGGAATATTCTCTTCTTTTAAATACTCTAAATCGTTTTGATATTTACTGAAAAAATGGTCTTTTATAATAAGTTTGTTTCCATTCTCCAATTCAATAACCCAATCATTAATTTTCAATTCTCCATTATCAATTATCAATTGATAAACTAATCCCAAAAACTCCCCAAAAACGGTATCTATTACATATTTTCTCTCTGCAATATTGTTATTTGGCACAAAAATTTTTACCATTTTAAAACCTTATCGATATAGTTATTTATTTTCCAAAGTTTAGAGTTGGTTTTATAAACTTGGAAATAGGGCTTTTGGACTGCGCCGAAACTTCTGAAATATTTCTCAATGCTCTCTATCATACTCCCTTCAAAATCGAAACTTTTTCCATTTTCTGCTGCAAATTTAATACTTTCATAAAGAATCAAATCCATTCCTCCCAAATCTTTTTTTTCCGGATCTATTCCTCCCATAATGTAATAGACACTATTCTTATCAAAAACCAAAAAGTTTGCAGCTATAACTTTCCCTTTCAAATCTTTGGTAAAAAAGATTTTGCAAGCGCCCTTCTTTTTGCATTTTTTATATAAATTTTTAACAAATTCCAAACTGTAGGATATTTCCATTCCTTTGCGGGAATAGGTTTTTTTGTTTAATTCGTAAAATTTTTCAATATCTTCTCCCACAAAAACCTCTATCCCCGCTTTTTGGGCTTTTTTCTTTCTTCTTCTTATATCGGTATCAAATTTTTTTTCTATATTTTCAAAACTTTCCCACTCTATAACATATGTGTAGCGCGTAGATTGGTTAAAACCTTTCCAATAAAACGGAAGCCAATTGGTAATAGTATGGTGAAAGCTTTGATTAAACACATCATATTTAGGAAGCTGCTCTATTAAACTGCTCATTAACTCTTTTTCCCAAGAGAGTTTTTTAGAATTTTTCTGTCCTTTTGGATATTTGATATACGGTCCTAATGTCTGCGTCAGCGGCGGCATTTCAATAATATTAAAAATTCCATCTTTTTTTAAACAGTAAGGCATAGAGGCAACAATCTGTCCCCCCTTTTCAACCAGACAGATATCCCAGCCGTTTTCTCCACAGACAGCATCAAGCCACCAATCTTTAGAAAAAATAGGAATATCTTTTTCTGTTTTACAAAACTCTCTATACTTTTCTTTATTTGTCATTTTTGCTCCATTTTCCAATAATAGTATCAAATGTTTTTTGCATATTTTCCGCTATAGCTTTAGGGCTAAATCGATTTCTTGCATCTTCTCCTATATTTTTATTTAAATACTTATCTTGGTTTTCAATGTAATAAATCAGTGCTTTTGTCCACTCTTCTACACTATTATCTACCAATAATCCATTGTTCTCATTAACAAAAGCAGCGATTGCAGGAATTTTAGAAGCAATTACTGCTGTTTCACAAAAAAGAGCTTCTGCACACACTAAAGAAAATGTTTCCATTTTGGAAGGATGCAAAAAAACATCCGCTTTTCGCATCTCATCACCTACATTTTTATAATCAAGCAGCCCTAAAAATTCAACTTTTGCATAAATTTCAGGATATTGACTTAAAAACCTTTTTGCCTCCCCCAGCTGCTCGCCGTCTCCTCCTATACATAACTTTAAATTATTATATTTTTTGCAAACATTATAAAAAGCTTTTACCCCTAACATTAACTGTTTATACGGAGAAGACCAATTTGCAAGCATAAAAAAAACAATATCCTCTTTTTTTGAATATTTTTTAGGATAAAAAATATTATCAAAAACAATATTCGGAATTATATATTTATCGAATTTATCATATTCCGCAAATTTCACAATATCATCCCTAAGAGGTTCAGAAACGGTAATAAGAGGTATGTTATGCCGAAATATATTTGCTATTCTTCGCTTTGCTAAAGAGTTGGGAGGCAAGTAAAAATTTTGACTATAAGCCGACCAATGCTCTTGTATTGCAATTGGTTTTTTTAATATTTTTTTAATTAATTTAGTATGTATCAATAAAGGATATGCAATATGAAACAGATATAAATCATATGATTTTTTTTGTAATTTCAGCCTAAAAAACAGATAAAGCAAAAGAGATGTCGTTAAAAATTCTTTAACTCTGTGTGAATTAACAGGAACAAATAAAAGCAATCTTTTTTCTGAACTATTTTTGTCCAATTGATGAACAAATTTAAATTTTCCAGACAATACTTGAACATGCACAATTTCAGATAAGCTTATCTGCTTGGCACATTTATAATGTCTTTCTATAAAATCGCCTTCTTGACTTTTACCATAAGGATACCAGTTTGTTATATGCAATATTTTTCTCATCCTATAGCTTCTTTTAAAATATTATCTATCTTTTTTTGTATTGATTGCAAATCAACCCTTTTTTCAGTATTAATACTATTTTTAATTATTTCTTGATAGTTAAAAAAGCTCAAAGTTATAATATTTGAAGTTATTTGATTTTCCTGTAATACATGCTCGACTTTTGGCTGATATGCAATAGCTATAACTTTACTCCCTCCCAAAAAAGCCATAATTCCTGCATGTAATCTTGTAACTAATGTTATTTTTGCCTTTTGTGCTAAATTTATTATTTCATATACTTTTAAAGAAGTATCAATCTCTTTTATTTTTACATTCAAATTTTCAAGTTTTTTGATTAATTTTTTCCCTCCTTCTTTATCCAAAGGATAATTGGAATAAAATATTTCTATTTTTTTCAAATCATACAACTTTATAATACTTTTTATCACTTTATAAACATTATTAATATATGTATTAAATTTCTTATAGTCCGTTATAGGCCATTCTTTTCCGTAAACAGAAGCAACATTAACCAATAAGATGTCTTTATTGATTGGCTCTTTTACTTTTACATTCATTCCCAAAGCTAAATCAGGCATAACATTACATTTTATATGAGGATATAATTTGTTTAATATTTTCAAGCTATTACGATCTCTTAAATATATTTTTTTTGCACCCATTAAGCATTTTCTAAACTTTATAATCCCGTTTTCGGTATTTATCGGACCGGCTCCTACTCCCACAAAAGAATATGAAACCTTGCATTTATTAGCAAGTTCGCAAATATATTCCATAATATCTGGACTATTTCTATATAAATCCATAATTAAGTTCCCGCCTCCTATAAGCAAATGATCTACATCTTGAAAAGATTTTAAAATAGTCTCTTTTTTAAACACTTTTTTAAATACTTTATTCAAAACTTTTTTATAAACTAAATTAATTTGCCCAAATAAAAAGTCGGCTTTAGGATATTCTGTAATAACATAAATATTTACTTTTAATGTTATATTTAATTTTTCCATTTCCTCTAATATATTTATATGATTTTTAAGTAAAATATTTACAATAAGTTCATTTCCATATATCCTTTGCAAACTACTTAAAATTCCAAGTAATATTGCTGTATCGCCTATTGAAGTTTTGTTATAACTGCCATATATTGCTATTTTTTTCATATTTTACTTATTTCTTTTATTTTATTTTTAACAATAATAAACTTCTGAAGCAATCTATCCGGTAAGTTATTTATATAAGAATCAGCTAACATTGCACACTCCTTTCTAAATTCCAAATATAATAGATATTAAATATTGATGATTCACATATTTTTTATAATTGGAGTATAGTGTCCATTTTTCTTTTTTCAAGCTATTAATGTATATCATCAATTGTATCTATCATTTTTTTATTTTTTGGCTTCTCTAAACACATCTCTTCATAACTTCCGCAGTCTATAATCTTTCCATGAGAGAGTTTATAAACCACATCGCAGCTTTTTAAAGTGCTTAAGCGGTGAGCTACCATAAATACGGTTAAATTTCTATCAAGAGAATTAACAGCTTCCATCACAGCCTCTTCTGTTTTATTATCAAGAGCGCTGGTTGCTTCATCCAGCACTATTACGCTGGTTTGCTTATATAAAGCGCGGGCAATTCCAATACGCTGACGCTGACCTCCTGAGAGCTGAACACCGCGCTCGCCTACAAATGTATTATATCCTTGCGGAAGCTCTTCTATAAACTGATGAAGCTGCGCCTGTTTTGCCGCTTCTATCACTCTTTTTTCATCAATCTCTTCCCTTGGAACACCAAAAGCGATATTTTCAAGTATTGAGGCGTCGGAAAGATATATACTTTGCGGAACATGCGCAATATGTTTTCTCCAGCTTTGTATATTTGTATCGTTTATCTCTTTGCCGTCTATTAGCATTTTGCCCTTAGTAGGAATAAGCAGCCCCATAATAATATCAAGCAGTGTGCTCTTGCCGCTCCCTGTAGAACCCATTAAACCAATACGTGCTCCTTTAGGTATCATTAAAGATATATCTTTAATAATATAAGTTCTGGTGCCCATATATTTAAAATAGATATTTTCTAATACTATATCCTTTTCAAAATTTATATCATCAGAAATATTTTTATTATAATCAGAATCTATACATAAATAATAAACCACGTCAGAAATAGATGCTTGCGCTCCCATAATTACTGCCCAAGAGAAATAAGCTTGCTGCAATGAAGGCAGCAAACGCTGAGAACCCATTGCCATTGCACCAAGAATCGGCAATGCGCTTTGACCTTGAGAATTTAGGTAATATGCTAAAGAAGCTATTAAAACTATTCCAATTAATTCTAATATAGATTTTGGAAGTTGTGAAATAAAGGCATTATTACTAGATGCAATATGAACTTTTTGTGCATATTTTATATAATTTTTCAAAAATTTTTTTTGGGTATTATCCAATATAACATCTCTTATACCGCCAATGCCTTCTTGAAGATGTTTTATAGAACGGGGCTGATTTTCTGCAGCAATTACACTATTTTTTTGCAAAACTTTTCTTGAGAAATAACCTATTATAAGATATCCTCCTCCCAAAATACAAAAAGTCGCTATTGCAACAATAGGATTTATAAACATCATTGTCATAATAATTGCCATACTTGTAAATATCGCAATTACAAACATTAATAAATGGAGGATAGCAGCACTAGCTGAAGTAATTTTTTCAGTTATTATGCTTATAAGTTCACTGCTGTTGTTAGTTAAATGAAATTCATAAGATTTATACAATGCACGTTTATAAATTTCACTTCTAAGCTGTATTGCCATACTTGCAGATAAGCGGGTATTAACCCATAAAAGCAAAATCCTTAAACCCGCAGAGAAAACAGCTGCTAAAATAAATGCTATTGTCAAAGGCAATAAAATTTCATCGGCAGATTTAATTCCTAAAATAGAAACAACAGGTTGAAACCAGGATTGTTTCATTAACATTTGAGGATTAGTCAATGCACCTAAAAAAGGAACTACCGCTCCTAAACTTAACATCTCTGAAAAAACAGATAATAACATTAAAAAAAATAATAAAGTAAGTTGCCAAATATATTTTCTACCTAAAAAATTCCATAGAAAAATAACATTCGATATCATTTTAGAATTTTTCATTTATACCTTTCCCAATAATTTTATATTTTTTTAAATACTCCTTTACAGTTTTTACAATCCCGCTTTCAAATGTCTCGTTCGCCCTCCAGCCAAGCTCATTCTCTATTTTGCTGGCATCTATTGCATAGCGTCTGTCGTGGCCTGCTCTGTCTTTTACAAAAGTTATCAAGCTTTTGTAGCTGGTTAATTGGTTATTGGTTATTTGCGTATTGGTTTTAAGCGGATAAATTTCATCCAGCATTTCACATATTTTATTTACAATTTGTAAATTTGTTCTCTCGTTTCTGCCGCCTATATTGTAAGTTTCGCCCGCTTTTCCTTTGTGGTAAACCAAATCGATTCCTTTGCAGTGGTCAAGCACATAGAGCCAGTCTCTTATGTTTTTGCCGTCGCCGTAAATCGGTATCGGGTTGCCCTCTAGGGCATTTCTGATGATTGTGGGAATCAGTTTCTCATCATGCTGTTTTGGACCGTAATTGTTTGAACAGTTTGTAATTGTTGTATTCATTCCGTAAGTGTGGCGATAGCTTCTGACAATCATATCGCTGGCTGCTTTGCTTGCACTGTATGGCGAATTTGGAGCATATGGGGTTTCTTCGGTAAAAAGCACACTTGGGTCTTCTGGCAGTGTGCCGTAAACCTCATCGGTTGAGATGTGGTGAAATCTTGGATATTGGTTGATTGTTGATTGTTGATTGTTGATAGTATATTTTTCCTTGTATTTAAACGGGGCTTCCATCCAGTGCTTATATGCAACATCTATAAGCGTATATGTTCCGTTTACATTTGTCTCTATAAACACTCCCGGATTTTCAATAGAGTTATCCACATGGCTCTCGGCTGCAAAATGGATAACCCCTTCAATATCGAACTCTTTAAAAATCGACTCCACCAAATCTCTGTCGCAAATATCCCCTTTTATAAATTCATATCTTGGGTTATTTTCTACCTCTTTTAAATTTTCCAAATTACCGGCATATGTTAAGGCATCTAAATTAATAATTCTGTAATTTGGATACTTTTCTAAAAAATAGGAAACAAAGTTGCTCCCAATAAACCCCGCCCCGCCTGTTACAAGGATTGATTTTAAATTATTTTGCATAATTCATCCTATGTTTAAAGTTTAAAATATTATTTAGCAATTTTACTTTTTTGTCTTTTTTTAGTATAATACGATTACAAATCGCCTTAGTGCACTCCCCCTCTTGGAGTGGGCTAAAAAGTAAAATTGCTAAACTTTTATCATAATCTCTATGCATAATAATCCGCTCCGTATTCAAAAATCTCTGCTTCGCTTAGCATTGGCGCATTTTTATCTTTGTCAGAAACCAAAATTTCAATCAGAGGCAAAATCCAGTCTATATTTATATCCATATCGTCAAAACGGATGCCTCTGTCAAAATCGGGCGCATAGTAGTTATCTACTTTATATGCAAAAATTGTCTCATCTTCCAATACCAAAAAACCGTGGGCAAAACCTCTTGGGATAAGAAGCTGCTTTTTATTCTCGCCGCTTAACTCAACCACTGCATATTTTCCAAAGGTCGGGCTCCCTTTTCTAATATCCACAGCAACATCCAAAGCACGCCCCTTTATTACACGCACAAGTTTTGTCTGTGCAAAGGGCGGCAATTGGTAATGCAATCCTCTTAAAACCCCTCTTTTGCTTTTGCTCTCATTATCTTGGCAAAAATTGAGGCTAAACCCCAAAAACTCTTCCAGTTTATCTTTTCTGAAAGTCTCTGCAAAATAGCCCCTCTCATCGCCGTGCACTTTTGGCTCGATTATTACAACATCTTCAAGCGCGGTTCTTGTAAATTTCATTTTGCACCTTTACTTTTCATTTGCAATTTTTAAAAGATATTGACCGTATTGATTCTTTTTTAACGGCTGAGCCAGTTCAATCAGCTTATCTTTCCCTATCCAGCCCATATCGTAGGCAATCTCTTCTACACAAGCCACCTTTAACCCCTGGCGGTTTTCGATTGTCTGAATAAACATACTCGCTTCAAGAAGGCTCTCATGCGTTCCGGTATCAAGCCACGCATACCCTCTGCCCATAAGCTCTACTTTTAATCTGCCCTCATCCAGATACAGCTTGTTTAAATCTGTAATTTCAAGCTCTCCCCTAGCGCTGGGTTTAATTGTTTTAGCCTTTTTAACCACATCGTTTGGGTAAAAATATAGCCCCGTAACGGCGTAATTACTCTTTGGCTGCTGAGGTTTCTCTTCTATCGAAATCACATTTCCGTTCTCGTCAAATTCTGCAACTCCGTATCTTTGCGGGTCTTTTACATAGTATCCGAAAACTGTTGCTTTATTCTCTTCTTTGGCATTTACAACCGATTCGGCAAGCAGTTCGGTCAATCCGTGTCCGTAAAAAATATTATCCCCCAAAACCAGGCAAGCGTTATCGCCGTCTAAAAACTCTTCTCCCAAAATAAACGCCTGTGCTAACCCGTCGGGAGAGGGCTGCTCTACATAACTAAACTTCATCCCCAAATCGCTGCCGTCACCCAAAAGCTTTTTGAAATTGGGCAAATCGCTCGGAGTAGATATAATAAGCACCTCTTTAATCCCCGCCAACATTAGGACAGAGAGCGGATAATAAACCATAGGCTTGTCGTAAATCGGCACCAACTGCTTAGAAACCCCTTTAGTAATAGGATACAACCTAGTCCCGCTTCCGCCTGCTAAAATTATTCCTTTCATTTCAACTCTCCAGGCAGAGTTAATTGACAATTGATAATTGATAATGGATAATTATTTTTTTGCATTGTTTTCCTTTGCTGATTTTATTATTGAAATTAGCAGTTTTGTAATTTCTGCCAAATCTTTTAACAAGCTTCCTGCCTCTTTTACCGTCAAAAAGTTTGTCTTTTTTAACAGCTCTATCCAATACCTTGTTTCTCTAGTCTCTTTTAGTGAAATAGAGAGTTTTGAAATAAAATCATTCCTGCTCTGAGCATCTTGCGCTTCATTAACATTGGCACCGATTGATGTTCCGCACCTTAAGAGTTGCTTAGATAATACATACTCTTTTTTCTCAGCACATAAATACTTATAAAGATTCACAATTCTAATTGCAAAAGCAAACGATTTATCAAGCAAAACATTCTCCCTCATAAGCCCCTCCAATTATCCATTCTCAATTATCAATTCTCAATTCTTTAACATACCAGTCCAGCGACTCTTCTAGCCCCTTTTCTAAAGTATGTGTAGGCGAATAGCCCAAATATTTTTTTGCCAATTCAATGCTTGCATTAGAGTGGCGAATATCTCCGGGGCGAAAATCTCTATAAATGGGTTCTTTTGTTTTAATCCCGGGCACTCTTGCTTCTATGCCGCTTTTTATGGCTTTAAACAGGTTATTCAAAGTTTCTCTGCCTCCGGCTGCTGCATTATAAATTCTGTTTAGCGCTTCTTTATTTTCCGTAACCCCTGCTAAAATATTTGCCTGAATAACATTTTCTATATATGTAAAATCACGGCTTGTTTCGCCGTCGCCGTTAATGTAAACATCTTCTTCTTTCAGCATTTGCGATACCCACTTAGGAATAACCGCCGCATACGCCCCGTTTGGGTCTTGCCGTTTGCCAAATACGTTAAAATACCTAAGCCCGATTGTTTCAAAACCGTAGCATTTATTAAATACTCCTGCATAAAGTTCATTTGAGTATTTAGTAACTGCATAAGGCGAAAGCAGGTTTCCGGTTCTACTCTCAACTTTTGGCAACTCTTTGGAATCTCCGTAAACCGAAGACGAGGAAGCAAAAACAAAGCGTTTAACACCATTGTCTTTAGCTGCTGTAATCATATTTAAAAAGCCTGTTACATTTGAACGGTTTGTGTTTATGGGGTTATTAATAGACCTTGGCACAGAACCGAGCGCTGCTTGATGCAAAACAATATCCACATCTTTGGTTATCTCGTTGCAAGTTTCAAAATCTGCAATATCCCCTTCTATAAAAATAAAATTTCCCCACTGCTTATTGGTAATACAATTTTTGATTTTTTCCAAATTATAACGGTGCCCGGTAGAAAAATTATCGATAGATACAACTTTCTGATTCAACTTAAGCAGCGCTTCTGCCAAATTAGAGCCGATAAATCCGGCAACCCCGGTTACCAGCCATACTTTTGGATTCGCTTTTAACTGCTCTTTTATTTCTTTATAATACATCTCTTCCTCGTTAAAGATTTTCTTTGCTCTAGGCAGAATTATAGCCGAAAGTTATTGCAAAGTGTGTAATTTGTTACAAATTTTTATCTTTTAAAATATTTCATTTCATTAATCCCAAAGCAAGGAAGTATTAATTTTTTTACACACTTTTTTAAAATTAAATATTTATTCAAATCCCATATATAAGTGTATTTTCGTAATTAATTACATGATAAATTAGTTAATTTTGTAATTTTTTGCCATATAGTTACAGCTTGCTACACTTTTTGGATAATATAGCAAAATGAAAGGAAAGGAGCGGAATTGATTATAATTGGCAATGAGTATGAATTTAACAATATTGAACTTTCTGCAATAAAAAAAAGATATAATTTAATAAATATTCCATATAATAAGAGTAGTCAAGAAGTAATAAAAATAGTAAATAAATTTTTATCCCAAAACCGCTCTAAAATTATTGTTTTAAATGTAAAAAATGTAGAGCAAGAATTAATGGAGTATTTAATTGAATTGACAAAAAGAGGTTATAAATTGATAGAAATAGAAAATTTTTTGGAAAATTATCTAAATAAACTTTATATTTCTCCTAATCATATAACCTGCATTAAGTCATATAATAAATGGCAGTATTTTCAAAAAAGAATAGTAGATTTGATTATTGGACTTCCATTGGCTATTGTTACAACTCCAATAATGTTATTTTCTGTATATAAAATAAAAAAAGAGTCACCTTGTGCTCCTCCTATTTTTAAACAAATCAGAGTGGGCAAAGATGGAAAAACTTTTGTCTGTTATAAATTTAGAAGTATGCATGTAAATTGCGATTATGTTAATAAATATACACAAACAAATGACCCGCGTATTTTTAAATACGGGCGTTTTATGAGAAAAACAAGAATAGATGAATTGCCCCAACTGTTAAATGTGTTAAAAGGCGAAATGCACTTAATCGGACCTCGTGCAGAGTGGATAGATTTGGTGGAAAATTATGAAAAAGAGTTGCCAAATTACCATTTTCGGCATAAAGTTGCTCCAGGAATTACCGGCTGGGCTCAAGTAAATTATCCTTATGGACAAAATATGGAAGATACCCGCCAAAAATTAATGTATGATTTATATTACATAAAACACTGGAATTTATGGTTAGAGATAAAAACTGTATTTAAAACTGTCTCTGTAATATTAAGCCGTAAAGGTTTATAAATCTTATACTGTTACACAAATAATAAGTCCACTTCACAATAGTAAGTTCAAATTACGGCACTAAAAAATATCATAAATCAAAAAAATCTTATATGCTTAGCTTTGGCTAAACTTTTGAGTAATTTTATTTAATTTCTAATACTTTTTAGCACCATACTTTGGAAGCAACCATTATACAGCAGTTTCATATTGCGAATGCAGTGTAGTTTGATATATTTAAATTCATACCGATAAATTGGGGTAAGCTGTGTTACTTTAAGTGTCTTTTTTCTTTGAATCAAAATAATTTTCTGTGTAATTAGTATATCTTATTAAAAATCTATCTTTGCTTTAATTGTCTTTATAGTAAGATTTAAAATCTAAATTTATATCAGTTTAATGGGTTTATCGGGGGAGTGTTTGTGTTTAGGTTTTTTGGGTTGTATTTTTTCTTTGTCTGGGCGCTTTATAGCAGGCAGATTATTATTGGAACCGGCGGGGTTGGCGGGATTTATTATCCGACAGGGCAGAATATTTGCAAAATTTTAAATGAAAAAGCAAGCGGTATTGAGTGCAATGCTGTCTCTACCAAAGGTTCTGTTTATAATATAAACGGTATTAAGCAGGGGCTTTTTGAATTTGCGATTGCTCAAAGCGATACGATTTTTTCGGCATATAACGGTATTGGAACATTTAAGGGCAAGCCGTTTAAAAAAATCCGCACTGTTATGACTATCTATCCCGAACTTTTTACATTTATTGTAAGAAAAGCGGCAAATATCAAAATGATTCATGATATTAAGGGCAAGATTATAAGCATCGGCGTTAAAGGAAGCGGCACGCGAGATACGGCAGAGATGCTTTTTAGGGCTGCCAAACCGCTTAGTAAAGATATTATCAAAAGCGTAAAAGAGTTAGATGCCCAGCAGAGCCAAGAGGCGCTAAAAGAAGGCAAAATAGACGGCTACTTTACAGTTACGGGGCATCCTAGCAGCCAAATTAAAGAGTTAGCCCAAAGCACCGATATAGATATTATAAGCATTTCGCCGCAAAGCTGTTTGGCGCTAAAGGGCATTTTGATTAAA
Source organism: Campylobacteraceae bacterium (assembly GCA_027081355.1). Lineage (GTDB taxonomy): Bacteria > Campylobacterota > Campylobacteria > Campylobacterales > Sulfurovaceae > JAADEQ01. Next base: position 32,809 of record JALWKP010000057.1, read on the forward strand.
AATCCGTTTTTTACTCTTAGCAAAATTCCTGCCAATACTTACAGAGGCGTAAATAAAGATGTGGAGAGTTTTGGGGTTAAAGCAACTTTGATAACAAGTGCCGATACCGATTATAAAACTGTTTATACACTTATAAAAACCGTTATGACAAATTTTGAAGAGTTTAAAAAAATGCATCCTGCATACTCCAATATTACAAAAAAAGATGTAATAAAAGGCTTAGGCGCGCCGCTTCATCCGGCTGCTAGAGACTATTTTAAAAAGATGGGGATTTTTTAAATGAATATTTTGAAGAAAATGAGCATACGTTCCAAATTTATCATTTTAATGTTAATTGTAAGCATCTCCAGCATTATTGCTATCGGGGTTATTGGCAACAGAAGCGGAGAGAGGATTTTGAAGTGTTCAGTTTCGCAAAAGCTTGATTTACTAAAAGATATGAAAGCGCGCCAAATCAAAAACTACCTAAACACAATTAAGAGCAATTTAAAAATGCTATCATCCGATAAAATGGTAGCAGATGCAATGAGAGAATTTATTGTATCTTACAATTTGGCAAAATACAACGCCCTAAGCCCTAAAGAAGAGAAAGAGTTAAAAGAGTATTACAGAAAAAATGTTTTGCCGTTTGTAAAAAAGGGCTCGGAAGCAAAAGTTTCGCTTGAGAATATCTTGCCAAAAACCGTAGCGGCTAACTATTTGCAGTATCACTACATTGTAAAAAACAGTTTCGCAAAAAGCAAAGATAAATTAATTAAAGCGGACGACAATAGCAGTTACAGTAAAATACACGCAAAATTTCACGCTAGTTTAAAAGATATTTGCGACCATTTGGGTTTTAAAGATTTATACTTTATCGAAGCCGAAAGCGGCGAAATTGTTTACAGCGTAAAAAAAGAGATAGATTTTGCAAGCAGTTTAAAAGTGGGCGATTACAGAAAAAGCAATTTTGCTGCGCTGGTAAAAAAGTTAAACCGCTCGGTGGCAAAAGGCTCGCTGTTTATGTCGGATTTTGAAAGTTACATTCCATCTTGCGGAAAACCTGCTGCATTTGTCGGGATAACTGTTTATGACGGCGATGAATTTTTGGGAATTTTAGCTGTTAGGATAGGAAGCGGCAAGATAGATGAAATTCTTAGCGAAAAGGGCAAATATAAAGCAATAGGGCTTGGCAAAAGCGGTGAAATTTATATACTAGGCAGCGATTACAAAATGCGCTCTCAAAGCCGCTTTATGCAGGAAAACCCAAAAAAATTTTTAAAACAGTTAGAAAAAATCAATATACCTGCAAAAGAGATAGAAGAGATTAAGCGCTATCACAGCACAATTTTGCATTTAAAAGTGACAACAAAAAGCGCAAAAAAAGCGCTTGAGGGCAAGGATGGCATAGCTTATGCCAAAAATTACCTTGGGCAAAAGGTTTTAAGCTCTTATGCGCCGCTGCATCTTGACTTTTTAAACTGGGCGATAATTGTCGAGCAAGGTGCAAAAGAGGCAGGCAGTGAAATTGTCGATTTTAGAGAGAAATTTGCAGTTTCGACAATTGTTATAATCTTTTTGGTAACGCTTTTTGCAATGCTCTCTGCCAGAGCCTTTACAAAACCGGTAAATGCGCTTATTAAGGGGGTTAGAGGCAACAAAGGCAAAGTTTGCGTTGATAGCAGCGACGAGTTTGGGGAGCTTGCAGATTCGTATAACTCTATGATGCAAAAAATCAAAACCCAAAAAGAGGAGATAGAGCAAAAAGATAACGAAATTAACCATCTTCTTCTTGATATTATGCCAGAGACCATTGTTAAAAGATATTTGGCAAAAGAAGAAGATATTATAGAAAAACACTCTAATGTTACGGTGCTATTTACTTCGCTGACCGGACTTTCTGAACTTTACGAGCGCTATTCGCACGATGTTGCGTTTAAGCGCCATAACGACCTTTTTGAATCATTCGACAATGCAGCAATAGAACTTGGGGTAGAGAAAATTAAAACCATAGGCGACGATTATATGGCAGCAAGCGGCTTAATAAATCCGCGCTTTAACCATGCGCAAAAAGCGGTTGATTTTGCCATTAAAATGTTAGATATTATAGAGGCTTTCAACAGAGAAAACGGCACAGAAATCGGCATTAGAATAGGTTTAGACTCAGGCGATGTTTATGCCGGGCTTGTGGGGAATATTAAAATCGAATACAATGTGTGGGGGAATACAGTTGATATTGCCAGTGCATTGCGATACTATACCTGCAATAATTCGATAAGAATAACCAAAATCGTATATGAATTGCTAACAAACAAAGAGCAGTTTGCAAAATGCAAAAGCGTAGAGATAGAAGAGTTTGGAGTAGTTGAAAGCTATCAATACGGCGGCTGCAAAGAGGATTAAAAATGATAGATTATATTATTCAAAACGGGTGGATGCCTTGGCTTATTAGCATTACGCTGCTCTATCCGCTCTCTATTGTTTTAATTGGCGAAATTATTTTTAGAATACGGCATAAATACCCGCAATTTACATCTATTTTAAGGATTATGCAGTTTGTTATTATTCCTTCGTTTATTATAATGAAGATGATGACAACAATAATCGGGCTTAGCAGCTCTAATGTTTTTGTAAAGATATTTAGCACCATTTTTTGGATTTCTGTAATTATTTCGACTGTGGCGGCATTTAACGCCCTGATGCTTTTAAAAAATTCTAAAACTGCAAAAGTACCAAAATTACTAATAGATTTAGCACGGTTATTTCTTATTATTTTGGGCATTGCATTTGTAGTATCGCACATTTGGGGCGTTGATTTAACTAAACTTTTAACTGCGCTTGGCGTTGGCTCGGTGGTTTTGGGATTGGCTTTGCAAGATACGCTAAGCGGCGTATTTTCGGGCTTTGCACTGCTTTCTGGGAATCAGTTTAATATTGGAGATTGGCTAAAAGTCGGAGATACAGAGGGGCAGATTGAGGGTATGGATTGGCGCTCGGTTACCCTGCTTACGCGCGAAAACGATTATGTCGTAATTCCAAATACGATGCTTGCAAAAGACAGATTTATAAACTTTAGCCGCCCAAATCCGATACATATGGAAAGGGTAACATTTGATATATCTTTTGACGATGCGCCCCATAAAGTTAAAGATATTTTGCTCTCTGTGGCAAATCAGACCGACGGCATTTTAAAAGAACCGGCACCCATTGTGGCTCTGCTTTCTTACGATGAGTTTTCGGTTAAATATGAAATTCAGTATTTTATAAACGATTACAGCCGCCAGCCGGTAATTAGAGATAAATTTATATCGGCAGTATGGTATGCAGCAAGCAGAGACGGCTTTGTCTTCCCTACGCGCTCGCACGAAGTTTACCATTTTGAGGGCAATAAACCGGGTGAAAACGGCGATATTGGCGCAATTTTAGAAAAATTAAGAACCCTGCCTTTAAAATTAAGCGAAGAAGAGTATAAAAATGTCGCAAAAAATGCAAAACTTTACAATTACGGAAAGGGCGAAGAGATACTGCGCCAAGGAGAATATACCAAACTTTTATACTTTATTACAAAAGGGAGCGTAGAAGAGGTTTTTATAGATAATAAAGAGAAAAAACACCCAATTGCCGCCCTTGAAGAGGGGCAATTTTTTGGAATGCGCACCCTTACTGGAACCCAGCCAAACAAAACATCATTCTACGCCAAAAGCGATACAGAGGTAATTACCCTGAATTTAAACGCAATAAAAATAATCCTTCAAGCCTATCCGCATTTTGCCCAAACAATAGAAACCGTCTTTGAAAACCGGGATGAAATGCTGGAAAAAGTAAAAAAACTGGTGCACAATTAGGGAGAATCTTGGCTTTATTGGCTATCGGTTTTAATTATATTTTATGTTAAAAAAGTGTTAATTAAAACCAATATATTACTATTATTTAGGTATAATTACCTAAAGGATTATGTATGAAAAATATAATTATTTTAATTTTAACAATATTTGTGCTAATTGGATGCGGCGGCGGAAGTTCTAAAAGTTACTATAACAATACATCCCAAAAAAGCGGTTTTGAAAAAATATATACCCTAACTCAATACAGTAAAAAATTAAATTTCAACTCTAGCGGAAAATATGTTTTGCAAAATGCTCCAAAAGGTATGGCAGTTTATCCAAACGGCACTCTTGTCTGGACGCCAGCAAATGAGCAGGCGGGAAATTATGCTGTTGAGGTAAATCTTGTAAAAGACGGCAGTGTCATTGAAAGCAAGAAGCTGAATTTAAAAGTAATAGATTCGGGTAAAAGTTATGATGGGGTTTTTATTGATTTAAGCGGAAAAAATGGAGGAGACGGAAGTCCTCAGAATCCATATGGCACCTTTAAAGAGGCTTGTGAAAATTTAAACGGTCTGCACAATATTTACATTCGGGGCGGAGTTTATAAAAACCCGGGTTATCATAAAGATTATGGCAAAAGCGGCAGATTTCCGGCAATAGAAGCCAATTGCCAAGGAACAAAGAGCAATCCTATTGTTATCCGTCCATGGGGCAATGAGTATGTGAAATTAAAAACAGATGCGCTTTATGGCATTAAAATTAAGCCGGGAGCAAAATATATAACCGTGCAGAATTTAGAAATTGAAGGTGAAGCAGAAGATATTACGCTTGATACTGCACTAAAGTATTGGTGGCAGGACAATAACGATACAATGCAAAGCACCGGCATATCTGCAAGCGGAGACAATATTGTTATAAAAGACAACGTAATCCACGCAATGAGCGGAAGCGGAATAAGTGTTAGCGCAGGCAAATATGCAACAATAGAGGGCAATATTGTTTATGATTGCGATTGGTGGACAATTGCCGGCAGCAAAGGAATCGGCATAACTTCTGCCAGGGGAAGCGATGCAAACGGCGGGTATAAAAATAAAATTATTAACAATTTGGTTTTTAATGTAGAGCAAAGAGTTATGTCGCATGTTTGGAAAAAGGGGTTTGCAACTCTTACAATTGATGAAGGCGAAGCGCTTTTGATTCAAGAGGGCAAACAGACTGACGGCACACAAAGCAGCAGTTATAACGGAAAATATTTAGTTAAAGATAACATTTTATTATATAACGGTAAAACGGCAGTATCTAATTTGGCAAAAGATGTAAATTTTATAAATAATACCCTTTATAATAATGGCGGCGCTACAAAGCAAGCAGGGTTTAGAGTGGGGCATTCTAAGAATATAAATATTGAAAATAACGCGATAGAATCAAATATTTCGCAAACTGTTTTATACTCTTGCGACAATTCAAGCAGCAATATCAATTTAATTAATAATTATGCAAAAGGGGTTATTGCAAATAGCAGTATAGATGGTATTAAAAGTGTCAATAAACTGTTTAACGACCCTAAAAACTTTGATTTTTCGATAGTTTCTAATTTGCCTCAAAATATTGGCGCCGGCAAAGATGCCATTATCAATATAAAGAAAAAATTGAAACTTTATAATATAAAGGTGCAAAGAAAACATTTAAAAGTTAATCAAGCCAATGAGACTAAATATATTGTAGAACACGCACCGGGTAAAATAGACTGCAGCCATTATAATGATGAAAAAGACCCATATATCCTAATTACCAATATAAATAGCAGTCATACGCTTGTTAAAGATTTAGGAATAACACAATTTAAATTATATATTAAGCATAAATTCGGCGAATGTATAGACAGAGCCGACTCTTTAAACGATGCAGACACTAAAGAGGCATCGTTTATAGACAGCAAAGTAATACATGCAAAATACAGCGATAATTGCGGACACAGCGGTTACACAGACAGCAACGGAATCTTTAAGTATAAAAAAGGATGCGATGTCAGTTTTTGGGCAGGCAATGTCTATTTAGGCAAGGCCAAGCCTATTGAAGTTCCAAAAAATTTGCATTTAAAAACAAAAACATATGTAACTCCTCTGCTTTTGGCAGGCAAAAAAAGGATTGATGATTCTAAAGTAATTAAAATAGTTAAATTTTTAATGGCAATAGATAAAGACAGCAATGCCAGCAACGGTATTGAAATACCTAAAGAGTCTATTTTATTAAAAAACAAACAGAGTGCCCAAGATTACAAATTTAGCGATGAAGATGAAGCGCCAAGCACTGTAGAGGCAAAAGAACATCTGTTTCATACGCTTCATAAAAACTTTACTGATACGCTCAATAAAGAGATAAATAAATTTGAGACCTTTTTTTATAATCCAAAAATTAATGATTCCAATTTAAAATACTCAATTAAAAACAGACCAAGCTGGCTTAACTTTAATACAAAAAACGGGATATTAAGAGGTGTTGCAAATATTGCCGGAGAGTATAAAGATATTGAAATTAGCGCAACTGACAATAAAAACAATAACTTTATAGTTGCTAAATTAAATATTACTGTTAATCCCCCTTTGAATCTGGCTCATCTTTTTGGAAAGGCTTCGCAAGGAAGTGAATATGGCAACAGTTATCCGGCTGAGAATGTTTTGGATGATAATAACGATACATTTAACCATACTTTAAACAATTCAAAAACAAATTGGCTGCAAATAAAATTGCCTGAGGGGGTTGAAATAAAAGAGATTGTAATTGTAAATAGAAACTCTTATATGTCCCGATTAAACGGAGCTAAAGTTTATTTAAGCAATAAAAGTTACAACGGAATATTAAATAAAGACAATTTAATTGGAACACTGTCGGCAGATTTAGAACAAAAATTTAATTTTAAAATTCCTAAAAAGGGCAGTTATGTGCTGATTAAAGCTAAAGGAAACAATTATTTGCATATAGCACAAGTGCAAGTTTACGGAACTTTTGGAAATAAACCGTATATTATTCACAAAAATGAAACATTTGGTTTGGATTTTAATGCAACTGAGGGTGCTTATGTTGGCAAAATCGAAGCAAAAGCAAAAAGCAATAAAACATTGAGATATAAAATTTTAGATAATGTGCCGTTTAAAATCAACAGCAAAGGCGTAATTATATTAAATGGAAAACTAAATCATAATGTAACACCAAGTTACAGCTTTAAAGTTAAAGTAAGCAACGGTTCTTTGTGGGATACGGCAAATGTAAATGTTAAATTACTTTCAAAAAATGGTGTTAAAGCGTGGCGATGGAGTGGAATAGAAGGTAATTCGATAAACAGCTTTTTATCTTCTGCACATTATAAAAATGATTCGCCTGATAAAAGTTTTTACCTTGATAAAATCGATTTTAATGCAAATAAAGAAGATAACTTTGGGCAAAAAATGAGCACAGTTTTAAGAGTTCCCAAAAGCGGTTTTTATACATTTGCAATTATAGGAGACAACAGTTGCCGGCTTGATTTTAACGGAATAAAAAATTTTGCTTATAAATCCAGCCGGGGGAATTATCAAGATTGGAAAAATGCAGGAAAAAGCAAAAAAGTTTATTTGCAAAAAGGGGAAATTTATCCGCTTACAGCTTATCTTAAAGAGAGCAGCGGGCAAGAGAGCATAAGTGCAGGCTGGAAAATGCCTGGAAAAGACAGTTTTACTGTTATAGGAGCGAAATATTTATATAAAGAAGAGTTAAACATTACAAATATTAAACCTCATTTCCTAAACAATATAAATAAATTTAATATTTTAGAAAGCGAAGACAGTATAGGCGATACAGTGCTAAATTTAAAAGCCAGCGATTCCCAAGATGAATTGACATACACAATTATAGGCGATGTTCCATTTACTATTGATAATAATGGAAATATAATAATAAGCGGTTCTTTGGAAGTAAAAGATTACCAATTTGATGTAAAAGCCAGTGACGGCACTAATGAGACAATCCGCCATATTGTAATTCACTCGCCAGTAAATACAAAAAGTTTAAACGAGGCAAAAGAGGAGTTTTACGAGAGAGCCAGAGTGTTTGACGGCAATAAAAGTGTAGATGAGTTGGTAGAGAGCTTTTTGGCTTATGCCCATAAAAAGGCTAAAAATGATTATAGTTTGTATATTAGCGAAGCTCTTAACCCTAAAGTGTGGCAATTTATAGAGGAGAATCCGTCTGTTAAAGAGGGGCTCTATGCTTCGAGATTTCCGGTAAATCCATACAGTATTAAAAATTTGGGGGATTTTTTAGATAAATGGAAAGAAGAGGGCAAAAGCGATGCTTTTATTCAAAAGTATAAGAATGTAGCTTTAGGGCTTGCAATAAATGCAAAAGAACGCGGTATTTTTAAAGAAGCTCTTTTTGGAGATACCGGTGACCATAAAGTTGTAGATTATTTAGATATTCCCAAAATGGAAGCCAAAAAAAGGCGCTGGCTGGAACATTTTGATTTTAAAAACCTGGGTTACGGTATAAGCAAATCGAAATTTATTGATATGCTTTATATTTATTATAAACTTTCAAAAAGCGAAAGAGAATCTATACGCACGGCAGGAGCCAAATTAAAAAAAGCATTTAATGACGGTTATTCGGTAAATGATATAACGCCTGATATTAGAAAAACTTATAATATTTCATATGATGAATTAAATGTTTATAGAATTTTAAGCGGGTTAAACAGGCTTGAATGCTATGCTCAGGGGAACCCTTGTGCCAAAATAGATACATTTATCGAAAATGAAAACAATGATACTCTGACAAAAAGTTATATTTTGGCTAATTTCAAAAAGTATAAAAATAAAATCGGCTTAATTTCGGCAAGAGATGATATGAATTGGGAGTTGGCAGGAGAGATTGGAATTGTGCCAAAAAATCAAAAAGATTATCGTTTAATGCCATTTTATGATTTGGCAAATATGAAGATAGCAAATGATGAAATTCCAGCAAAAGATTTTAATGACAGCGAGCCAAATTGGCCTTTGTTTAATTATCCGCTCTCTAAATTGCCTTGGCAGATTTTAGCTTTAGAACAGAGTGCTCAGAAAAAAGAGTGCAATTATGTTAAAAACCGTTTTTTTGAGACAGACAAAGCTAAATTACGAGAAAGTTATCCTCCTAATGCAGTTGATGGAGGTAAAAAAGCAGAAAAAAGATTTATTCAATATACTACCTATACTTGGGATTATGACAAGCCAGAAGTTTGGTTTAGAAAAAGCGATTGGTCTCCTCATAGAACTGTTTACAGAGTTTTGCAAGACGGCGGCGTGTGCGGACGGCAATCTACAATGGGACAGCATGTCAATGAATGCTTAAACCGCCCGAGTATCGGAACTGGACAGCCGGGACACAGAGCTTGGGTAGGAGTGTTTTTAAGCAAAGACAATCCTGAACAGTTTTATACAACAATAGGTTATAAAGTCGGTTCAAGAGAATCGGCAACACCCCATAGCCGCACTATCTACAACCAATATACAAGTGAAATTAGAGAAAATGGCTTGGAACGCTTTACCGGAGTTGTAACCGGCGTAAGCCAAGCAAGTGCGGGAGAACACAAATACAACCAGTCTATGATACTTCAGCATATTTCTAAACTGATGGAAAAAGAGAATTCTGCAAGTGCTGAAGCTCTGCTTAAAAAGGCTATTGAGCTGGTTCCGCAAAATACAGATGCTTGGTATCAGCTGTCTTTATATTATGCAAAATTGGACGAGCCGGAAAAAATTATTGCACTTGCAAACGAGTATATGCAAAAAAGAGACACTTTCTTTATGGAGCCAAATAATCGCAAAGGTGCGGATAATTTAGAAATAGTTACAGGAAAGAATATAGCTTTTTCCATAAATTTAGCTCCTAGCATAAACTATGGCAAAGGCGAAAAAGCCGAGTGGGGGAAAGAGCAGCTTTGGAAATATTTAGACAAATATGAAAAAAATTACAGGTCTATAAGAAGTTACAGAAACCAAAACAGATATTTAGCAAATTATTACCTTGGCAAATTAAAAGATAAAGGCGCTTTTAAAGATGCTGTAAAAGAGCTTTTTAATAGATTTTTAAACAATAGCTCTACTGGTAATTACAATGACTATTTTAAAGGTGTAAATTTTGCTGATGTTAATAAAACAGAACTTTTTGACACTTTAGAGGAAATGACCGATTCGGCGCAAATAAGCGATAAAAAGCGCTCAGATATTTACAGTAAAATTCTGGAAAGAGATTTAACAAAACCTCTTGCCCAAGTAAATATGAATGATATCTGTTTGGATGAGAATTTAAGCAAGTGCCAAAGCAGGCAAGAGTTTACTCTAAATGCAAAAGCAATTTACATAACAGTAGATAAACAGATAGGGGAAGATACAGAAGTAAACCCCACAGATAGAGGCAAAGAAGCTTACTCTATTTTAAGCGTGCCTTGTGTTGATGATTTGGGCAATGATAAAAATATAATTGTAAGAGTTGCAAAAATTGGAAATAACGGAAAGCTTTTAAAAATAAACGACCCTAGCGAAGTTAAAGGCGACAGCACTAAAATAGTTGCGTGGATTAGCAGTGAAGATAATAATTTAGCTGAGGGAAGAAGTTATACATCACGCCAAAGAGTTATTTTGCATATAAAAAAGAGAGTCACTGACAATGAAGAAAAAATGGGTATAGCGGTATTAAATATTATAAATTTAATACAAGGAAAAACTCAAGTGATAAATAATGCTGATTATACAGGCGAAACAATAAAAGATAGCGAAAGCTCTGTATATTTTACAGCTTTGAAAAACAGCATAGGACCTACAAAGGGTGTTTGGTGGAAAAAAGGATATTCAACATTAAATGTGCCAGTTAAAGATAAAGACGGCAATAAATTTATTATGCACTTAAGAGGATATAATAATAACGATTATAAAATGAATTCAGGGCTTTCTAAAAGCTGGGACAATACATTAAGCATAAAATATTTCAGCGAAGACAATCCCGATTTAAAAAGCGGCGAAAGATATAAAAGTATTATGCCGTTTACAATTGATGCCAAAATGTGGCATAAAGAAGATAAAATAAAAAAACGGTATTATTTTAGCATAGATTTAAAGACACCTTAAATATGAAATATTTATACAATAGTGAGCCAAAATTACAGCACTGTAAAACATCATAAATCAAAAAAAATCCTCTTTGCTTAGCTTTAGCTAGGCTTTCTGGCAGCATACCTTGGAGATAACTATCAGGTGTTATTGCTAATGGACTTGTTGCAATATGATAAACTCAATGCCATTAGGCTAAATTACCCATTTATTGGCATAAAGCTAAAAGTCCAAAGCCAGCCACTGTGTCATTCCGTGCAGAAAACAGCAATATCATTTTACAGTTTTTACAGATATTATAATCTCTCTTCTCTATTCTGCTTTTGGCTTTGAGCTTTAAGCTTTATGCATTTTATGGATATAAAATCCTTCACTTAATGGCGTTTAAGGATACGCCATATATCTTAACAAGTCTGTTAAAAAGTGTTTGCATAATTAAACTTTCTTAGGCAGCAGTTTATAAAGTCTTAAAATATCCTGGTCATTTTCGTAAGCAGGAGCGTGCATTTCAAGGTAATCCAGCGCCACACTGTAATATCCGTTAGCGGTTAATTTTTTAATAAAATCAACAAATTGCCATTTTTTTGAAATAATTACTTTAGTAGAAAAAATCGCATCTTCAAAAGCTTCTTTAAAATTCTCTTTCTCTTCTACAATATTTAAAAAATCTTCATAATCTATTCCGTCATTCATTATTAAATCTGCATCTATCAATTCATAAATATCGCTTTTAGCAGAACTTGTTAAGCTTTTTATCAATTGATGTATAGAATTTTTTATATTTTCATTTGTATCTTTAACACTTTGGTAATAGTAATACAAAACTTGAGCTTCATCTGGAAATTCACTTCCAAAATCCGAAAGTAAAACACCAATATAAGCATCTAAATTCTCTCTATTTTCCGATAATACAATAGAGTATAAAGTAAGAGCATTGTTATAGTTTTTCTCAATAAAAAATTTCTCTGCTCTTTTTAGCTGCTGTTTTAACTTCATCTTAACCACCTTATATTTTATTTTAATCCTCGCAAAATAATATTTATTAATAATAAATATATTATATCATAGCTTAAAAAATATATAAAAAATCTTAACAAATTGAAAAATATTTAATATGTGTTAATTATAGTGCAATTTAAATTAATTATGCTGTTAAAATAGTGTGTATTTTGTTGCAATATATCTCTAAAACCATTCTATGGCATCTTTAAAAAGCATTGATTTTTAATTTTTTACCGCTTCTTAGTAATCTTAAAAAGATATCAACCCCCTTGGGTTCATTTTTATTTCCGTGCAGTAAAATTATGGAACCCTCTTTGATTTTTTCTCCTTTTGCCAGCCAGGCATTGGTTCCTATTGTTATTAATCCTAAGCTGCATACTTGCAAAACCCTTTTTTTGTCAGAAACCAGCCCCGGGAATCTAAAAAATACAGACGGCAGAGCGCCGTTTTGCAACAGGGCTGTTTCTAAATCTAAGACATCTTTTATAAAATGCTCATTTTTTAATAAAACAAAATTATGTTTTAAGTCTCTTTTGGGCAAATATCGGTGCAGTGCTGTATGGTTACCCCAGGTAATGCTTAGTTTTTTCTCTTTATTCCAGCGCTTTAATTGCAAAAATGCTTTTTTATGCTTATTAATCCAGCGCTTTGTAATAAATACAGTAACTGGCACAGGATTTGGAAAATATTTTATCAAAGCTTTATAGAGTCTGGCTTCAAAGCCCTTTTTATGCGAAGGGCAAAGGTCTGTTGTCAGTAAAACCCCGCTTTTTATCGAAGTAATTCCGCTGTTTTCTAACTTATTGGGCTGCGATTTTATCTCTTTTAGCAATCTTATATACCTGCTGTTGGCTATTTGAGCGGTGCAGCTGTTTTCAATCGCACTGTTTTGCAAGATTATGCCGGTTTTAAGAGATTGCGTATCTACAATTAAAAAAACCTTTTTTTTATTAAATTTAAAACTTCTAATTGCTATATGCTCTTTGGCATTAAATTCAACACATTTGTTAATTGCTTTGTAATTAGTAATACTGTTTTGGTATCCATAAAGAAAAAACGGAATTAAAATAAATAAATTTTTTAAGAGCAACACACACCGCCAAAGCCGTCTTCTATCTCTATAATTTTTCCGTCGCCTGAAATTATGCTCTCTTTATCGGCAATTTTTTTACCGTTATATATAATAGTATATTCAATTTTAACCGAATCCCTTATGGAATTAACCGTTGTGCAGTAACTCTCTAGCGAAGATAAAATGTATCTTTTGGCTTTAAGCTCTTCAAAATCTCCTTCAAAACTGTAAGTAATATGAACAGAGCCAAATTTATAAGGCACTGCCAATTGGCGGACAATATCAGCTTTTAAAGTGTAATTTTTAACTTCGTATCCATCTTTTTGGGCAAGAACAACCAAATCTATACCCGTGCACCCGATAAGCCCGCTTGCAAAATACTCTACCGGCGTTATCTCTTTTGCATCCATTTTAAAGCCGGATTTGCCGGTTTTAACATCAAATTCTTTATCGCCTAAATAATTTAAAACAATTTCCATTTAAAACCTTTTTTTTGCAAATTATCTCAAAAGAATATAATTATAAGTTTAAATTTCACTTAAGAGCTCGATTATATCATTTGGAATTAAATAATAATTTGGTTTATTAAATTTCTGCGAAGCAAGAGCAAGGGCAAGAGAGCCGTTTATTGCGGCATCAAGAGCGCTGTATCCTTGCGCAAGAAGCGCGGCGATTAAGCCGCTTAAGACATCTCCGCTGCCCCCTTTTGCCAAAACAGGCTTGCCAAGCGGATTTATGTAAATAGTTCCGGCTTTTGCAATTATCGGGTTTGCACCCTTTAGCAAAAGAGTGCAGTGTGGATATTTTAAACTAAACTCTCTGGCAAGTTTAAAACGGTTTTTTTGAATTTCGCTAACGCTTAAATTTATATTTTTAAGCAGCTTTAAAACCGAGCTAAACTCTTTTGGGTGCGGGGTTAGGACAACTTCTCTTTTTTGTTTTACAATTTCTAAAAGCTCTTTTTTATAAAGCGCATCGGCATCTAAAACTATCGGTATATCGGAATTAATTACCTCTTTTTGCAGCATCTCTTTTTCAAAAAACTCCCCAAGCCCCATGCCGATTGCAATTGCGGTAGCATTTTTTGGCGTTGTTGTAGAACTCATTAAAAAAGGCGGCACTGCAACCTTTTCGTGCACAACAAGCGTTGTAAGCCCTGCGCCAAATCTAGCCGCCGCCGTTGCGGCAATTATGGCTGCACCCTCTTTTTGCCCGCAAAATACGCTAACATGCCCAAAACTTCCTTTATGGCAATTTTTATCTTTGCGAAGCGGCGGATTAAAATCGCTCTGCTCCAGCAAAAAGCTTTCGCTCTCATCTTCATAAAGCTCTCTGCTAAGCCCTAAATTTGCAACTATCACCTCTCCGGTATAATCTTTTGCCAAATCGCTGTAAAGCGCCTCTTTAAGCGCACCCATCGTTACTGTTGCATCGGCTTTAAATGCAATCGGACCGGGGTTTCCTGCCGCATCAATCCCGCTTGGAATATCACAGGCTAATTTATATCCGTTTAATGCGTTTAATTTTTCTATAATTTCAATAGAAGCGCTGTTTAAATCCCTGTTTAAGCCGGCGCCAAAAAGCGCATCTACAATAATATCGGCATCTTTTATTCCGTTGCAAAGATTAACGCCGGCATTTTTTGCACGCTCAAGCTGCAGTTTTGCCATTTCGCTCTTTGCGCCAAAAGGGGTAAAAAGCTTTACATTAAAATCAGGGTGCAAAAGCCTTGCCAGTGTAATGCCGTCTGCCCCGTTATTTCCACCGCCGCATACTATTAAAACCGAAGCGCCCCGCTCAAAACGCCCCCTGATAAAACGCTCCATCTCGCTTGCGGCATGCTCCATTAAAATATCTTCGGTCAAACCGTATTTTTGATAGCATTTTCTATCCATTTCATAACAGTTATTAAAAAGTTTCTGCATTTTAAGCCCCATTTTGTAAATTATTTTATTATTTTAATATAATTCTTGTATAATTGCAACCGATTTCTGAAACACTTCGTGTTTAGCTAAGAGCCATTATAGTAAACAGTTTTGCAAACTATTTTATTAAAAGTGGCGTAGCCGCACAGTTAGCTTTCTGCTTTTAGCTTTAAGCTTACAGCTTATTAAACATAAAGTGTTTAATTTAGAAATGGAAGGGGGTGATTTTTGTGCCAGGAATTTTAGTAGGAAGCAGAGAAAGCTTTGACGAAGCTTACCGCAAATTCAAAAGACAGTGCGACAGAAACCTGATTGTAACAGAAGCCAGAGCAAGACAGCATTACGAAAAGCCGGCTGAAAGACGCAAAAAAGAGAAAATCGCTACTAGAAAGAAAATTCTTAAAAAGCTTTATATGCTTAGAAGATACGAAGCTAGACTGTAATTTAAGCATAAAGCCAAAAGCTAAAAGCGTAAAGCTTTTGGCTGCTGCATTTTTCTTCTTTTTAATCTATTATTAACTTTTTTCGGTAAAATTGCTTTTGTTAATTGGTATATTGGTTATTAGTGTATTGTTTTTAGCCAACACCAATAACCAATATACCAATATACCGACAATTAAGGACTCCAAATGACTTTTACAACCCCTTTAAAAGAAAACTCAATATCTATTATGCTTTTAGGTTCGGGCGAGCTTGGCAAAGAGGTGGCTATTGAGGCGCAGCGTCTTGGTATCGAAGTAATTGCGGTAGATAAATACGCAAACGCCCCTGCTCAGCTTGTTGCAAACAGAGCCGAAGTTGTAAATATGCTAGATAGCGGGGCTCTTTTAGAAGTAATAAAAAAGCACAACCCCACATACATACTCCCAGAAGTCGAAGCTATCAGCATAGATGCGCTTTTTGAAGCCCAGAAGCTTGGCTTTCATGTTATTCCAAATGCCGAAGCGGTAAATAAAACCATGAACCGCAAGAATATCCGTAAATTCGCCGCAGAAGATTTGGGGCTTAAAACCAGCAAATACTTTTTTGTAAAAACTTTAGACGAATTAAAAGAGGCTGCTGGCAAACTTGGCTTCCCTTGCGTAATTAAGCCTGTTATGAGCAGCTCCGGGCACGGGCAGTCGATTGCAAAAAATCAAGCCGATTTGGAAAAATCGTTCGAAATAGCCAAAGAAGCCAGAGGCGATGCAAGCGAACTTATTGTAGAAGAGTTTATAAAATTTGATTACGAAATTACCCTGCTTACTGCCAGAACCGAAAAAGAGACAATTTACTGCGAACCTATCGGGCATATTCAGCAAGACGGCGATTATGTGCAATCGTGGCAGCCTATGCCTATGAGCGAAACAGCGCTTAAAAAAGCTCAAAATATTGCAAAAGCGGTAACCGACGGTTTAGGCGGCCGCGGGATTTTTGGAGTTGAGTTTTTTGTTAAAGGGGACGAAGTTTATTTTAGCGAATTAAGCCCGCGCCCGCACGATACGGGAATGGTTACTCTTATAACCCAAAGCCAGAGCGAATTTGCCCTGCATTTGCGGGCAGTGCTTGGCTTGCCGCTAAATTACACATTTTTCAGCCCGGGTGCGAGCGCGGCATATAAAGCTAAAAGCGAATCGCATAACCCAATTTTAGAGGTGCCAGAGAGCGCATTTACCTCAAGCAGCTTTGTGCGCATTTTTGGCAAACCCGAAAGCCACAAAGGCAGACGCCTTGCAGTCGCTTTAGCAATTGATGAAGATATAGAGAGCGCAAAAGCCAAAGCAAAAGCTATTGCAGATTCAATAACCGATAGATAAGGAGTGTATATGAGAAAAAAACTTAAAACCATTCTACCGTTACTATTGGCAATTTATATAATTATAGACACTGTTTTAAAAGCAAACAATATTGAGTTATGCTCAAGCACCGGCTGCGAAATGGCAGGGCAGCTGCTTAAGTTTGACAGCACTTACCTTAACTATTTAGGAATTTTTGGCGCACTTGTTTTAGTGCTTTTATCGATTTTAAAAAGCAAAAGCGCCCAGACTTTATATGTAATTACAGCAGCAGCAATGGTTGTTTTTGAGAGCTTGCTTATTGCTTCTCAGCTTAACATTAACCCCGAAGTTTGCAAATTCTGCCTTGGGGTTTATACATTTTTGCTTTTGATTTTGCTAAATGCAAATTTCCGCGTATTTGCCTACACGGTGCCGGCAATTGCCTCTATTTTTGTGGCTTTTTCATTTTTGGCAATACCGAAAAACAAAGCTTTAGTATCAAAAGACGGGCTTTATTTAATCGCCTCTAAAACCTGCCCGCACTGTAAAAAAACCAAAGCGTTTTTAAATAAAAACCATATTAAATATAGTGTAATAGATGCGCAGGATACAAATGCATATTCGTTTGCCAAAACATTAAATATTTCAAAAATACCGATTGCTATAATTAAAAAAGGTGCAAAATATCAAATTATTGTGGGTGATGAAAATATTATTTCCAAATACTCTAAAGCTAAACAGACTCCGCAGCAAAAAGAGCAAAGCCAAAAAAGCGCTGCTCCGAATACTCCTGCCCAAAACGAAACAAATTTACAGCCAAAACTTAACTTGGGCGGCGATGAGGGGTGCAGCTACAACCCTTTAAAAGAGTCTAGCTGCGAGAGCGAAGATGGTAATACAACAGAGCATTAAAATCCCCTCTAAAACGCGGGGTGTGCATATCATTACAAAACTTGTGCAAGAACAGATAAAAATTAAAAACGGCATTGCCAACCTTTTTTTAAAGCATACTTCGGCATCTTTGGCGTTAAATGAAAACTGCGACCCGGATGTCCGGCTAGATACAGAAGATTTTCTAAACCACTTAATCCCTGATTGCTGGAGAGGTTTTCGCCATACTTTAGAGGGGTGCGATGATATGAGCGCACATATGAAAAATATCTTTATAGGCTCCAGCCTTACAATTCCTGTTGCTGGCGGTAAACTAAATTTAGGCACCTGGCAGGGGATTTATCTGCTAGAACACCGCGATTTCAGCGGCAGCAGAGAAGTTTTTATTACGCAAATTGGAGAGTAGATAAGTTTTTGCTATCGTTAAATGTATCTATTAATTGGCAAAAAGCTAAAAGCGAAAAGCGAAAAAGTTGTCTGCCTTCCGTAATCCATTTGGAATACGGAATGCAGATTACAAATATTCCAATCTCTAATCTCTCTTCTCTAATATGCTTTTAGCCTTGAGCTTTAAGCTTATTGCATTTTATGGATGTAAAATCTTTAATTTAATGACAATGTTCCTTACCATTTCTCAAGTTTAAATCAAACTCCCCGGTTGAAGACGTTTTGTGGCGCCCACTTTTAAAGAGTCTTCTGAAAAATCTCCGTTTTTATATGCTTCTATTGCCCATCTGCCTATCATTGCGGCATTGTCAGAGGTGTATTTTAAATCCACTTCGAGCATATTTTTATTAAACTCTTTGCAAAGCTTTTTAAAGCCCTCTTTTATGTAACTGTTTGCACTAACCCCGCCTACAATTGCAAAATTTGGGATAATATTTTCTTTAAAAACCTTTTTGCTCTTTTGCAAAAGATGCTTTAGCACCGCTTTTTGAAAGCTTGCAGATAAATTGCAAATATCCTGCCTGCTCATATTTTTTGCTCCGCCAAGCGCTTCTATCTGCAGTCTGACGGCATTTTTTAAACCCGAAAGCGAAAAAGCGACAAGCGGAGAGTTTTGCATCGGCACGGGCAGGTTAAAACTGTTTTCGTCCCCTTCTAAAGCCAGTTTCTCAATAATTGGACCGCCGGGATACCCAAGAGAGAGCATTTTGGCAACTTTATCGTAAGCTTCGCCCACGCTGTCGTCTATCGTTGTGGCAAGCAGTTTCATTTTATCGTAACTCTCTACTTCGATAATTTGTGTATGTCCGCCCGAGACCAAAAGCACAAGAAGCGGAAGAGTCTGCTCTTTGCCAATAAAAAGCGAATAGATATGCCCCTTTAAATGATTAACTCCAATAATTGGCACATTTAAAAAAGCTGCAGCCCCTTTTGCCATTATTACGCCCTCGTGCAGCGAAACCGAAAGCCCCGGATGTGTAGTAACCGCCACCGCTTTAATATCTGCAAAATACGGCTTTATTTTCTCTAGCAATTTAGGCAGGGCAACTGCGTGCAAACGGCTTGCAAGTTCTGGCACAACGCCGCCGTAGCTAGAGTGTTCCGCCTCTTGCGAAACTTTTAAATGCTCAATCAACTCCAAACTGTCAATATCTGTAAGCGCAACAGAGCTGTCATCGCAGCTGCTCTCTATACTTAAAATCAAATTACCCATTGCAGTCTCGCTTTAACCCAAAATTTGGGTTTATTTCAAATTCTCTCTCCATCCACTCCCAGTCGCCAAAACCGCTCTCGGCATTAATATGCCCCGCATTTTGCAGTATCTTAAGCTTAGCGCCGTAAATTTTTGCCAACTCTTCAACCTCATCCAGAGTGCACCATTTATCGTTGCTAGATGCTGCAATTGTTACCTCTTTTGCAAACAATCTTTTGGGCTTTGGCGCAGGAAAAAACGAGCCGATTGTATTCTCTTTGGTATTCAAACTAGGAATTGCCACAAGATACAGCTTATCGATTAAATCCGCTTTTAAATCCAAACTATCGGCATACCAAAACCAAAGCGTATTTGCCAAAGAGTGGCACACTACGATATTTGGCTTAAAACTCTCCATTAAATCTTTTAACTGCTTTAGCCAGCTGTTTTTATGCGGAAAGTGCGGATTTTTTAAAAGCGGAAAAGAGACCGTGCCGTAATTGCAGGCAATTTTGCCCGCCAGCTTCGCCTGCCAGTGCGGATAATCGCTCCCGCCCCATCCGTGCAGAATTAATACCCTATTCATATTAATCCTTGTATAAACTTCGCAAATTCATCGCTGTCATTTGGACATTTGGCTACTTTATAGTAATCGTAACCGATTTTTTCGGCTATTTCTCGGTGTTCAATATCCAGCTCGAAAACGGTTTCGGAATTATCGATTGTAAAGGCTATCGGGAAAATTAGCACGCTTAAACTGCTTGGGTTTCTTAGCACATCGCTTAAGTTTGGCTCCAGCCAAGTTCCGTTGCCTACTTTTGACTGATAGGCAAGCTGTGTCTCTTTAAAATTACAGCCGCGTCTATTTAACTCTTGTAAAATAAGCTCATAATTTGCATTTATCTCTTTTTCGTAAGGGTCGCCTTTTTTAATAATATCCATAGGGAGTCCGTGGGCTGAGACAATCAGCTTTTTATCTTCGCAAGGCTCGCCCTCTAAAGCTTGCTCTATCAAATCGCACTGCAGTTTAATATAATTGGGGTTATCGAAGTATCTGTCTATAATTTTTAATTTTGGGCTCCAATTTAGCGCCTTTAAAGCCTCTTGCACATCTTCGATAGAAGATTTCACCGTAGTGCTTGAGTATTGCGGATACATAGAAAAGAGCACCAGTTCTTTAATTCCCTGCTCTTTTAACTTTGGCAAAACATCTTTTGCAAAGGGCGGAACATATCGCATAACGGGATAAACAGGCACCCCTGTTATATCGGCAAGCTTATTGGCAAGCGAATTTGAAATCTCAAGCAGAGGGGACTTTCCGCCTAAAATTTTATAATTCTCCACCGCTTCATTTAAGCGCTTTTTAACGATAATATTGCCTATGAATTTGCGCAGCAGGGCGTTGGTTTGGAGTATATACTTGTCGCTGAACATATTTCGCAAAAACAGCTCCACCTCGCCTAAATTGCTCGGTCCGCCCATATTTAAAAGCAAAATAGCCTGTTTCATATCTGCCTTTTTTAATGTTAATATTACTCAATTTTAGCTGTTAATAATAAATTTTTGATATAAATCATTAAAGAAAAATGCTTCTTTGGGTAAAATGGCTATAAAAAAAGGTTAATATGAAATATCCAAGTTTTTACGACAATGTTGAACCGTTTGTTTTACAAGATGCTTTAAGCGATTTTTTAGGTGCGACACAAGACGGCATAATAAAAATAAATTATCTTGATTGCGTTAAATTGGCAGGGCACTCTTGCCCGACAGTGGCGGGGGCTTATATTTTGGCTAAAATTGCTCTTAAAAAGCTTTACGGGCAAGATATGGGGCAAAGAAGCCAAATTAAAATAGAGTTTAAAGAGGCGAAAGAACACCAGGTTACCGGTGTGATAGGTTCGGTTTTGGGCTTTATTTTAGGTGCTGGCGACAGCGGCGGATTTACGGGTATTGGCGGTAAATTTAACAGACGCGATTTATTAAAATACGGCGCAGAAGATGTAAAAGGAATGGTAAGATTCACCCGTTTAGACAATGGCGAATCGCTCACCCTGACACTTAATACTTCGGCTGTGCCTGGCAACCCGAATATGAAAGTTTTAATGCAAAAAACCCTTACAGGACAAGCTAGCAGCGAAGAAGCCCAAGAGTTTAAAAAACTTTGGCAGTCAAGAGTTGAATATATGCTGACTAACCCGCAAATATGGGAAGAGATTGCTTGTTAGGGTTGAGGATTTAGTTTTAGAAACAGATTTATACGGAAGCTTCAATTTTCCGTTTTCTGCTTTCCGTATGTAGGGGCAGACCAATGCTATTAAGTTAAGAGTAAAATATCCATTTATTGGCACAAAGCTTAAAGCTAAAAGCAGAAAGCAAAAAAATTATCTGCCTCCTGTCATTCCCAACTTGATTGGGAATCCACGATTTAAATTGCTTAAAAGTAAAAATAGGACTTTTGTAGCAGTTCAAACTGTGGATTCCCGCTTTCGCGGGAATGACGAGGTGGTTGGCTTTTGGCTTTGAGCTTTAAGCTTTGTGCATTTTATGGATATAAAATCCTTAACTTAATGGCATTGAGGGGCAGACCTGCGTGTCTGCCCGCGATATGCCGAACACATTATCCTTAAAATAAACTAACGAAAGGAAAAGTATATGCAAATATCACAATATTTAATAAATGAGCACAGAGAGTGCGACAATCTTTTTGCAAAAGCAGAAGCGGCAGCGGCAAAAGGGGATTTTGCCCTTACAAAAGAAGAGTTTTTAAAATTCGCCGATGAGACGCTTTTGCATTTTAAAAAAGAAGAAGAGGAGTTTTTCCCTAAATTTGAAGAAATTACAGGTTCCAGCGATGGTCCGACAATGGTTATGAAATACGAGCACGACCAGGTGCGCGGGCTTTTTGGCAAAATGGCGCAGGCAATCGAGAATGAAAACAAAGATACTTTTCTCTCACTGGCAGAATCGTTAATGATTTTGCTGCAGCAGCACAATATGAAAGAAGAGCAGATGCTTTATGCAATGGCAGACAGAGTTTTAAGCCCCGATGCGAAAGAAGAGTTAATCCAAAAAATGCAGGAGACAAAACTTTGAAAGAAATCTTTTTAGATGCGCGCAATTTAGAGCACCCAGAGCCGCTTGAAAAGGCTATAAGCATTTTAAAACATTTAAATGACAAAAGTTACTTTTATATGCTTCACCGCAGAGAACCCACCCCTCTGCTGGCTCTTGCAAGCGAACACAACTTAAATTTTGTCAGCAAATTAGCCCAAGATAACAATTGGCATATTATAATTTCACCCAAAAAAGATATTAATTTAGAGCAGTTTATCAGGTTAAGCGATGTTTAATAACAGCGGTTTGTCAATGGAGCAAGCCCCTCCGATAAAGGTGGTTTTGCGCTTTTTTTTAACTGGTTCGGTCTTTGGCATAATAGCAGGAATTATGCTCTTTTTCTCAAATGATATAAACAATATTTATTCTGCTCAGACTTTAATTATAACGCACACTTTAACTTTAGGGGTTATGGCTTCTTTTATGTTTGGCGCGCTTTTTCAAATGCTGCCGGTGCTTGCCGGGGTGCATATTAAAGCGCCTGTAAAGCTTTCGATACGGATAAATTACGCCCTTATTTTTGGGACACTCTTTTTGCTTTTGGCTTTTTACAACGGCGCTGTTATCAATTATATTTTTGCAATGGCGCTGCTTGGATTTGCACTTTTTGCAACCTCCTATATTATGGTTAGGCAGCTGCTTAAAATAAAACATTCCGCCTCTTCCAAAGGAATGCTGCTGTCTCTGCTTACTTTAAGTTTAGTTGCAATTTTTGGTATTATAATGTTACTAGAAAGACTTGGTATTCCTATTTGGTTAAACTATTTGCATTTAAAAGAAATCCATTTTAGCTTTGGGGTTTTTGGCTGGATTGCTATGCTTATTATTTCGGTTTCGTTTCAAGTTATAGAAATGTTTTACGTCACTCCGCCATATCCTAAAATTTATGCCAAATATATGCCTTTGGCACTCTTTTTGCTGCTTTTATTGAATATTTTAAGTGCATTTTTTGCACCTAAATTAATGCATTTTATTCAAACTGCCGCAGTGCTTGCCGTTGCTGTGCACGCTGTGCTTACTTTAATGCGTTTAAAACAGAAAAAGCGAGCCGTTACCGATGCCACAATTTTATTTTGGGCTCTTGCAATGGTTTCGTATCTCATTTTTACGGCGACTTGTATTGCAAACCTCTTTATAACCGTTCCGCCGCTGCTTACAGCTTCGTTTTTTGCCCTATTTGCCCTTGGAACTGTTTTTGCAATGGTTTATAAAATAGTTCCGTTTTTAGTCTGGTTCCACTTAAATGCCCAGGGCTATTTTGATGCTCCGATGATGCACGAAATAGCTTCGGCAAAATATGCAAGAATCAATTTATATCTATTCTCTTCTTTATTGATACTTGTAATTTTTACTTCTTTTTCAAAATTTTTCTGTCAATTAGTATCTATAATTTTGATTATCTCTTTTTTTATGCTATTCTATATGATGTATAGAGGATGGCATAAATATCTTTATGTTTTAAAGAACGGCAAAAAATTTGAATTTAATATGCCTAATCTTTAAAACAGACTCTTTTATTAAATTTAACAGCATTTTTTGCTGTTAAATCTTATATTTTACAAAAAATTTATGTATAATCCTCTTCTGTTTTTCCTGCTCTTATTAAGCTGCAGGAAAAATGTTAAATATTTGTTATAAGTTAATCTTGTTATAGTAAATTTTTTTTATTGTATCGTAATTTAAAAGGCTTAAGAAATCTATATATCCATAATATGGATATATTTATATTAGTTACTAAAAAGTTCATTTGAATATTTGCAAAAAGCAAATATGTAAAAAATATGTCAATATTTATTAATTTTAAGCCACTTTTTTTAAATTATACGGTATAATGGCATTATATAATAAATATAACGAGGAATATATGCAAAAATATATATTTAAAAATTATGACCATATATTAGAGAATTTAAGAAGCAAAGTAGTTGAACTGTTTCAGCGTGATAAAAAGGAACACAATACTTCTATGCAATTGAGTCCTATTGAAATTATAGAATCTGAAATCAGATTGCAAGAAGAGAACTTAGAGCAAAAAGAGTCAATAGAACAAAAAGAAGAAACACGAAAAATTCTTTTGCTTCTTTATATTGAAAAAAAAGCTCTTACAAGTTCATGCAAATATATAAAAAGAGCAAATGAAATTTTAAAAGATGGAACCGATGACAGCGCTTATGAAGCTTTAGATTACTTAGAGAGGGTTCCTGTTAAAACTGTAACAAGTGAAGATTTAAATAATATCCATATTTTTAAAGCTTTAATATATGAATTTTTAGAAGAGTTTGAAGAATCGTCTAAAGAGTATAAAAAAGCTTTAAAATATGACAAAACACCAAATACATTAATAATTTATAAAAAATTTGTAGAGCGCTCCCGCGAAGTAAAAAGCTGGTATAAAAAAGAAGAAAAATACGGCGGGGCTTATAATGTCTCTTTAATTCACAAAATTACCGATATTAAAGATATGCCAAAAGTTGTAGAAAGTTTAGAAAATATAGCAAAATATTATGCAAGAAGCCCCAAAAGCCGCCTGTTAGGCAAAAAATATTTTAGAGAAGTGTTAAAAATGTTAAAAATTTTATCAAACAAAGAGCCGGAAAAATATACATGCAAATATGTCGAAGCCCTTTTGGATGCAGTAGATATTTTTATGATGCCGCCTTTTATTCTAAAAGAAGCCAGCGAATTGCTAAAACCTATCGAAAACTGCAAAGAGTCCAGAACTTACTTAATTGAGCGGCTAAAAAATTTAAAAAAGAAAACTTTTATAAAAAGCACTATTAATATAAATACTGCATCTATAAAAGTTGCATAAAACTTAGTGAGAATGAATTCTTTCATCTCCCTCCTGCCACTCTTTAAACTTATATTCCGGGTCGTCTTTTACTCTCCAAAACAGCAAATTTCCGCTGTTGCGCCAAGCATCTAAAATTATTCCGTCGTCAAAATTGTCATCTTTATCTCCTGTGACTACAATTACATTATGTTCATTTAACTTATCAGCATTTGCCCTGCCCCATCTGAAATGAAAACTGTCAAAATTGTGTTTATTTATCTCTTTCATAATATCTTCTACAAACTGAAAGCACAGCCCCCGTTTTCTCTGTCCTATATTCACTAAAAAATTGTGATACAAAGGCGGACTTACCAAATGGTAGCGGTTTGCCAAAACCTTTGGATAGGTAACTGCTAATACAGCCAACTCTTGCGCTTCTTGAGGGTTGTCAGAAACTGTCAAAAGTTCTTTTTTTAACTTTTCTATTTTAGTATCATCTTTTGGGGTATGTATCTGTTTATAATAAACACTTCCGCATCCATTGAGAAAAAATGTAATTAAAATTAATAAAAAAAGTTTTTTCATACATTTCCTTGATGTTTTTTGTGTATAATTGTATCAAAAAAAGGATATTGTTTGAGATATATAGCCCTGGTTTTCATATTTACATTTTCGCTTTTTGCTCAATTGCAAGATAAAGATATAAAAAAAGCGATTGTTAAAATTTATATGTCTGCTAAAGAGCCAAATTACAAAAAGCCGTGGATTAGCAATACAATTAGAGCAAGCGGAAGCGGAGCGGTAATTGGCAAAAATTTGATTCTTACAAATGCCCATGTAGTAGCAGACAGCACATTTTTAGAGGTTCAAAGATATGATATTACAAAACGCTATATTGCAAAAGTTATAGCAGTTTCTCACGAATTGGATTTAGCATTAATTACAACAGAAGATAAAAGCTTTTTTAAAGGAATAAAACCTTTAAAAATAGGCAAATTGCCGGATATTGAGCAAAAAGTCGTGGTTTTGGGCTATCCAATGGGAGGAAAAACTCTAAGTGTAACTTCGGGTGTAGTTTCAAGAATAGAGCACCAAAGATACGCTCACAGCGGAGAGAGTTTTTTGGCAATTCAAGTTGATGCAGCAATTAACCCGGGCAACAGCGGCGGACCGGCAATCAGCAATGGCAAAATTGTAGGTGTGGTAATGCAAGGCATTACTTTTAGCCAAAATATCGGCTATTTGGTGCCGACAGTTATGATTAAACATTTTTTAACCGATTGGAAAGACGGCAAAATAGACGGTGTTCCGCAATTGCATTTTTTTATGTCCAAAATGGAAAATCCGGCAATTAAACGCTATTATGGCTTAGACAAAAACCGAACCGGCATTTTGGTAGATAAAGTTATGCCTCTTGGAAACAGTGCAGGTATCTTAAAAAAAGGGGATATTGTTTTAAGTATAAATGGAAAAGATATTCATGATGATGGGACAATAGAGTTTAGAGAAGGCGAATACACTTCTGCAAAATATGTGGTAGATTTGCTGCAAATGGGTGATAGCGTTAATTTAAAAATTTGGAGAGACCGCAAAATTAAAAAAGTAACCATACCTTTGAAAAAGAGTAATGACAAAGTATGGCTTGTTAAAAGTTATCAATACGATAAAGACCCGACATACTTTATTTACGGCGGTTATCTTTTCTCTCCTCTTGTAGAAAATATAATATCTGGAAGCAAAAGAAAAGATTGCCAAATTTATAATCTTTTAGATAAAAGCGCAACAAAAAACAAGCAAGATCAGGTTATTTTACTAAGTGTTTTTGCTGACAGAAGCAACCGCGGCAATCAGGGGCTTTACAACTTTTTACCTCAAAAATTAAATGGTAAAAAAATAAAAAGTTTTAAACAATTTTATAACGATATTATGAAGCAAAAAGACGGTTTTATAGTTTTAGAAGACGCATCAAACCATCAGGTTGTAATAGATGTAAAAGAGGCAAAGGCAAGACAGGAACATATTTTGCAAACTTATAATATTCAGTATGACCGCTCGAAAGATTTAAGAGAGGCAGACAAAAAGTGATTTTTGAAAATTTAGAAAAAATCAAATCGCTTTCGCTAGAAGAAAAAACTGCCAATTTAAACCCAAATAACCGCTTTAAATTGGCTAAAACCCTACACCGCTCTAATATGATGCTAAATCCTCTGAATTTAAAACATTTAAACCGAATAGACAATTTGCAAGCTGATGCAGTTACTTTAAATTTAGAAGATGCCATAGCTCCTGCGCGTAAAAGAGAGGCGCTTATAAATATAGCTTATTTTTTGAGTCATTTAAAAAGCAGCCATAGCGAAATTATAATAAGAATAAACCCATTAAATGAGGGTGGATTAGAAGAATTGGAATTTTTAAAAAATTACTGCTTTAATGCCGTGCGCATCTCTAAAGTTAAAAGCAAAGATGATATTTTGCAAGCGTTAAAACTGTTGCCCAATGACAAAGAGGCGCATATTTCGTTAGAAACAAAAGAGGCGTTTCGAGATTTAAGCTTTTGGGATATAAAAGATAAGCGCTTCACCCGCGCAAATTTGGGAATTTTAGATTTGCTTGCCAGTTTAAAATTACCGCAATCTCTTTTAAAACTTGGAAATACAACAGTAAATTACATATTAAGTAAATTTTTAATAGATTGCAAAACAGCCAATATTGAAGCTACATCTTTTATGTATCAAGATTACAAAGATTTACAAGGTTTTAAAGATTTTG
>JALWKP010000058.1 GCA_027081355.1 Campylobacteraceae bacterium
ATAGATATAGATGAAGATTTAATCGATAATGCCAAAGAGGGAACGCTTTTTATTGTGCACCACCCTTTAATTTTCGGTTCTTTAAAAGCTATGGATTTAAGCAAATACCCAAGCAATCTGCTTGCAAAAATGATTAAAAAAGATATCAGCTTAATTGCAATGCACACAAATTTCGATAAAAGTCACTTAAACCGCTATGTTTTTACCCAAGTTTTAGGCTTAAGTTTAGAGAGCGAACAAGAGTTTATCTGCACTACAAAGCAAAGCTTCAGCCAAGATGAGCTTTTTAAACTTTTAAAAGAGAAACTGGGATTAAAACAGTTAAAAGTTGTAAACCCAAAAAAGCAGATTAACGGAGTGTCGCTGACAACCGGAAGCGGTGCAAGTTTGCTTGATTTTATCGAAGCAGATTGCTTTTTAACGGGCGATATTAAGTATCATGATGCAATGAAAGCGCTAAGCGAAGATAAAATGTTGATAGACATCGGGCACTTTGAAAGTGAAAGATTTTTTGCAGATGCTCTTAAGAATTCATTGAACTCTTTGCCAATTTCGGTTATAATTGCGCAATCTAAAAACCCATTTAGAATTTTCTCGCTATAAAGGATAACCCTTGAATATTTATGTTAAAGATTTAGTAGTTCTATCAAAAATCGATAAAGAGCTAGATAGTTTTAATCCGCAAATTGAGGCAATTAATGCAAAAGTAAATACTGCTCAGAAAAAAGTAAGCGAATTAGAAAAGAAAAAGCTCACTCTATCTAAATCTATCGAAGAGAACGGATTTAAAATTGCAAGTTTTGAAGAGCAAATTGTTGAATTAAAAGCTCAATTGGATGAAATTAAGAAAAAAAGCGGCGAAGTTAAAACCGAAAAAGAGATTGCTGCACTTTCTACCGAAGAGCAAATTGCAAAAGATAAATTAACTTATGCTAACGAAGAGATAGAGCGTTTAAATAAAGCAAACGATATTAGCGCACAGCAGTTAGAAGAGCTACAGGCAGAGTTGGACGCCGCTGTTCAAGAAGCTAAAGATATAGAAGAGTCGGTAAAAGACGAATACGCAAAAATAGAAGAGTCTAAAGCCGAGCTTTACTCTAAAAGAGAAGAAACTGTCAGAGCTATGGATAAAAAAATCCTTGCCTTTTACGAGAAAATCAGAAACTGGGCAGGCAATACCGCGGTTGTAAAAGTTGAGAAACAAGCTTGTATGGGGTGCTATATGAAAATTAACGATAAAGCATACAGCGACTTAATTAAAGGCGAAGATATTGTAACTTGCCCGCACTGTGGAAGAGTTTTATATGTTGAGGCAGTTCAAAACAGCGAGGCGTAATTAGGGTGTTTTACTATCTCTACTGCCTTTTGGCAGCTTCTTTGCATCTGATTTTTACACCTGTTCTTTTTGCTTTAAGTTTTAAAAGAAAATACAAAAAATCCATTCCAGCACGCTTTTTTTTATTAAATAACCTGCCTTTCAAAGAAGGCGGTGTGCATTTTCATGTCTGCAGCTTGGGTGAAGCAAATGCCATAAAACCTTTGATAGAGAGTTTAAACAGCAAAGATATCAGATTAAGCACAACCACAAACACCGGTTTTGAAGCGATAAAAAAATATAAAACCAAAGAGATAAGATTTTTACCTTTTGAAACTTTTTTGCCGTTTTGGATAAAGCCGCAAAAAGTTTTGGTTGTTTTTGAAGCGGAACTTTGGTATATGCTCTTTGCCGTTTCTAAAAAAAAAGGTGCTAAAACTTTTTTAATTAATGCAAGAATCAGCGAAAAATCTTACCCGCGCTATTATAGATTTAAATGGCTTTATAAAAAGATTTTTGAAAATATAGATGTTGTATATGCCCAAAGCTTTGAAGATGCAAGGCGTTTAAAAACGCTTGGGGCACATAATATTAAAGTAAACGGGAATATTAAATTTTTCAATTTGGCAAAGCCTGATGCAGAGTATCCTAAAAGAAAAAGATATGACAGTGTAGTTTGTGCCGCAAGCACTCACGAAGGCGAAGAAGAATTGATTTTCAATGCTTTCTTAGAGTTAAAAAGAAAAGAAAATGCTCAATTGATTGTAGTGCCGCGCCACCCTGAAAGATTTGATGAAGTAGAAGTTTTTTTAGCAAGAGAAGCTAGAAAGCGAAGATTGAGCTTTGCGAAATTCAGTGAAGATAAAAGTTTTAAAAGCGATATAGTTTTAGTTGATGCAATGGGTGAACTTATAAATATTTACGCTATAAGCGATGTAGCGGTTTTAGGCGGCGCATTTGCAAATATCGGCGGGCATAATGCGGCAGAAGCTGCGCAATTTGGCTGCAGAATAATAAGCGGACCTAACTATTTTAACCAAAAAGATATTTTTAAATCTATTGAGGGTATAAAAATTGTTCCCGAAGTTGAGCTTGCCGGTGCGCTTGTTGATTTTAGAGATTTAACACCTGCAAAAATTGATACAAATGCTAAAATAGATGAACTTTTAGAGGATATAAAAAATGTTTTACGCTGAAAAGGAAGATTATATAATTTTAAAAGTAAAAGCGCAGCCGCAAGCTAGCAAAAGCGAATTTTGCGGACTTTACGGCGACGATGCAATAAAAGTGCGCGTAGCAGCCCCTGCAGTTGAAGGGGCGGCAAATAAAGAGCTTATTAAATTCTTCTCAAAACAGTTTAAAGTGCCAAAATCCAGCATAGAGTTTGTAAGCGGACAGAGCAGCAAGGTTAAGCTTATTAAAGTGCCAAAAAGTGAGAAGCTGGAGAAGTTTATTGAGGAAATGATTGGTTAGTGAATAGTGAATAGTGATTAGTGATTGGTGAATAGTGATTGGTGAATAGTTTTGGAAACATTGCTTTGCAATGTTTTTTATAAAGGAAATAGATGGAAGATAAAGCGTATAAACTGCTTGCATTGCAGTTGAATTGTTCGGGCAAGCGGGCTAAAGAGTTAATAGACAGAGGGCTTGTGTATGTTGGGGATAAGAAATTAAAAATTGCTAGAGCAGTAATGCCGTCTCATACGAAATTTCGTATAGAGATGCCAGAAAAAATTACAAAAATATATGAAGATGAAGATATTTTAGTTGTAAATAAACCCGCTTTTATAGACAGTTACGAAGTAGAAGCAAGTTTTTTTGATGCTCGGCTTGTGCATAGATTAGACAGAGAGACAAGCGGAGTTTTGCTTTTGGCTAAAAGCGAGAAGTTTTTAAAAAAGGCGATAGAGGCTTTTAGAAACAGAAAAGTAAAAAAGTTTTATACTGCTTGGGTAGAAGGCGTGGTTTACGAAAAGATGGTTATAGATTTGCCTATTCATACAATTAAAGGTCCAAAATCTATATCTAAAATCAGTAAAAAGCTTGGAAAAGAGGCAATTACAATTGTAAAGCCAAACGAAGTTCAGGGTAAAAAAAGCAAAGTGGATATAGAGATAAAAACCGGCAGAACCCACCAAATCAGGTTGCACCTTTCGCATGTGGGACACCCCGTAGTAGGCGACGAACAATACGGAAGTCCCACAAAAGCCAAAAGAATACTTTTGCATGCCAGCAAAATTGAGATTTTAGGCAAAGAGTTCATTGCACCCGAGCCTAAAGATATTGTCAGGTATAAGTAGTGTGAGTGTGTTTGTTTGCACGGAATTTTGCCAATAACAAATAGCAAATAACCAGTCAATAAATCATCTAATTTTAAACATTATATTGTAATATTTTATAAACATTTATAAAGAGGGAAAAATATGTTTGATACTCTAACCGAGAGTTTTAAAAGTGCTATAAATAAAATTAGATTTCATGATGACGAAAAGGCTTTAAAAAAGGCTTTGAGTGAGCTTAAAAAATCTTTGCTTAAATCGGATGTCCACCATAAAGTTGTTAAAGAGCTTTTGACGAATGTCGAAAGAGATGTTAAGAAAATGGGTGTGGGCAAAGATAATTTTTTAAATGCGCTTGCAAGACATCTTAAAGATATTTTAACTGCACAGGGCAACCAAGGTTTTGTTTTTGCTTCAAAACCGCCTACGGTTGTGCTAATGACCGGTTTGCAAGGTAGCGGTAAAACCACAACTACGGGTAAATTTGCCCATATGCTTAAAGAGCAAAAAAAGAAAAAGGTTTTAATTGCCGCAGCGGATTTGCAGCGTTTGGCAGCAGTTGAGCAGCTTCGCCAAATTGCCGAGCAAGTGGGTGTAGATTTGGTTGCTGATGAGAATGCAAAACCCGAAGATATTGTAAAAGAGGCTCTTAAAAAAGCCAAAGACGGGCTTTATGATGTGCTTTTAATCGATACTGCGGGGCGTTTGGCAATTGACGAAGAGCTTATGGAAGAGCTTGCGCGCATTAAAAAGATTGCAAACCCTGACGAGATTTTCTATGTTGCCGATGCAATGACCGGTATCGATGCGGTTAGAACAGCTGCAACATTTAAAGAGAAAATCGGAATTACGGGTGTTGTATTAAGTAAATTCGATGCCGACAGCAAAGGGGGCGTTGCACTTGGCGTTGCCCATCAAGTCGGCGTGCCGCTTCGCTTTATAGGCAGCGGTGAGAAGATGCCTGATTTAGAAAGCTTTATTCCAGATAGAATAGTAAGCCGCTTAATGGGGGCAGGGGATTTAGAAACCCTAATAGAAAAAACAACCGCCGTTATAGATGAAAAGAGTGCCAAAAAAATCAGTAAAAAAATTAAAAAAGGTCAATTTAACTTTAATGACTTTTTAGAGCAGATGGAGCAGATGAAAAAGCTTGGCTCTATGAAGTCGATTATGAGTATGATTCCGGGTATGAGTTCTATTGCAAAGCAAATCGGCGATATGGATTTAGAAAACTCTAAAGAGATGAAGCAAATTAAAGCAATGATTAGCTCTATGACTAAAAAAGAGCGTGAAAATCCGAACCTGTTAAATAATTCTCGCAAAAGAAGAATAGCAGCTGGTGCAGGGCTTGACCAGATGCAGGTAAACAGAGTTTTAAAACAGTTTAAAAACGCTGCCAAAATGGCAAAAAAACTATCAGGCAAAAATGGTATGAAACAGATGCAAGAGATTATGAAGCAAATGAAAGGCGGCGGTGTTCCTCCGGGATTGATGAGGTAATTAATATTTTACTGCATTTCAAATAGGCAGGGCAACACACAGGTTGCTCTCCCTGCACCCCCCCCATTACCATTAAGTTAAGAGTTAATATTTCCATTTTTTGGCACAAAGCTAAAAGCAGAAAGCAAAAAGTTATTTGCATCCTGTAATCCCGTGCGGAAAATGGACAACAGAAAACGGTAAAATGCGGTTTTTAAATGGTATTATAATTGATTGGTCAATCATTTGGTCGGTAAACCGACCCTACAATCAAAAAATAAATTTCTCTAATCTCTAATTTCTAATCTCTCTTCTCTATTCTGCTTTAAGCTTTTTGCATTTTATGGATGGTTTGAGCTTAACTTAATGGCATTGAAGGGCACCTCCAATACCATTAAGTTAAGTATAAAAGTTTCCATTTATTGGCATAAAGCTGCTATTTTAGAGATTAGAGATTGGAGTAATTTGTTTTTAATGGGTATTTATTTCAAAATAGAAAACCTTGCCCTAAGGGCAAGGTCATGAATCAAAGGTTCCACCGTTTAACTTTTAGTATTATATCTGCTCAGGGTGGTTGTAACTAATTAAGGAGTTGCAATTGAGTAGAT
>JALWKP010000059.1 GCA_027081355.1 Campylobacteraceae bacterium
CTTTGCAGACGCAATCTTGCACAAGATATTTAATCGTCTTAGCTACGGCTAGGACTCATAAATCTCTTGCACAATCTTGCATCTGCAAAGCCCATTGTGGGTATTACCTATTATTAGAGGTGCCCTTTATGCATTTTTGCAAATACAGTATAGTTATAATTTAATATTATTTTACACAGTTTGGACATAAAAACAGTTTAAATCAAGAAAAATATCAAAAAAATATATTAAAATAATGCGATTTTATCAACATAAAAAATATATTATTTGAATAAATTAAGCAAAGTAGTATTCTCTTAATTTATTTGATAACTTTGGATGTTTTAATTTTTTTTTGCTTTTTGCTTCTATTTGGCGCACACTCTCTTTGCTTATTCCGTAAAGCAAGGCTATTTCATCCAGTGTATATTGCGCTCCCATACACGGCAATTTTGCTTCTTTGTGCAGTCTTAAGTATTCAGCAAATCTTTTATGCGGTATTATATGTTTCAATTTTTCATAAAGCTCTTTGAAACAAGGAGAAACTTTAATTCCATTTACTCGATAATGGTGACCTTCTTTAGTAAAATTCAACATACCCCCTCCTTATATAAATGTAACTTTTATGTAAAGGTATTGTATCACTATTTAATTAATAATATCGATTTTTTGGGAGTATTTTTAAAATACAAACAAAAAAACGTTACATAAATACACTGACTTTTTATAATAAAATTTTTTTCTTTTATGATATTTCGCAGAGCCATAATTTAGGTTTGATATTGTGCAGCGGTCTTATCATAGTAAGAATAAACTCAATATATAATAATGAAAAACATATATTATTAAAGATAGCTTTCAAAATGAAATAGATAATTAACAATATGAATAATAGTATTATTTAAAATACAAAATATGTCATTATGACATAATATGCAAGAGAAAAGATACAAAAATGTAATTTTTATGCCATCAGTATTGAAAATAATCAATAAAATGACATTTTTTAACAATAAAATAAGCTTTTAATGGTATAATTGCATTATGTCAATTAAAGGGGAGCGATATGTCATTTTTAAGTATATATAACAGATTTTTTAGTCAGAAAGAAAAATTTGACCACGAAAAAATTCTTTGTGAGGCTTACGAGTTTCAAGTTAATGAGGAGTATGATAGCGCACTCGAATTGTATGAAAAACTCTATTGCCATTACAAAAAAAACAGAATGCATTTTAAATTGGCTCAAGTAATTAACAATATGATAGTTGCAAAAATCAAAAAAGGCTTAGATGCAAAAAAACTTTATAAAGAGTTATCCGGCTTAAGGTTTCAGCAATTTTTAAGAAGCGAAGAACGTTTCGGGGTTGATTATATTTATACCTTATTAATGGGTGTAGAGTGGTTTGATTTGCCAATAGAAAATACTTTAAACAAAGCAAAAAAGATTTTAAATAATTACAAAAACCAGCCTTTTTATTCTAAATTGCTAGAAAAAATAGAAGATTTAGAAAAAGAAGCTTTTATGGTTCCGGAGTATCAAATAAGAAAAAGCGCATAAATAAAAGGGCAAATTAAAAATGGAATTTGCCAAACAGCCCTTTTACCTCTTTTGGAATAATTTTATTAATCTCTTTTTTTACTTTTGTTTTTGCTTTTTCTTTAACTTTTTTTATTTTGCCGGCTGAATTTGACGCAGTGTTGTTATTGTCTGTTTTTGTTTTGCCAAATATTTTTTGAAGCACTTTTTCTTTTATTTTTTCCTTAATATAACCGCCAAATACCGGTTTTAAATGAGGATGTTTTATATTGCCGGTAACTTTAAATTGATAATCATTGTTATTATAATTAAAGTGAACTTTTGCATTTATTGTTTGAGCTTTTGTGTCAATCTTGCCGTTGTTTATAACAATTTTAGTTCTTTGGCTGTCTGTTTTGACATTAAAAACAATAATATTGTCATTAATGACCCCGTTAATATTGCCATTAGAGAAAATCTCTTTAGATAAATCAAAATTTGCAAACTGTTTAAGAGCAGTAACAAGCCGGCTGTTTAAAAATCTGGCATCATTTAAATCGATATTAAAATGTCCTGTTTTTGCTTTGGTGTCATAAATAATATGGACTTTTGCTATGCTGTCTAAAAAATCATCCATTACAAGCATTCTGCTAACTTGCACGACAGAAATTCCGGCAACATCAACGGTTAAATTATTATTATGCAAAATATAATTAATACTTCCCCCAAGCTCATTGGCATTACCCGTAATAATAAGATTTTTGTTTTCTAAGCTTATAGTGCCGTCTGTATAAAATCTGCCTTTTAATTCTCTTTGCGTTATAGGTTGAAGTTTATTTAAATCATCAATTTTTAATGAGTATTTTCCTTTTAAACTGCTATTGTTAATATTAAATGTTAAATTTGAAAACAATAAACTCCCCATAGTGGTATTTAAATTTGGTTTAGCATAAATTATGCCGTTTTTAATGATTGCATCTTTTACATTTAATGCATATTTAAAATTCTCGCCTAAATCAGTTTTGTAAAGTTTTTTAATTACCGTGTTGTCAATCCATCCTTTTGAAGAGATTGCAAAAGCTCCGTTTAAAGGGCTTATAGAATTTGCTTTAAGAATTCCGTTGATTATTCCGCTTTTCAAAAAATGAGGCTGATAAAGCATATATAAAAGTTTAGGAAGCGAAACGCTGCTTAACTTGGCTTTTAAAGAAGAGCCGGAATATTTTATATTTAAATTTCCCCCTAAAGATTTGCTCTCTCCGCTGAAATTAATATTATTTTTCATTTTATCAAGATGCCCGCTGATTTTAAAAGGACCTCTTAATTTCTTTCCGGTAATCTTATTTAAAACAGAGAGATTTTTAATATCTGCAAGATAATCTGCAGAAAGTGCCTGCGTAGCAATAGCAAATTTTGCTTTATTTAGATAAATTGTGGCAAAAGAGCTGTTTAACCAAGCCTTATTGGCATAAACTGTTGCATTTGAAAGTTTGCCTTTGATATGCATTTTATAACTGTAAGCGGGTAATTTAATTTTTAAATATCTGGGGTTTAGCCTTCCGCTGCTGCTTATATTGAATTTGCCGTCTAATCTTTTTAAATTGGGTATAGCAATTTTACCGTTTATATCGCCTTTGCTTAAATATCCAGGCAGCGAAACAGTATGAAATATCTTAGGAATAGAAACTCTGTTTAATATAATTTTTGCACTGTTATTAGAGTAAAAAACAGAAGCGTCTCCTCCTAAGCTTGAAGTAGCTATTTTTGCCTGTTTAAGCCCTTTTTTATTGTTTAGATAAAATTCTCCGTTAAGATTAGCCGAACCTCTTAATCTTTGTTTTGCAATTCTATTTAAGCGGCTAAGCTTTGGAATATACAGATTAAAATATCCTTTTATTACCGAAAAATCTAATAAAGAAGTGATTTTTGAAATTTTTAATTTTGCACTGGAAGAATCAATTATTCCAGCTCCTACTATAAATTTTTTTTCTACTTTGGCTTTTACATGAGCTTTAAACTCTTCATTTATAGGTAAAATAATATTAAATTTTTTTGCCAAAAGATGTCTGTTAAACTCTCCGTTTCTTATAAAAATTTCTCCTTTTCCGCTTGGGTTGTTTACATTCAGCGAAGGCATATTTATATCAATATCTGCAAACCCCCCAATATAAGGCTCAATGCCTCCAAGTAAGAGCATCTGTTCAATATTTGCATTATCCACATTTATGCTTATTGTCTGAGGATTTTTATTTTTAACAATAAATTTATAATGAATATTTGAATCAAAAGCATTGCCGCTGCCGTTTACGCCAAAATTATCCGGTTTTCCGGCTGCTTGACCGTTAATATCCATCTTTACAGGAAGCGATTTCTCTTTTACTTTCAGCGTATTTGCCAAAATATTATAATTTATATCAAAATCTTGAGAAAAATAATTTACTTTTCCTTTTGCTTGAACATTTAAACCGTTGTTTGCAACTGCGCTTATATTTACAAAACCAAAATTACTGTCAAATTTTGTAATTTTAATTTTTGGTTTTTTAATTTTAGAACTTATAACCCTGTTTATTATAGGCTTAATAATTGTATTGCTGCCAAATGGAGTAAATAAAACAGCAAATACAGCTGTAACAATCAACACAATAGGCAAAATTATAAGCAGTGCTTTTTTCATTTAGTTTCCTTTGTTTTAATTATGAAATTATATCTAAAAGAGATAGTTGTTAGCAAAATTATCTATAAAATACTTTAATTCCAAAAACTCTTTATAATCGCTTTTTATGAGTTTAGAAAACTTAATATAAGTCTGCCAGACGCATATTGCATTTTTATCTTTGCCCCTCTTTTTAAGCTCAAATGCAACAGCTGCATTTATAAAGCCTTTTACAATTAAAACTTTTTTGCTTTTCTCTTTGCGTCTGGGGAACCAAAACTCTTCTAAGACTTCATGCGCTTTGAAAAATTTGTGCTCTTTTATTAAGTTTTTATACTCATTTATTTCCATTTTGCCGTGCCTATTAATAAAATTGTTTCAAATTCCAAACAGCGCACCCTGTTGTTGTTGATTAACTGTTTTAACTGCCTATATTCAGCCTTAAACACTCCGCCGCTCACTCCGCTTTTTTTAATATATTTTAACATTTCATAACTGCTGTTAAAATTTAAAACCCAATTAAATTCTTTAATTTTAATCATATTGAATGAATTTAAAAAATATTTTCTTATCTCTTTTACAGAATATATAGGCGATTTTAAGCCCAATTCTTTATGCAAACTTTTAAAAGTATTATTGCCAAAAAGGAAAAAAGCTCCTAAATTTGCAGATTCTGCACAGTTTTTAAAAGTTTTTTTTAAATCCTGCGCCCACTGCAAGGCAGAAGATGAAACAATTGTATCAAGATTCAGCTTTTTGATTTCATTAAAAGTTTTATCACTGTTAAAATCACCTTTTAAAAGATGTAAATTTGTAAACTTTGGGTGTAAATTCAACATATCTTCTGTAAAATCTAATCCATAAAAATGGGAATATCTTTTTTTAAGTTTTGTAAATTCCTTGTAAACTCTGCCGCTTCCGCATCCTAAATCCAAAACGGTTCCTAAATTTTGCGGCAGCTCTTTTGCCAAAAGTTCTGCGCCCCTTTGCTGAATTATACTGTATTGCTCATAACTTTTTGCATTTCTTCTAAACTGCTCTGCGATTCTTTTTTGCAAATTTAATCCCTAAAGCTTTTTTTGGATATAATCCGCCAATTATATTAACTTTTACTTTAAAGAGGATTATTATGACATCGACTCTATTTATCGTGCAGATAGTTTTAGCGATTTTAATTACTGGCGCAGTATTGCTTCAAAAGAGTTCAAGCATAGGTTTAGGCGCATACAGCGGAAGCAATGAATCGCTTTTTGGCGCAAAAGGACCTGCCGGATTTTTAGCTAAATTAACATTTGCATTAGCGCTTTTATTTGTAATAAACACATTAGCGCTTGGGTATTTATACTCTAAAGCAAATAATAAAAGCGCAGTAGATACTGTTAAACAGGGGAAAAATTCGGCTGCGATTCCCGCAGTTCCGTTTAAAATCGAAAAAAATACAACAACACCTTTAAAAACAGCAGCCGAAAAAAATACTACAGCTGCAAAAAGCGAAGCAAACGCAACACAAAAAGTTGCAGCAGAAGCCAATA
>JALWKP010000060.1 GCA_027081355.1 Campylobacteraceae bacterium
CCCGATATTTTAGCGTTGCAAGAGGTTAAAGCTGCTGAAGATGAAATCCCGAATAATTTGTTTAATGAGAAATATCCCTTTTTATATGTTAGTTCTTCGATAAAAAAGGGGCAGTCGGGAGTTGCGGTTTTTAGTAAATATAAACCCGATTTTTACTCCCCTTGCTATATTGTCGATAGATTAAAAGAGGGCAGAATTAACGAGCTGCATTTTAAAAATGTTGCCTTTTTTAATGTTTACTTTCCAAACGGAAAAAGAAGCCGCGAGCGTTTGGAATACAAATTAGAGTTTTACGAAAATTTTTTAAAACATATAGAGTCTCTTCGAAAAAAAGGCTACAGCATAATATTTTGCGGCGATGTAAATACGGCGCATAACCCCATAGATTTAGCACGCCCTAAAGAGAACGAGCTGGTTTCGGGCTTTTTAGAGATAGAAAGAGCGTGGCTAGATAAGCTGGCAGATTTAGGTTATATTGATACATTCAGATATTTCCATAAAGAGCCAAACCGATACAGCTGGTGGTCAATGCGCACAAGGGCAAGAGAGCGAAATGTCGGCTGGAGAATCGACTATTTTTATATTTCTAAAGATTTAGAAAAGTATCTGCTAGATGCCGATATT
Organism: Campylobacteraceae bacterium; assembly: GCA_027081355.1. Classification (GTDB taxonomy): domain Bacteria; phylum Campylobacterota; class Campylobacteria; order Campylobacterales; family Sulfurovaceae; genus JAADEQ01. The sequence continues at coordinate 625 of JALWKP010000060.1, forward strand.
TTAGACTTTATCAAAGGCAGTGACCACGCTCCTGTTTCTTTGATGCTTAAAAAGATTATCGCTTAAACTTTTTTATTTTTTTAAAGTTTTGCAAAATAAAGGGTAAAAAGAAAATTACTTCTAAAACAAGCGAAATAGCAATAACTTTTACAGTGCCGTTTGGGTCGTTTGTAAAGGGCAGCCCGCCGGTATTCATTCCAAAAAAGCCGGTTGCTAAAGTAAGCGGTAAAAATATGCCAGAGAGCAGAGTTAAGTAGTAAACGTTTTTATTCATTTTCTCATCTACTTTTGCTCTATAAAAATCGTAAAGGTTATCTAGCTTTTCCTCCCCCGCTTTTGCCAAATCACGGACCCGAGTAATCTCTTCGTGCAAATCTTCAAATGCGTGCTTATTGTATTTTATTCCATTTTTTCTTAATTGTGAAATAAAAAGTTCGCTTACAATCGATGCATGAAACATTAATCGGTGTATTAATGATATATCTTTTTTGTAATATATCCATTTTTGCATAAATTCATCTCTTAAATTTTCTTGGTATAGAGACTCTTCTAAATTGTCTATGTCTATATGATACTGCTTTACGCTTTTTATTAATTTTTCTATTTTATCTTCTAAAAACTTTTGTAAGTTTTCTAACGTGCCGAAGGTTTTTAATCTGTTTTCTTTTCTATCGAAAATAAAAACCTTATCTTGTTCTATAATAAAAGCATCCGATTTTATGGTAACAGTTTCTCCCGTTTGGGGCAGCCTAAGAACTAAAGTGTAAAAATTATCCCTCTTTATAAAATCGGATGGATGGTCTGAGCTTTGAATATCTTCTAACAGGTAACTATCTAACTCTTGTAAATTCATAATTGCCTTTTTTAAGCGGCATTATACTTTAAAATGTTACAAAATGCAACCTATGTAGCAGAACAAATTTTGCAAAAGGTATAAAATTTCACTGGTAGTTCAAAAAACTAAACAAAAAGGAGACAAAAGATGAAAAAACTACTGTTATCTTCTGTTGTGGCTTTATCGTTACTTGGAACACAAGCTATGGCATTAGAGGCAAATGCTACAAGCAAAGCGGTTTCTGCATCTGCAGTTACAAAAGCTAAAAAAGATGCAAAAGCCCATAAAAAAGATGTAAAAATTGTAAAAAAGGCTGTTGAGTCTGTGGCATTGGTTGCGCAGGTAATTGCTCAGCTGGATGCAAATAAAAAAGATGAAGCTGTAAAAACCTTGGAAAAAGCTATTGGTAAAATCGAAGTTGTTTTAAGCAACCCTAAAGCGCCTAAACTTATTCCTATAGATAGTAAAATTTTTGTTCAAGAGTTCGTAGGAAATGCAGATACAGTAGAGACTGCTGTAATAGAATCAGAAGCGCTGCTTAGCAAAGGCAAAGTTCAAGATGCTAGAAAAATTGTAAGCAATTTAGCAGACGAGATAGATTTTTCTACTGTAAATCTGCCTTTGGCGACATATCCGGCAGCATTGAAAGAGGCAGCTAAATACTTAAATGATAATAAAACAGAACAAGCAAGAGCTGTGCTTGCAAACACACTTAACACTTTTGTAAACATTACAACCGTAACACCTCTTGGAATTTTAGAGGCTCAAAGCTTAGTTGATGCAGCAAGCAAAATTGCAAAAAGTAATAAAAAACTGGCACTTTCTCATTTAGCACAGGCAAAAGAGGCGCTTAAAAAGGCTAAAGCTCTTGGCTATACAAGCAGTTCTGATACTACTTATAAAATGTTAAATGATGAAATCAGTAAAATAGAAAAAGAGGTAAAAGGCAAAAACAAAGCCGAAAAAATGTTTGAAGAGTTAAAAGCAAAACTAAAAGAGTTTAAAGAAAAAGCTTTAAAAACTTTTAAAAAATAGGGGGAAATTATGGCAATAGCAGGATTTACAAAACTAGAAGCGCTTTTTAGAAAAGCCGCTTCGCTCGATATTCACAAGGGGCACGCAAAAAATATTACTGAAATTGCAGAGAAAAAACTGCACGATTTGCTTTTAGCAGCAGAGCGCAATGCTAATATTAACGGACGCGACGTAATTTGGGAAAGCGATTTGCCCATTACAAAAGGTTTGCAAGAGACAATTATAGAAACTAAAAAACTCGAAGAAGAGTTGAATTTAGAAGATATTTTAAGTTATTTGGCAACATTGACACCGCTAAAATATCCGCTTTCTGGTGAATTAGAAGCAAAATTGCCGGAAATTGCAGGCGCTATTTTGGTTGTAATTGCAAAAATTATTAAAGAGATACAAGAAAGCAGAGCGTTAAATCACGAAGCAATTGAAAAATGCTCAAAAATTTTGGATTTAACACTATAAACAGAGTAAAGGAGGATTAAAATGTTAAACTATTCCATTTTTGCAGATAATAAAGATGTAACAGAGCAATTTAGCAAATATAGTAAAGTGGTGGGCGCAATATTTGTGGCAATGGGACTTTTGGGGATTTTCTTTCCGGCTATAATGTCTTTGACTTCAGCCCTGTTTATTGGCTGGTTAATGCTCTTTAGCGCCTTTTTAGTCGCTTTTCAAACTTGGAAAGTAAATAAAAAAGATTGGTGGGGCTGGCTTAAAGCTTTAATGTTTTTAATCGTAGGGGTTTTAATTTTTATTAACCCTCTAACAGGTGTAGTAGCGCTTGGAATTTTGTTTACCGCATACTTTTTGGTAGATAGTTTTATCAATTTCTCTTTGGCATTTAGCATAAAACCAAACAGTATGTGGTGGATTGCGCTGCTTAACGGAATTTTGTCTTTGGCTATTGGAATTTACTTCTTTATAGCAATAGCAGACCCGCTAAAAACCTTGTGGCTGGTAGGAATTTTTGTAGGTATCAGCCTGTTTTTCGACGGCGTAATGCTTTGGAGTTTAGGCAGCGCCGCAGATAAAAAAGCTTAAAGCCAAAAGCAAAGAGTTATACAATGATAAAAAATTTGTATCTAAAAAAACTGAATGCTTAAGCTCCGAAACATTTATGGAGAAATATTTAACATAGATTTTACTCTTTCACAATTTTCGCCATATAAAAACCGCTGAAGGCTTTGTTTGGCAGGAATCTTAGGGTTTTGCTTAACTCTTTGGAATACTCTTCTTCTTGCCATTTAGTTAAGCCTTCTTGGGTGTTTTGGAAGTTGTGGGGGATTGGGAGGAGTTTGGCGTTTGGGTATTTGCTTAGCAGGTAGTTTACTACGGCTTCGTTCTCTTCGGGGGCGAAGGTGCAGGTGGCATATATCATTTCGCCGCCTGTTTTTAGCGATTCGAAAGCGGAGATTATTAACTCTTTTTGAAGTTTGGCAAATTTGTATATTCTTCGCTGGTTCCACCATGTTATACCTTTATTTATATCTATGTGGGCTTCGGAGCTGCAGGGGGCGTCTAAGAAAACGGCATCGAACCACTGCGGGCAGGCTTTGTAGATAAACCTGCCGTCTTTATTGTAAGTTTGAATATTTTTTGCAAGCGACTCTTTAAAATTTCTTTTCATCATAAAAAAGCGGTTTTTATCGGGTTCTACGGCGCTTACTTTTTTTGCACGCTCGCTGAATATCAAACTTTTTCCGCCAGGCGCTGCAGCTAAATCAAGCACCCAAAACTCCGGTTCTGTTTTTAAAGATATTGCAGCAAAAATTGAAGAGAGGTTTTGTATGTAAACCTCTTTTGAGGTGTAAGGTTTTGATTTTACCAGCGCTTCTCTATGTTCTATCGGCAAAACAAAAGCCTCTTCGCACCAATCTACACTTTGCGGCTCTATACCTTCTTGCTTTAACTTCTCTAACACATCTTTAACTGTTGTTCTATTTAAATTGACTCTAAAGCTAAAATGGGTTTTTGGCGCACTTAACATATTAAAAAGGTTTGGATTAATCGCATCGAGCCTTTTTTTAAAATCTTCTAATGTTGCTCGTTTTTTCTGTTTTGCCAAATGTTTTTCCTTTTTATATTAGTGTGAGTGTGAGCAGAATCAAACCATCAACAATTCGACATAAACCATCAACCATCAACCATCAATGCCGTAAGGCTGACCGCTCTGCCCTTTTTATTAACCTTGCAATACTCCACAACCATTCCATGAGCTCTTGCGTAGGCTTGGGCGCGGGATAAATCTGGATACACCTCTTCGTATCCGCTGTAAAAGCTCTCTACAATCCACTCTTGCAGCTCTTCGTAACTGTTAAACTGGTAGCCAAAGGCTTCTAGCACTCTTGCGGTGTAGCTGTCAACTACGAAAGCTTCTTTGTAGCAAGCGTAATTTAGTATTGCGTCGGCACTCTCCTGCCCAATGCCTTTTTGAGCCAAAAGCCACTCTCTGTCTGCAGACTCTTGAAACTGCTTAAAGTTTTGAAAATCTTTTATAATATTTTGCGAGAGCATCTTTATATTTTTAGATTTTGCTTTGTAAAAACCGCTTGGTCTAACAAGTTCTTGCAAGATTGTAACGGGGGTATTTGCTATTTTTTCTAAAATTAAAAGATTGGCTTGCTTTAAATTGCCAAGTGCTTTTTCTACATTATTCCAAGAAGTGTTTTGCGTAAGTATCGCCCCGACAGCGGTTTCGAAACTGCCGCTGTTTGGCCACCACCACTCATCGCGGCTAGGGTTATCCCATCCGCGGCTTTTTAAGAGTTTAAAAAGTTCAACGGCGCTGTCTATCATTTTGCGGGTGCAAAAGGTATTAAGGCGCTTGCCCAAGTCAAACCGCCGCCAAAGGTATCTAGCAGCATCAATTCGCCGCTTTTAAGTCTGCCCTCTTCGTAAATATCGTTTATCGCCATAGGAATCGAAGCAGCCGAAGTATTGCCGTATTTGTGAACTGTTACAACAACTTGGTCTTCGCGCATTCCCAAAGAGTCTCCTACCGCTTTAATAATACGGTAATTTGCCTGGTGCGGCACAAAATGAGGAATATCTTTAGCCTCTAAACCGTTATTTTTAAGAATCTCTTTAACATCTTTTGTAAGGGTTTTAACCGCAAGTTTAAAAGTTTCGTTGCCTTTCATTTTAACATATTGCAGCCCTTGCTCTATCGCTTCACAGTTTGCAGGATTAACCGAACCGGGTGATGGCGTAATTAAAAAGTCCCAATATTTGCCGTCTGCACTTGCATGGATATCTAAAAAGCCCTCATCTTTGTTTTCGGTAGCGCTAATTACCGCAGCCCCCGCGCCGTCGCCAAAAAGCACGCAAGTTGTTCTATCGGTGTAATCCACAATAGAGCTGAATTTTTCCGCTCCGATTACCAGCACATTTTTTTTCATTCCCGATTCTATAAACGCTTTTGCAATAGAAAGTGCATAAACATAACCGCTGCAAGCTGCACTTATATCAAACGCCTGCACATTTTTAATACCCAATTTCTCCGATACAAGGCAAGCGGTTGATGGCATATTAAAGTAATCAGGCGTTACGGTAGCCATTACCACTAAATCTATATCTTCTATATCCAATCCTGCACGCTCAATTGCAACTTTGCTAGCTTCTGCCGCCATAAAGCTTGTGCTTTCATCTTTGCCTGCAATGTGGCGCTCTTTAATACCTGTTCTTTTTACTATCCACTCATCGCTTGTATCTACCATTTTTTCAAAATCGGCATTTGTTAAAACCTTTTGCGGCACATAAGCGCCGATAGAGCGGAATGCTGCATAAACTTTTCCCATTTTCTTCCTTTAACTTAAGAGTGGTAATTTGGACTCTCTTTGGTAATTGTCACATCGTGAACATGGCTCTCTTTTAGCCCCGCGCTTGTAATTTCTACAAATTCGTATTTCTCCCAGAATGTCGGAATATCTTTAGAACCGCAGTAACCCATAGATGAGCGCAGACCGCCAATCATTTGATGCAGCACTTGCGAAATTTTTCCGCGGTAAGGCACGCGCCCCTCTATTCCTTCCGGCACCAATTTGTCCGCTGCCGTTCCTTCTTGGAAATATCTGTCTGTGCTACCTTTTGTCATAGCGCCTATACTTCCCATTCCGCGGTATTCTTTAAATTGGCGTCCGTTATAAATTATCATTTCGCCCGGCGCTTCGTAAGTTCCTGCAAGCGCGCTTCCTAGCATTACACAGCTAGCCCCCACTGCCAAAGCTTTTGCAATATCGCCCGAATATCTGATTCCGCCGTCTGCAATTACCGGCACACCGTATTCTTTTGCTACTTTTGCAACATCATCTATTGCCGAAATTTGCGGCACACCCACGCCTGCAACAATTCTTGTGGTGCATATGCTTCCGGGTCCAATACCCACTTTAACGGCGTCTGCTCCCGCTTCGATTAAATCTCTTGCCGCTTCGCCTGTTGCGATATTTCCCGCTACTACATCAACATCAAGCTCGTGTTTAATAGCTCTTAAAGTATCTATTATCCCTTGCGAATGCCCGTGTGCAGAATCCAGCACGATTACATCTACGCCCTCTGCAGCAAGCGCAGCGGCTCTGTCTATCTGACCTACACCAATAGCTGCGCCTACTCTTAAGCGCCCGAATTCATCTTTGTTTGCATTTGGGTATTTCTCTCTTTTTAAAATATCTTTAATTGTAACAAGCCCTTTTAATCTGTCGTTTTCATCAACAATTGGCAGCTTTTCTACTTTGCTTTTTTGCAGCACTTCAGCAGCTTCATCCAGGGTAATCCCTTCTTTTGCAGTAATTAGGGGCGCGTGAGTCATTACATCTTTTACTTTAATGCCGCTCATATCGGTAATAAAGCGCATATCGCGGTTTGTGATAATTCCTAAAAGTTTCATATCTTCATCTACAACCGGCACGCCCGAAATTTTATACTCGCCCATCAAAGCATCTGCTTCTGCAACTGTTGCTTCAGGCGAAATATAAATTGGGTCTATAATAATACCGCTTTCACTCTTTTTAACTTTGCGAACCATTAAGGCTTGGGTTTGAATATCCATATTTTTATGAATAATCCCGATACCCCCCTCTCTTGCCATCGCAATTGCAGCTCTATGCTCGGTAACGGTATCCATTGCAGCCGATACTATCGGAATATTTAGCGAAACATTTTTTGTAACTTTTGTTTTTAAATCCACCTCTTTTGGCAAAACTGTTGAGTGCTGAGGAACTAATAAAACATCTTCAAAAGTAAGTGCGCGCATTCTTATTTTCATTCTTCTTCCTTAATTGGTGTAATTTAAAGCTCTTTCTAAACTTAGAGCGGCGTTAAATATAGGCTGTTCATTAAAAGCTTTTGCAATAAGCTGCAAGCCCACAGGCAAATCTTCGCTGTTTTTCATAATCGGCATACTAAGCGCCGGCAAACCCACAAGGTTTATCGCAATTGTAAACATATCGCTTTTATACATCTCTAGCGGATCTTCGATAGAGCCGAGTTTTGGCGCAACAGACGGCGCTATCGGCGATAAAATCAAATCGGCTTCGTCAAAAATTTTATTAAATTCATCGCGAATAAGGTGGCGGACCTTTTGCGCTTTTATATAGTAAGCGTCGTAATATCCCGAAGATAGCACGAAGTTTCCTAACAGAATTCTTCTTTTTACCTCTTCGCCGAAACCTTCGCTTCTGGTTTTAAAGAACAAATCGTGGGTATTTTTAACATCTTCGGCTCTTCTGCCGTATCTAACGCCGTCAAAACGCGCTAAGTTTGTTGCCGCTTCGGCGGTTGCAATAATATAGTAAGTTGCAATGTCGTATTTTGTATTTGCCAAATTTTTATGCAAAATCTTATGACCTGCATCTTCTAACGCTTTTATTGCCAGCTCATAAGCTTTTTGCACATCTTCGCTGGCTTCGGCAATGTAATTATCGATTACCGCAATTGTGTATTTTTTATTAGCATCTAAATTTTTGGCAATGCTTATATGCTCTACATTTGCCGAAGTTGAATCTTTGCTGTCATGCCCTGCGATAATATCGTATAAAATCGCCGCATCTTCGACATCTTGAGTAATCGGTCCTATTTGGTCAAGCGAACTTGCATAAGCTGCCAATCCGTAACGGCTCACTTTTCCGTAAGTGGGTTTAAAACCGACAACTCCGCAGTAAGCCGCAGGCTGTCTGATACTTCCGCCCGTGTCGCTGCCAAGCGCGGCAATTGCCAAGCCGCCTGCAACTGCTGCTGCGCTTCCGCCGCTGCTGCCGCCGGGGACTCTTGTTTTATCGTGAGGGTTTTTTGTTGCGCCGTAAAAGCTGCTCTCGGTTGTAGAACCCATAGCAAACTCATCCATATTTGCCCGCCCTGTCGGAGCAAAACCTGCATTTATAAGTTTTTCGATTACGGTAGCATTATACGGGGCAATGTAGCCTTGCAGTATTTTAGAAGCAGAAGTAACACTCCAGTTTTTTACCTGAATGTTATCTTTAATTAAAATCGGCACGCCTTCGCCGGCGCACTCAAAGCCGACATAAGCGTTTAAATCGCTCTCTTTAGCCTTTGCAAGCAGTTCGTCTTGCAAAGCTTTTAACTCCTCTTTGCTTAAATTCAACGCCTCTTTAAGCTTCATTATCTCTCCTGAAAACTCTTTTCTTATAATATCGAACAATTGCTAAACCAATAGCAACAAATACCAAAATTAAACCGATTGCACCAAAAATATACTCATTGGTTACAGGCTTGCTTAAATCCACTACTCTGTCACCTCGCTGCATCTTTTACAAAGTTTATCTTCGGCATCGCTTGTGTATCTCCAGCATCTAGGACACTTATGTCCGTTAGATTTAACTATTTTATACTCGATTTCGCCTGCTTTAAATGTTGCCAGCACTTCAGAGGAGCTTTCGCTTTCAAATTTGCTAACGCCGAACCAATCTTCTAAATCTTTAGCATTCTCAAAGCCAAATTGCGAAGCATCTCCCGCAATTGCCAGCTCTAGCGTTGTTTTAATCACTTTATCTTTTTTAAGTCTATCGATACTTTCAAAGAAACTCTCTCTTGCTTTAATTAAAAGCTCGCCATTTAGGGAACTTTCAACTTCAGGCAGCGGCGAATACTCTAAATCGAAAACATCTTCTAAATCTTTTTTGAAAATTTGCGGTGCGTGCTCTATAACCTCATCTGCCGTATAAGTCAATACAGGCGCAACAAGTGCCAGCATAGATTTTGCAATCAGATACATAGCGCTTTGCGCCCCGCGTCTTGTTAACGAATCTTTAGCATCGCAGTAAAGTCTGTCTTTGCACAAATCCATATATATACCGCTAAGCTCGTTTGTCAAGAAGTTATTAAGCAGGCTAAAGGCTCTTGCAAATTCGTAATTTGCCATCTCTTTATTAAAGCCCTCAAACACCCCTTTTGCTTTTGCCAAAATCCATCTGTCGATTTGCCCGAATTTATCCAGCTCTAAAATCTCTTCTAAACCGTCTAAGTTTGCAAGCAAAAATCTAAAACTGTTTCTGATTTTTCTATACTGCTCTGCAGTCTGTTTTAAAATATTTTGGCTGATTTTCAAATCGCTCTGGTAATCGCTAAGCGCTACCCAAAGGCGCAGAATTTCCGAACCAAACTGCTTTGTAACCTGCTCGGGAGCAACAACATTGCCTTTAGATTTGCTCATCTTTTCGCCCTTTTCGTCAACAGTAAAGCCGTGGGTTAAAAGAGCTTTATACGGAGCTTTTTTCTCTATTGCCGCACTTACAAGCATAGAGCTTTGGAACCAACCTCTGTGCTGGTCTGTCCCTTCCAGATAAAGGTCGGCAGGAAATTCACCCGCATCGTAATTTCTAGATTTCAGCACCGCAAACCAAGTCGAGCCGCTGTCAAACCATACATCTAAAACATCGGTAATTTTTTCCAACTCTTCGGGCTTGTAGCCGCTGCCCGGATACAGCAGCTGCTCTATCGGCAAATCATACCACGCATCGCACCCTTTTTGCTCAAAAATCATAGCAACGAAATTTAACACCTTTTCATCCAAAACAAGCTCTTTTGTCGCCTTAACTCTAAAGAAAGCAATCGGCACACCCCAGCTTCTTTGGCGCGAAATACACCAGTCCGGGCGCCCCTCTATCATCGGTGTAAAGCGGTTTTTGCCCCACGCAGGGTAAAACGAAACATCTTTAATAGAATCGAGCGAAATTTTTCTTAAAGTTCTTTCGTCGTCGTTTAACTCTTTATCTACCGCAATAAAAAACTGTTTTGTAGCTCTGTAAATTACAGGCTTTTTTGTTCTCCAGCAGTATGGATACGAGTGGGTAAATCTGTCTGCTTTTAGCACCGCATCGCCCATTAATTCTATAATTTTATCATTTGCTTTAAATACATGCATTCCCACAAACTCTTGGGCATTCGGCAGCAAACCAAGCCCGACTACGCTCTCGTCATAAAGCCCTTTGTCATCAACTGGCATAATTACAGGCAGGTTATATTTTAAAGAGGCAAAATAATCCACTTCACCGTGTCCCGGCGCAGAGTGCACCGCGCCCGTTGCGGAATCTAACTCTACAAAATCGCCTAAAATCACATAAGACTCTCTGCTATTTAACGGATTTACCGCCTTTTTGTGCTCAAGTTCGACCGATGGAATCTCTTTTACAACTTCCGCGCTTTTTAAAACACCTTCGTTTACCAGCGCTTCTAAACGGCTCTGCGCAACTATGTATCCCTCTTTTGTAAGCACATAAGTCTCTTCAGGATGCAAAGCAATACCCACATTGGCAGGAAGCGTCCACGGAGTTGTAGTCCAAATTACAATTGCTGCATCGCCTTTGATACCAAGCTCTTTTTTGGCTTCGTCTTGCAATTCAAAAGCAACATAAATAGAGTAGTCTTCTTTATCTTTATACTCAATTTCCGCATCCGCAAGCGCAGTCTGTGCCGCCCACGACCAGAAAATCGGTTTGCTTCTCTCTACCAAAAGCCCCTTGCTTGCAACTTGGCAAAGCGCTCTGTAAATATTTGCTTCGAATTTAAAATCCATAGTAACATAAGGGTTTTCCCAATCTGCTACGATTCCAAGCGACTTAAAACCTTCTCTTTGCAAATCGACAAATTTTGCCGCATGCTGACGGCAAAGGTCTCTAAATTTAGAAACAGGCAGCGCCTCTTTTTTGCTTTTGCCGATTTTCTCTTCTACTTTCTGCTCGATAGGCAAACCGTGGCAATCCCAGCCCGGCGTAAAACGCACCGCTTTTCCTTGAAAATAGTTGTATTTTACGACTATATCTTTTAGCGTCTTGTTAAGGGCGTGCCCGATATGGATATTTCCGTTTGCATACGGCGGTCCGTCATGCAGGGTAAAAAACTCTCTGCCTTCCCTGTTTTGCTTCATCTTTTTGTATGCTCTGTTTCCTTCAAACCACTTTGCATATCTTTTGGGCTCATTGTTAGGCAAATTACCGCGCATTGGAAATGTTGTTTTTGGCAACAAAAGTGTATCTTTGTAATCCATTTTAGCTTCCCTTGAAAAAATTTTTAAAAATCTATAAAAAATTGGCAGATTATAACTAAAACTCTATTACAATTTCGTTATAATAGTCAAGAACTTGCAGGCAGAGGAGTAAAAAATGTCAAAATTGCGAAAACCCGATTATATAATATTTATAGGGGCGAGCCTCTATCAGGATTTTGTTAGAAGAGAGCAGTTAGAGAGAGTTTATCCATATATTACCGATGCTACGCATATAGATAAATTCCCAACTTATTCAAAAGAAACAATAGATGATATTTTTTCTATTTTAAAATTCAAAAAACTGCCTGCTTCTATGTTTGTTTTAGATATTTTTTACGATAAAGTATGTAAACAATTGGAAAATATAGGACTTTTGCCGATAGAAAAAGATGATAATAAAATTTACAGCATTAATGGGACAATGCTCATTGTAAGGAAAATCAATCTTTTTAAAAAACTTCCTAAGCCAAGCAATATCTTAAATAGGGATATTAGCAATTTTAAATTATTTGGTGATGAAAAAAGCCTACAGGATATAGAAAAAAGATTAAAAAATCATGTGTCTATTATTAAATTGCTTCCAACATGGTATAACTTAAAAGTAGAAACAAGCAAAGGAGAATGCGGTTTAACAAAATTTGTAAAAGAGTATAATGTAAAACTTTTACCGGTTCGTTCTTTGCGTGCTGCTATTGTAAAGTATTTTACTGCTAAAGGTAAAACAATAACTTGTGCAGAAAGCTGCACCGGAGGTTTACTGTCTGCAAAACTGACTTCTGTAAGCGGCGCTTCCAATATAATAAAAGGAACTTTTGTTACATATTCTAATAAAATAAAACAAGAATGGCTGGGTGTAAAAGAAGAAACTCTAAAAAATTACGGAGCAGTAAGCAAGGAATGTGTTTCTGAAATGTTAGACGGAGCACAAAAGAATGCGCAAGCTGATATTGCAATAGCAATCAGCGGAATTGCCGGACCAACAGGCGGAACTGATGAAAAACCGGTAGGAACGGTATATATAGGTGTTAAAAACGGAGATAACAAAGAAATAAAAAAATATCACTTTGAAGGCGACAGAAGCTTTGTTCAAGAGCAGTCTGCAAGGGTTGCTTTAGAAATGCTGATATTATCAGAAAAAGGCTTTTTTGATTTTTTTTAACTTTTTTTTAATTTTTTTGCAAAAACTCTTGACATTCAAAAAATTAAAAGCTATAATTACGCCACTTAAACGCAGAAAGCGCTTAAGAAGCAATGACCCGTTAGCTCAGTCGGTAGAGCAACTCCCTTTTAAGGAGTGGGCCCTTGGTTCGAATCCAAGACGGGTCACCACTTTTTTATGACTTATTTGGACTAGATGACCCTTTCATCTAGTGGCCAAGGATGCTGTGTTTTCCGCACAGTCACAGAGGTTCAAATCCTCTAGGGGTCGCCACTAAAATAAGTAATTCCCGGTCGCTTAGCTCAGTTGGTAGAGCGCTACCCTTACAAGGTAGATGCCAGTGGTTCGAGTCCACTAGCGACCACCACATTATAAAATATTTTGGATGCGGCGGTAGTTCAGCCGGTTAGAATGCCTGCCTGTCACGCAGGAGGTCGCGGGTTCGAGTCCCGTCCGCCGCGCCACCACTTTTTCTAATAAACAATTAAAAATATTTTTAATCCTCCTCCTTTAGTATAGAAAAAGAAATTATAGGGGTCTAACCAGCCCCACCCCCCCCCATAATATAATCAAGATAAGAGTTTTATATCTATAAAATGCATAAAGCTTAAAGCCAAAAGCTAAAAGCAGTTTAGAGAAGAGGGGTTAGAAATTAGAGAAATTTGTTTTTTTAATCTATGCTCTGTAATACGAATGTCAAGATGCTTTTCTCTGTCGGCTTTTAGCTTTGAGCTTTAAGCTTATTAAACATTTATAAAAGTTTCAACTCTTAAGGGCTTTGGGTTAAACTTTAAGAGACCACTGCACAATAGTTAATTCCAAAGTATGGTGCTAGAAAGTATCAGAAATTAAATAAAATTACTCGAAAGCCTAGCCAAAGCTAAGCAAAAATGATTCCAAAACTCTTTACTATTCATTATTCATTAAGCCATGCGGCACAGCCGTACCTACATCCTCAACCCTAAATTCCTACCTAGCCTTAAACCCTTCTTTGCTTTTACAATAATTTTTTACAATACACTCTTCGCATTCGGGTTTTACGGCTTTGCATTTATATCTGCCAAACAGCACCATTGCTTGATGCAATTGATGCAGATTTGTTTTAAATTTTTTAGCCAAATCCTCTTCGGTTCCTTTTGCTGTGCTTGCTTTGCTTAAACCAAGCCTGTGTGCTACACGAAAAACATGGGTATCTACTGCCATTAAATTTGCACCTGTATATTCTATAAGCACTACATTTGCAGTTTTTTGTCCTACACCCGGCAGCTTAACCAGCTCTTTTTGTTCTAAAGGTATCTCTCCTTTGTAAATTTCAAGAACCATTTTAGCCATTGCTATTAAGTTTTTTGCTTTATTATTAAAGAATGAACAGCTTTTTATCAACTCTTTTACATCATCTAAATCAGCATTTGCCAATTCTTTAATACCCGGATACTTTTTAAAAAGCGCCGGTGTAATAATATTTACCCTTTTGTCGGTGCATTGTGCCGAAAGCATTACCGAAACAATTAATTCATATAAATTATTGTAATTTAACTCTGTAACAGAATCGGGATAATGCTTTAAAAAAATACTTTTTATTTCTTCTATCTCCTGTTTGCTAGCTGCTTTTGGATATTTTGCTTCTTTTTTACTCATTTTTACCTACATTAATGGATTATTACAAATTTGAGTAGTATACTATCACTAAAATTTTCAAAAATTGTTTAAGGAGAACAAATGAAACTATTAAAAGGTGCAATTTTATCATCTATAATAGCAACAGGTCTAGTTTTTGCCGGTGATGTTTTAGCTACTGTCAATGGTCATAAAATTACAAAAAGCGGTATAAACGATTTGCTTAAAACGCAAGGTGTAAATTTTGATGCGCTTAGTAAAGAACAGCAAAAAATGATGTTAAAAAAATTAATAGAGAGAGAATTGTTATTAGAAGTTGCAAATAAAGCAGGTGTTGAAAAAGATGAAAAATACAAAGCTGCCTTAGAGAGTTTTAAGAAAGATTTAGCTATCAGAATATGGATGGATAAAATTTATAACAGAACTATTATCAGCGATTCAGAAGCTAAAAAATATTACGAAGACCATAAAGATAAATTTAAACAGCCGGCTACGGTTCATGCCAGACATATTTTAGTTAAAACAGAAGATGAGGCTAAAAAGATTATTGATGAACTTAGCAAATTAAAAGGAGATGCTTTAAAGAAAAAATTTATAGAGTTGGCAAAAAGCAAATCCATTGGACCAAGCGGGAAAAACGGAGGAGATTTGGGTTATTTCACAAAGGGGCAAATGGTTAAATCGTTTAGCGATGCAGCTTTTTCTATGAAAAAAGGTGAAATCTCAAAAACTCCCGTAAAAACACAGTTTGGCTATCATATTATTTATGTAGAAGACAGTAAACCCGAAGGAATTGCACCGTTTAAAGAAGTTAAAAAACAAATTATCGAAAATATGAAAAAAGAGCAATTTACAAAAACTATAAAAGATACAATCGATAATCAGAAAAAAAATGCTAAAATTACTTCTGAAATAAATTTAGAAGATAATAATTCTAGCAAATAGACATTATTTACAATTCATTCACAAAAATGTAATATAATTACATTAAACAATATTAAGGAGAAATTTGATGAAAAAATTACTTACTGCGTTTGCAGTTATTTTAACACTAACAACAGCTTCAGTGAGTGCAAAAGTTATAGGAACCGTAAACGGATACGCAATTACGGAGAAAGAGGCAAATAATTTGCTAAAGGTTTTAACAAAAGGCAAAGTTAAATATGCACAGCTTTCTCCAAAAGATAAAAGAGAAATAGTTAAAAGATTGGCTGTAGATAAACTGGTAATTAAAACTGCTTACAAAAGTTTGAGTAAAAAAGAGAGAGATTTTGTAATTGCAAATGCTTGGATGGCTAAAAAAATAAGAGGTGTAAGAGTTACAGATGCAGAAGCCAAAAAAGCATATAATGCAAATAAAAGATTATTTAAAAGAAACGGTAAAATAGTTCCGTTTTCTAAAGTTAAAAACTTAATTAAAATACAACTTAGACAAAAAAAAGTTGTTGATAGATTAATGAAAAAAGCTAAAATTGTTGTAAAATAATTAAAGGCAATTTTCAATACTCTACACTTTCCGCCCTTGCGGAAAGATAATACTAAAAACTTGTTATATTATTTGCAAACTTCACTTTTTTTATGTATAATACTTCTCATAAATTTTCTTACTAAGGATTTAAAGTGGGGCAAAAAATATCTGATTTTATTAAACCCGGAGTTGTAACCGGAGATAATGTTCAAAAGCTTTTTGAAATTGCCAAAGCTAATCAATTTGCACTGCCTGCTGTTAATGTCGTAGGAACCGATTCTATTAATGCAGTTTTAGAAGCTGCTGCAAAAGTCAATTCGCCTGTAATTATTCAATTTAGCAACGGCGGAGCAGGTTTTTATGCCGGCAAAGGGTTAAAAAGCGAAAATGCGGCAGTTTTAGGTGCAGTCAGCGGGGCAAAGCATGTGCACACTTTGGCAGAAGCTTACGGCGTGCCTGTAATTTTGCATACTGATCACGCTGCAAGAAAACTTTTACCTTGGGTTGATGGGCTTATAGAAGCTAGCAAAGATTACTTTAAACAAACCGGAAAACCTCTATTTAGTTCACATATGCTAGATTTATCCGAAGAGCCTTTAAATGAAAATTTAGCTACCTGCGAAGAGTATTTAAAAGAGTTAGATGCCCTTGGAATGACGCTTGAGATTGAGCTTGGAATTACAGGCGGCGAAGAGGACGGCGTAGATAACACAAATGTAGATAATGCTGCGCTTTACACTCAGCCCGAAGAGGTGGCAGAAGCTTACGAAAGACTTAGCAAAATCAGCCCGCGCTTTACAATAGCCGCATCTTTCGGTAATGTTCATGGTGTTTATAAGCCGGGTAATGTGCAATTGGAGCCGAAAATTTTAGATAACTCTCAAAAGTATATTCAAGAGAAATTCGGCACCGCTGAAAAGCCTGTAAACTTTGTATTCCACGGCGGCAGCGGCTCAAGTCCGCAAGAGATTAAAGAAGCTATTAGTTACGGCGTAATAAAAATGAATATCGACACCGATACGCAGTGGGCATTTTGGAGCGGCGTAAAAGAGTATGAAGAGAAATACCGCGACTACCTTCAAGGACAAATCGGCAACCCCGAAGGCGAAGATAAACCGAATAAAAAATATTACGACCCAAGAAAATGGCTAAGAGCCGGCGAAGAGAGTATGAGAGACAGAGTTATTAAAGCTTTTGAAGAGTTAAATTGTATAGATAGATATTAGCGTTTTGCAGACATGGTCTGCAAAACTGTTGATTTGTAATTGGTATATTGGTAATTTGTTTTAACCGATATACCAATAACAAATATACCAATATACTAATAATCCAAGAGTCAAAATGCCTTTAAATTTTAATACTCCAACACCGATAAAAAAACATATTTTTAAAAAAATCCCCTTTATTTTAAAACGCGACGATTTAATCAGCCAAGATTTCAGCGGAAACAAGGCTAGAAAAATCTACTGGTATGTGCACAATTTACCAAAAAATATAGATACAATTGTCAGTTTTGGCTCGGTGCAGTCTAATGCAATGTATTCTTTATCTGTTTTTGCAAAAGAGATGGGGCTTAAATTCAGATATTACGCAAATCATATTCCTACACATTTAGAGCTGTATCCAAAGGGCAACTTTTTAAATGCTTTAAATAACGGGATGGAGTTAATAGAGGGGTATGATAATATTAAAACAAAAGAAAATGAACTTTTTATAAATGAGGGTATAGCAAATAAAGAAGCATTTTACGGCATTAAAAAATTGGCAGAAGAGTTAGAGCAGCAGTTAGACGGCAAAGAGTATCAAGTTTTTTTGCCTTCTGGCACGGGAACAACGGCTCTGTTTTTAAATAAAGGTTTTATGGAATTAGGCGCCGATAATTTTAAAGTTTACACGACACCTTGTGTCGGAAGCAGCGATTACTTAAAAAAGCAGTTTTTGGCTTTGGAAGAGAATGAAAAATTTCATCCTAAAATAATAAATACCCAAAAAAAGTATCATTTCGGCAAGCTCTACTTAGAGTTTTATCAAATTTGGCTAGAATTACAAAAAGAAACCGGGGTTGAGTTCGATTTGCTCTACGACCCAAAAGGCTGGATTGCCGTTTTTGAAAACAAAAAACTTTTTAACAATTTAATTTATATCCACCAAGGCGGCGCTTTGGGAAATGTAACTATGTTAGAGCGATATGCTTTTTTAGAGAAGAGAGATTAGAGATTGGTATAAAGTTGAATTTTTTTGGTAATCCGTATTCCGAACAAAGGAGAATAAATGATAAAAATTATACAAAGCGGCGGCAACAGTTTTAAAAACGAATTTAACGAACTTTTAGAACGCGGTAAAATGGATATAGACAGTGTCAGCAAAATTGTGCAGGATTTAATAAATGAAATTAAGCAAAACGGCAACAGTGCCGTAAAAAGCCAGATTGCTCGCTTTGACAGATGGGAACCTAAAGAAGACGGCAATTTGCAAGTCTCTACCGAAGATATGCAAAAAGCTTACGAAAATTTAGATGAAAATATTAAAAAAGCGCTGCACCTTGCCTATGATAGAATAAAAGCTTACCATGAAAAACTTCTTCCTAAAAGCTGGAATTACGAAGAAGAGAGCGGCAATATTTTAGGGCAAAAGGTAACCCCTGTTGATAGAGCGGGGCTTTATATCCCGGGCGGAAAAGCGGCATATCCAAGCAGTTTGCTGATGAATGCAATACCTGCAATTGTTGCGGGTGTTAAAGAGATAGTTGTCTGCACCCCCGCGCCCGATAATGAGCTGAATGGACTATTGCTTGCTGCGTGCCATATCTGCAATTTAAAAAAAGTATTTAAAGTAGGCGGAGCAAGTGCAATCGGCGCTATGGCATACGGAACCGAAACTATCCCAAAAGTGGATGTAATTACGGGTCCCGGGAATATTTTTGTAGCAACTGCTAAAAAGCTAGTTTACGGCGATGTAAATATAGATATGATTGCAGGACCTAGCGAAATTGGAATTATTGCAGACGAAAGCGCAAGAGAAGATTACCTGGCAATTGACCTATTAAGCCAAGCAGAGCACGACGAAATGGCAAGCTCTATTTTAATTACCCCAAGCCAAGAATTGGCAGAAAAAGTAAGCGCAAAAGTAGAAGAGTTTTTAGAAACCTTAAGCCGTAAAGAGATTGCAAGAAAATCGATAGATGAGCGCGGAGCGATAATTGTTGCAAAAGATATAGACGAAGCGATAGATTTAATGAACCAAATCGCGCCAGAACACTTAGAGATAGCAACAAAAGAGCCGTTTGCCCTGCTAGATAAAATAAAACACGCCGGTGCGATTTTCCTTGGCGAATACACCCCCGAACCAATCGGCGACTACATAGCAGGACCAAACCATACGCTTCCAACCGGCGGAACCGCAAAATTCTATTCGCCGCTAAGTGTTGAACACTTTTTAAAGAAAAGCTCCATAATTTCCATGAGCAAAAAAGGAATTAACGAAATAGGAAAAGAGTGCGCCCTAATAGCTGACATAGAAGGCTTAACCGCCCACGCCAAAAGCGTTAGAGTCAGATTGGAAGAGTAGTTCTACACTCCCAAGTGCAAAGAGTGTGAAAAATGTCCAAAAAATTTGCCATCGCCGTCATTCCAAGCGCAGTGAAGAATCTATTTACCGCCGTTATATCGAGATTTTTTGCAACGCTTGGAATAACTAAAATGGATAATTTTACAGCAACATTAACTTATTTCACAGCTTCGTAATTTGGGAGCGAGTGGAAAAATGTAGGGTCGGTTTACCGACCAATTGCTAAACGATAAATTATTACAAGAATTATATAATTATTTATGTATGGTCGATAAATCGACCCTACGGTTATTTCCCCCTCATTCCGCATCTTCTGATACGGAATGCATACAGTCACAAATTGCAGTAAGGTTTATGTTTCATATCAGGAGATATGAAACAAAAGACAATCCCGCAGCAAAGCTAGGACAATTAGCATTGGCAAAGTTCTGTGCCGTCTTGTCTTGTGACAAGTAAATATGTAAAGTTTTGGTGTATCCTTATATCGCAACAAGTTTATTTAATTTTATAAATTATATCTTTATAATCCATTCCGCTAAAAAAGTAATAATTTGCTTTTGCAATTTCGTAATCGTTTAGTGCCTTTTTATAAAGTGCTTGGTTTATTGTCTTTTTGCTTAGGGCATCAAGATACGCAATTATATCTATCATTCCATTTTGATATTTGATTTTTGCTGATTTATAGACTCTATTTGCCATCTTTAGGGCAGCTCTTGCTGAGCTAATTTTTACTCTTTGTGTAAGCAGTTTTCTTTTTGCTAAGTTAAAGAGCATTTTCTCTTTATCTTTATTATACTTTAGCTGCTCAATGGCTTGCAGTTTAGCAAGTTTAATAGACCTCTTTTTAGGCTCTGTTACGGTGTCAT